>SKRW01000166.1 GCA_007118295.1 Paracoccaceae bacterium | reverse complement strand
GCGTGCCACAACAAGACATTCGCGAAATCACCTGCGTTCACAACCTAACCCATTGAAATATCGAGCCTGGCCCAAACGCATCCAGCCCGAAATCTCAATTTGCTGCCGAACTTGGGTTGCCTGCGCACGCTAGCAAGTCATGGCGTCATGCAGTCAGGATCGCCTTGAAATGTGTACGCAAAAGCATGGTGCAGGCCTGCACCTTGGGGCTGCGGTGCAGATCGACATGCGTGACCAGCCAGAGTTCGGAGCGCCAGTCCGTGCGCGGGGACATTACCTCGACCAGTCCTTTGGCATCCGAACCGCGCGCGAGGAAACCCAGTCCCATCCCGGCGCGGATCGCGCCGATGCGGGTGGCATGGTCATTGCTGCGAAACGCGATCGCGTGTCCTTGCTGGTGCAGCCAGCGCTCTACCGGTGCGCGCTCGGACGCGCCATCAGCGGCCACGAAGACATGGTCGCGCAGCGCCGCATCGGTGCCGGGCGTTCCATGGTCCGCCAGATAGGCCGGGCTGGCAAACAGCGCGATCGGCAGCGCGCCTAGAGGCTGAACCACATTGTCAGGTTCCTGTGGCTGCGCACCTGCACGGATCGCGACATGGGCCTCGGCATATTCCAGTCGCAGCACGCGTTCCTCGGTGCGCAGACAGGGCACAAGCGCCGGATGAAGGGTGCGCAGCGTCACGATGCAGGGCAGAAGCAGTGCACTGAGTTCCGGGATCGTCGTGATCACAACTGCACCCGAGATCCCCTCCTGCAAGGCTTGCAGTTGTGCGGCCAGTTGCTCGAAACGCTGTTCGGTCTCGCGGGCGGCCTTGAACAGGGCAGACCCGGCCTCGGTCGGGGTGTAGCCCTTGGCATGGCGTTGAAACAGCTTAACGTTGATCCGGTCCTCGAGCGCGTCGATATGGCGGATGACGGTTGCATGATGCACCCCCAGCGCAGAGGCAGCGCCGCTGACCGTACCTGCGCGGGCAACATGCAGAGCCGTGCGCACTTCGTCCCAGGGTTCCAGACTCATACGGATTCGTCTTTCGGTGTCAGGAGGGCGCGATATTCCGCTTCCAGTGCGCCAAGGTCAACCGGGTCCGGTCCCCGTCGCGCCGCCAGCGCAGCGACCGAACGCTGGGCTGATATGCCTGCGAGCGGTGGGCAGATATCGGCCAGGGCCTCCATCTCGGACATGTCGCCATTGCAATGCAGCACCAGATCACAGCCCGCCGCAAGCGCGGCTTGCGCGCGTTCTGTCACCGCGCCGCGCAAGGCCTGCATCGAGATGTCATCGGTCAGCAACAGGCCCGCAAAGCCGATCTCTTCGCGGATCATGCGGATCATGCGGGGTGAGGTCGTGGCAGGGCCAGCCGGGTCGAGGGCGCGAAAGACCAGATGCGCCGTCATCCCCAGCGGCAGGTCACGCAAGGCCGAAAAGGCGGCGAAATCCGTCGCGGCAAGGTCGTCTGCCGATGCATCAACCACCGGCAGGTCCAGATGGCTGTCCAGCGTTGCGCGCCCATGACCGGGAATATGCTTGAGCACCGGCAACACGCCCCCCGCCAAAAGCCCGTCCGCCATGGCGCGCGCGCGCGACACCACCTCGCGCAGAGTCTCGCCATAGCAGCGGTTCCGCAGGACGGCATGGGTCTGCGCACCTGCGATATCGGCCAGCGGTGCGCAATTCACATCAATACCCACATCACGCAGTTCCGCCGCCAGCAGACGCCCGCGCAGTGCCATCGCGCGCACAGGATCGCGCGCCATCACGCCCTGATCAAGCGCCGGCAGCCATTCGCGCCAATGCGGTGGCCGCATGCGCTGCACGCGCCCCCCTTCCTGATCGATCAGGATGGGCAGGTCCCGCCCGACAGCATCGCGCAGATCGCTGGTCAGGGCGCGCAACTGGTCCGGTGTCTCGATGTTGCGGGCAAACAGAATCGCGCCCCAGGGCTGGCTGGCCGCGAAAACCCGGCGTTCCTGCGCGCAGAGTTCCAGCCCGGCACAGCCGAAGACGACGGCGCGCGGGCCCGAGTTCATCGGATCAGGACCGGTATGCAGTCGATCTGCTGGTCAACCAGCGCGGCGCAGAAGCGGCGCGCGTCGCGCTCGTCGGTAAAGCCATGCGCACGAAGCCGGTAGAACACCGACCCGCCGCTATGCGCAGCCTCGATCACCCGCCCCCGATCTTCCAGCAGCGGCGAGAACCGGCGCGAAAGCTGGTCCCACGCGGCGCGGGCCGTGGCGGCATCATCATAGGCCCCAAGCTGGACCAGACGTGTGCCAGGGCCGATGGTCGCGGGATCGACATCAATCTCGCGCGTGCTGCTCAGCCCGGCGGCGACCGAATTGGCGACCGAGGCCGCCAGATCATCGCTCATGTTTCCACTCTGCGCAGGCGCGCGCAGGCTGGCCTCGCGCGCCTGCGCAACTGTTCCTGCCTCGCGCGGGGCGGGTCGGGGCGATTGCGCGACGGCGCGGCGCGTGGGGTTCTGCAGTCCCAGTTCAACGCCAATGGCGGGCGTTGGCACCTCTTGCGAGAGCGCCACGGGGATGGGCAGGTTTTCCGAAAGCGCGGGGGCAGACGAGGACGCGGACGATGGCGGAGGTGCAACCAGATCATCGCCCGTCAGATCCAACGGCGCGGGGGCCAGCACGATCTGCTCGCGCGGGGCCTCGTCGGTTGCGGCCGCCAGACCGTTGACAGACAGGCCCTGATGCGCCGCCTGCCGCCCGCCCGGATCATCCGGGGCGACGCGCACAGGCCCTTCCAGCGCGCGCACAACCGGCACGCCAGCCACATCCCGCTTCATCATCTGCCACACCCATCCACCAGCCCCGACGATCAGCGCCACCGACAGCACGGCCCCCAAGGCATGGGCAACACTGCCCAGCCCAACAGGGGCGACTGGTTCAGGCGCGTGGGTCGCCGGTCGGGGGGCGGCAGGTGCGTAATTCGGATAGGGGGGATGGGGCGCATAGGACGCACCGTAGCCCGCCGCGCCATACGGCTGCGCAGTGCGCAAGGGCGGTTCGGGTGCATTGCCGCCGGTTGCCGCGTGGGCGTGATACTGCGGCGCATACTGCACCCTGTCATCGGCGCCCTGCGCATGAAAATGCGGGGAATAGCCCGGCGCATCCTGTGCTGGAAAATACCTGTTGTTGCCCATGCCTGCCTCACTCATATGTCAGGCGCATGCCTGACAATGATGCTTTCACTTGTTTGGCAAGATGTCTGCCCGACATTGCCTGATCCAGCGCCATTTTGCGCCATTCTTTTATTGTGCGGCGGCCCGGTAATGCGGCCCGCCTGCAATTGGTCCGACCGGGTTGCAGTTTTTACCGCATTTCCTCGACCGGTGTGACGCCCAAGATAGCAAGACCCGCAGAAATCACAACGCTTGTCGCACGAACCAGTGCGATTTTTGCCGCAGTTGTTGCGTGATCGCCCTCCTGAATGAAGCGCAGGGCGGGCAGGTCGTTGCCCCTGTTCCACAGCCCGTGGAACTCTGCCGCGACCTCGGACAGGTAGCCCGCCACGCGGTGCGGCTCTTGCGTGCGTGCGGCCAACTCCACGATCCGCGGCCATTCCGCCAGCTTGCGCATCATCGCAAGCTCGGCCTCATGGTTCAGCAGGGCCAGATCCGCCCCACCCAGCGCAGCGTCCGTCACCTCGACCCCGGCCTCGGCAGCCTTGCGCAAGACCGAGTGCACGCGGGCATTCGCGTATTGCACATAAAACACCGGATTGTCCTTGGACTGTTCCAGCACCTTGTCGAAATCGAAATCCAGCGTCGCGTCATTCTTGCGCGTCAGCATGACAAACCGGGTCACATCCACGCCCACCATCTCGACCACGTCGCGCAACGTCACGAATGTGCCCGCACGTTTCGACATCTTGAACGGCTCACCATTCTTGTAAAGCTTCACAAGCTGGATCAGCTTTACATCCAGCGGCACCCGCCCGTTCGACAGCGCCGAGACGGCGGCTTTCATGCGCTTGACATAGCCGCCATGATCGGCCCCGAAAATGTCGATCAGCATGTCGAAATCACGCGATATCTTGTTGTAATGATACGCGATATCAGGGGCGAAATAGGTCCAGCTTCCATCCGATTTCATGATCGGGCGGTCCACGTCATCGCCATGCGCGGTGGACCGGAACAAGGTCTGCTCGCGCGGCTCCCAATCTTCAAGCGTCTTGCCCTTGGGCGGCTCCAGCACACCCTGATAGATCAACCCCTGCGCGCGCAACCGCTCGATGGCGGTTTCGATCTCGCCAGTGCCATAAAGCGCCTTTTCGCTGGAATAGACATCCATCCGCACCCCAAGGGCGGCCAGATCCTCGCGGATCATGCCCATCATCCGGTCGGTCGCGAAATTGCGGATCGTCTCCAGCCAGACGGATTCGGGCTGGTTCAGGAACTGGTCGCCAAATTCTGCCTTCAGCGCCTCGCCCACCTCGATCAGATATTCGCCGGGATAAAGCCCCTCGGCAATCTCGGGGCTCAGCCCATGCGCTTCGCGGTAGCGCTCATAGGCCGAACGCGCCAGAACATCGACCTGCGCGCCGCCATCGTTGATGTAATATTCACGCGTCACGTCATAGCCTGCAAAGGCCAGCAGGTTCGACAGCGCGTCGCCCACCACGGCGCCTCGCGTATGACCCACATGCATCGGCCCTGTGGGGTTGGCCGAGACGAATTCGACATTGACACGCGCGCCCGCCCCCATGTCCGAGCGTCCGAAATCCGCCCCCTGCGCCAGCGCCACCCCCACGATGTCCTGCCAGACACCCGGAGCCAGCCGCAGGTTCAAAAAGCCCGGTCCGGCCACGTCGGCCGCATCGATGCGGGCGTCCCGCACCAGACGCGCCGCCAAAGCGTCGGCAATCGCGCGCGGCGGCTGGCCTGCGGGTTTGGCCAGCACCATCGCGGCATTTGTGGCCATATCGCCATGGGCGGCATCGCGCGGCGGCTCGACCGCGACGGGGCCGAAGGCCAGCCCTTCGGGCAGCGCGCCCTCTGCGGTCATTGCCTCCAGACAGGTGATGACAAGCGTGCGGATATCAGAAAACAGGTTCATCGCATGGGTCCCTTTCAGCCCTCCTGCCCTACGCTGCGACCGCACAGGCGTCAATGGGCGCATGGGTCCTTGCAGCGGCGGTCAGCATCGTTATGTTCGCGCTATCAATCAACATGGAGGTCAACATGCGTTGGGGTATTCTGGGCGCGGCCAAGATCGCGCGAACCGAACTCGCACCGGCGATGCAACTGGCGCTGGGCACCGAACTGGTCGCACTGGCCACCCGAGACCCGGACCGCGCGGCCCCTTTTCTGGCTCTCGCGCCGGGCGTGCAGGTTCATGCCAGCTACGAGGCGCTGCTCGATGATCCCACCGTGGATGCTGTCTATATCCCCCTGCCCAACCACCTGCATGTCGAGTGGTCCCTGCGCGCCGCCGAAGCTGGAAAGCATGTGCTGTGCGAAAAGCCCATCGCGCTGCGTGCACCAGACATCGACCGCCTGATCGCCGCGCGCGAGTCCACCGGCAAACTGATCGCCGAGGCGTTCATGATCATCCACCACCCGCAATGGCATCTGGCACGCGACCTGCTTGCCCAAGGGGCCATCGGGCGGCTGGAGCATGTCGAGGGCTGCTTTACCTACACCAACCGCGACCTTGCCAATATCCGGCACAGCGCCGATATGGGCGGCGGCGGGCTGCGCGATGTCGGCGTCTATCCCTGTATCGCGACGCGCTTTGCCACAGGTGCCGAGCCGACACGCCTGCGCGCGGATATCCGCACCCAGAACAACGTCGATATCTTCGCCCGAGTCTGGGCCGATTTCCCGGAATTCACCATGTCCTTCTATTGCGGCATGATGCAGGATCGCCGCCAGCACATGCTGTTTCACGGGCAGGATGGCTGGATCGAGCTTTCGGCCGCGTTCAATGCGAATGTCTTTGGCGATTGCCGCGTCGAATGGCAGCGTGATGGCGAAACGCGGGTGCAGCGCTTTAACGCTGTCAACCAATACGCGCTGATGCTCGAAAACTTCGCGCAAAGCGCGACCAATGGCACCCCCTTCGCCTGCCCGCTGGAAATGTCGCGCGGCAATCAGGCGATGATCGACGCCATTTTCGACGCCGCCGCTGCCTGATTTCATCTTGCCTCAAATACTCACGGGGATTTTCAAGGGGATGTCATCCCCTTGAAGCGGGGAGTTTGAGGGGCGGCAGCCCCTCAAGCCCCCTGTCAAATCGGCACGCCCTCGCGTCCTGCAAGATCGGTGAAAAACTGCCAGGCCACCCGCCCTGACCGGCTGCCGCGCGTGGCTTGCCACTCGATCGCCTCGGCCCGCAGGCGCGCCGGGTCAATCTGTACCCCATACGCCGCGCAATACCCCTCGATCATCGCCAGATACTCATCCTGCCCACAGGGGTGAAAGCCCAGCCACAGCCCGAACCTGTCCGACAACGAGACCTTTTCCTCGACCGCCTCGGAGGGGGTGATCGCTGACGAGCGCTCATTCTCGATCATATCGCGGGGCATCAGGTGGCGGCGGTTCGACGTTGCATAGAGCACGACATTGCCGGGCCGCCCCTCGACACCGCCATCCAGAATCGCCTTGAGCGATTTGTAATGCTGGTCATCATGGCTGAAGGACAGATCGTCACAATACAGGATCACGCGCGCTTCTGCTCCGCGCAGATGGCCCATCAGCCGCCCGATCGAGGGCAGATCCTCGCGCTGGATCTCGACCAGTTTCAGTGCCGCGTCGGGCATCTCGGCCACGACCTGCGCATGAACCGCTTTCACCAGCGATGACTTCCCCATCCCCCGCGCACCCCAAAGCAGCGCGTTATTTGCAGGCAGCCCACGCGCGAATTGCAGCGTATTGGCCAACAGTGTGTCACGGGCGCGCCCGATGCCCAGCAACAGGTCCAGCGCCACGCGGTTGACCTGCGCCACGGGTTGCAGTCGGTCGGGCGCAACATGCCAGACAAAGGCTTCGGCGGCGCTCAGGTCCGGCGCGGGTGCCGATGGCGGTGCCAGACGTTCCAGCGCCTCGGCAATGCGGCGCAGGCTGTCACTGGACGCGGCCTGCCAATCGGGTGCGTGGCTCATTTCTCGTCTTCCAGCTCATCCTCGAAAATCTCGTCATCCTCGTCCAGCAGGCCTTCGCGGCGCAACTCTTCGTTGCGCTTGCGCTCGACATGGCCAACCAGGCGGATCGAGATCTCGTAAAGCCCGTAGACCACCACGAACAGGATGACCTGGGTAATCACATCGGGGGGTGTGACCAAAGCCGCCAGTGTCAGGATGCCGACAATCGCCCATTTGCGCCCGGCCCGCAGCCCCTTTTCCGAAACCAGCCCCGCCTTGCCCATCAGGGTCAGCAAGACCGGCAACTGGAAACACAGGCCAAACGCCACGATGAACTTGATCGTCAGGTTCAGATACTCCTGCGCCGAGCCCTGAAACACGACCGACAGGGGCGCCGCACCCGGCACGCCCTCGACCACTTCGCCACTGGCACCGAACTGCTGGAACCCGAGGAAGAAGTTATAGGCCAGCGGCGTCACGACATAGAACGCAAAGGACGCACCCAGCAGGAACATGAACGGCGAGGCGACCAGAAAGGGCAGAAAGGCGTTCTTCTCGGACCGGTAGAGCCCAGGTGCCACAAAGCGCCACATCTGCCCCGCGATCACCGGAAAGGCCAGCATGAACCCCCCCAGAAGCGAGACCTTGATCGCAACAAAGAAACCTTCTTGCGGGCTGATAAAGATCAGGTCGCAATCCTGCCCGCGCGAGGCCAACGCATCGCACAAGGGCGCGGTCAGAAAATTGAAGATGGGCGTGGCGACCGTGAAACACATCACCATCCCCACGACAAAGGCCAGAACCGACTTGATCAGACGCGAGCGCAACTCGGCCAGATGCTCGATCAGGGGGGCGCTCTGGTCCTCGATCTCGTCAGGGCGATTGGTGGGGCTCATGCATTACTCGTGTCTGACGCATCCGGGGCGGGCGCGTTTGGCTCTGGCGTTGTCGCCTTGGCTGTTTTGGGCTTGGCTGATTTCGGCTTGGCCGTCTTTGGCTTTGTCGTCTTTGGCTTTGTCGTCTGGGGTTTGGCAGTCTGGGGCTTGGCAGTCTGGGGCGCGTCGGACTGAGCCTTGGCAGCGCTGGCGGCCTTGGCTCTTGAAGGTTTTGCCTGCGTCGTTTTTCCCGCTGCGGGTTGGGTGGGTGCCGGACTCTCCTTGGCGGGGGACGTGCCAGCCTTGCTGTCTGCCCGCTCTCGGCGCAGGTTTTCCATCTCTGCCGAAATCCGGTCGAGCGCTTCTTCATCCTCGGCGCTTGTATCGGTCGCCTTGCCGTCCTGCGCGCGGCCCTTGCCCGGCTTGGCGGCAGAATCGTCACGCATCGGGTCCCAGTTCTTGACCTTGTTGAACTCGTCCAGTCCCATGCCCTGCAGATCCGTCGCCTTGCGCAGGTCGCGCGCGACATCCTTGACCCCGGTGGAATCGGCTGCATCATCCATGGCGCGCTGAAACTCGCGCGCCATGGCGCGGGCCTTGGCGGTGAATTGCCCCAGCGAACGAAACATCTTTGGCAGGTCCTTGGGACCCACCACGATCAGCGCAACAACGCCGATTACCAGAAGCTCTGTCCAGCCCAGGTCAAACATGACACCCTTTCAGCCATGGCGTCGCGTGCGCGCCGCTGGCAGCACCGCTTCGCACCAAAGGCGTCAAGCCTTGTCCTTGTCAGCTTCGGGCGTCACGTCGCGGGCTGTCTTGGCCGCGTCTTCATCATCGGATTTCTCGATCTCGCCGGGCTCTTCCTTGAGACCCTTCTTGAACGAGGTGATCCCCTTGCCCACTTCGCCCATCAGTCCGGCTACCTTGCCGCGCCCGAACAGGACAAGCACGACAATCGCGATCAGGATCAGACCAGCGGGGCCAATATTGTTCAGCATGTGTATCTCCCTCTGCCGCGCGGCAGCGCGGACCCGTACACATTCCATCTATGGATTATTGTGGCCCATTCAAAGCCCCAATTTCAAGATCAGGGCAGAATCACGCAGCCGTGCGCAGTTGATTGCCGTGAAACCGGGTCAGTTATAGGGGGCAGCACGCAACCGGGCGGGGCTGGCGCAGACCTGATCGCGCCCGGCTTTCTTGGCGGCATAAAGACGCTCGTCCGCCTTGGACATCAGCGCCATGACCGAGTCGATCTCGATATCACAGGCGGCCACACCAAGGCTGGCGGTAAAGCGTATCTCCTCGAACCCCTCGACCTTGCTCGACGCGATTGCAATCCGAAGGCGTTCGGCGATTTCGGTGGCGGTTTCGACATCGGCCGCGACCAGAACGCCGAATTCCTCGCCGCCCAGACGACCGAACCGGTCCTCGGCGCGCAATTCGCGCTTTACCAGCCGCCCGACAGCCCGCAACACCGCGTCACCCGCCAGATGACCATGGGAATCATTGACCCTCTTGAAGTGGTCGAGGTCGAACATGATCAGGCTGCACGGGGCATCATGGCGACGATATTGCGCGACGGCACGCTCCAGATCGTCGGCAAAGGCACGGCGCGTCAATGCGCCTGTCAGCGAATCCAGATGCGCCTGCGCCCAGAGTGCGTTCTGTTCGACGATGAGCTTTGCAAAACCCTGCATCAGATGTCGCGCGCCGGGATGAAATTCTGTGGCAAAGGCGCGCAACATGCCAACGCGCTTGCGCCCCTCCATCAGCTTGACCTCGATGCAGTCCAGACCCACCGCGACAGCCTGAGGCGCGTCGCCCTGAAACTGAATCATGACCGATTCGGCCCCGGTGGTCTGGCGGATCAGACCCACAATCGTCTCCAGATGCCCGTGTCCTTCATCCCCGTGCGGGACGGCGTGCGTTTCGGGCTGCGACTTGGCAAGCAGCGGCGTGACGACGATTGGACTATGATAGCTCATGACAAAACCCTGACATCTACAGAGTTCTTTACTGACCGTTAACTGTGGTCGCGCTTGGGTATGATCTGGACAAAACCAAGGTAAAATACGGCCTGTCGTGCCATTTCTGCCTTGGGACCGCCACAATTGGTCAGCGCGGCCAGGGGATCGTAACGCGATTGCAACCAATGCGAGACTCGCCGCGATTCGCAGGGTCCGGGCTGCGTTACCCGGACTTGCGCAGGGACGCGAACTGATCGCGCTGGCGGTCTGTCCAGTAGACATGCAGGCAGTAGCCTTCCGCAAGCTCGACCTCATGCTCGACCAGCGCTTGCGCATAAAGCCAGGCCCGCGCGCGCCCTTCGGCAAAGCCAAGGGTGATTTCGGCACGGTGGCGCACATCGTCAAGCTGCGCAGTCATGGCCGCGAACAGACCCTCCAGCCCCTGCCCGGTGATGGCCGACCCAAGATAGATATCCGCCCGCGCTGACGCGCGCGTCTCAAGGGCGGTGCGCTGCTCATCCGGCAAGAGATCGGCCTTGTTCCACAATTCGACCAGAGGTGTCTCTGCCCCGACCCCCAGATCGGACAGGATATCGCGGACATTGCGCGCCTGCTCTTCGGTTTCCAGATGGGCGATATCGCGGACATGCACGATCAGGTCGGCCTCCAGCACCTCTTCCAGCGTTGCACGAAACGCGGCCACCAATTGCGTGGGCAGGTCCGAAATAAAGCCCACCGTATCGGACAGGATCACGTCCTTGCCCGTGGGCAGGGTCACGGCGCGCATGGTCGGGTCCAGCGTGGCAAACAGCATGTCCTTGGCCAGCACCTCGGCCCCGGTCAGGCGGTTGAACAGCGTGGATTTTCCCGCATTCGTGTAGCCCACCAGCGCCACGATCGGATAGGGCACCTTGCGCCGTGCGGCGCGGTGCAACTCGCGCGTGCGCGCAACCTTGGCAAGCTGGCGACGCAGGCGCACCATCTGCGTGTCGATGGCACGGCGGTCAGCCTCGATCTGCGTCTCGCCGGGGCCACCCACAAAGCCAAGACCACCGCGCTGGCGTTCAAGGTGGGTCCATGCCCGCACCAACCGGGTGCGTTGATAGCTGAGCGCGGCCAGTTCCACCTGCAACACACCCTCGCGGGTGCGGGCGCGATCCGCGAAAATTTCGAGGATCAGCCCCGTGCGGTCCAGAAGCTTTACATCCCATGCGCGTTCGAGATTGCGCTGCTGGACGGGCGTTACCGGACCATCGACCAGCACAAGCTCTATCTCGGCAGCCTTGATCGCCTCGCCCAGTTCCGTCACCTTGCCAGAACCAAACAGCTTTCCCGCATGCGCCTTGGGCAGGCGCACGACCATGCTGTCAACAACTTCCAGCCCCGGCAAGGCATGCGCCAGCGCGACAGCTTCGGCCAGCGCATTGTCGGCCTCGCGCGGGTCGGGTGACGTGCGGATATCCGGATGCAGCACCAGCGCGCGTGTCACGCTGCTGGCGCTTGTGGTGTCGGTCAGATCAGCAGTTGAGCGCGCGATCAGTTCTCACCCTCATAGAGCGAAATCGGCTGGCCCGGCATAATCGTGGAGATGGCGTGCTTGTAGACAAGCTGGCTTTGCCCATCGCGGCGCAACAGCACACAGAAATTGTCAAACCAGGTGATAACCCCCTGCAGCTTGACCCCGTTGATCAGAAAAACTGTAACCGGAACCTTGTTCTTGCGGACGTGGTTCAGAAATGCGTCTTGAAGGTTTTGTTTGTCATTGGCCATGCGCTTGCCTTTTTGCTGGGCGTGTTTGCTATACGCAAGGAGCCTCTTCTCCCTATATTTCAATTATGGAGCGGGTTTCACGAAACTTCCAGCCCTGAAAACCATAAAACGCAAGTGCCAAGCAACTTTATTGCGCTCTGGCACGGGCAATCATGCCGCTAACGCCGCCAGAAGATTGACAGCAGCAGCAGCAACTCCAGCCGCCCCAGTACCATGCCAAAGGCCATGACCACCTTGGCCAGCCCCCCAAGATCCGCCCATAAAAGCGGCTCTGCACCTGCGACCTGCGCCAGCGGGCCTGTTGTTGTCAGGGCCGCAACGGCAAAGATCATCGCATCCTCGAAATGCACGCCGGTCAGGGTCAGCAGCGCCGTCAGGCTGACAAGCGAAAAGATGAAGATCATGAGAAACAGCCAGGCCGATACGGCGCCGACACGGCGCAAGCCCCGCAGACGCGGACCGTCACCGCCCACGCTGACGGGGTAAACCAGTCGCTCGACCTCGTGGCGGGCCTGCCAGAACAGCGCAAAGACGCGCATCAGCTTCAAGCCGCCTGCCGTGGTCGCAACGCCGCCCCCGATCATGGCCAGCCCCAGAAAGATCAGCCCGCCCGGACCTGCAAACACCCCATCCGGCCCGACGACATGCGCGCTGACAAACCCGGTCGTGGTCAGAAAGGACAGCGCCGTAAACGCCATGCCCCATATCTCGGCCAGCGCGGCCCCCGGACTGCCGGGCCCAGCACCGAAGCCCGCGCGCACCCCCAGAACCAGCACGATCACGGCCATCAATACCAGCGCCAGACGCAGTTCCATGTCCTGCCGCAAGGGTTCCTGACCTGCCATCGACGTGGCACCGGGCCAGAGCCTGCGGCACAAGGCAAAGACCAGCACCAGTGCAATCAGAACCTCGGACACCCCGCCCATCAGCACAGGTTCCGCCAGAATGCCCGAGGTCGAGAGCGTGGACATGGCCACGATCAGGGATATCAGCGGCGGATTTCCGGCAATCGACAGCGCGACCCACAGGGCAAGCGTCAGGCCAAGATAGATTGGCCCGACAAGGGCAAGCTGGTCCCGAAGGCGCGTCAGGCTCTTGTCGGAGTAGCCTTCGTCCAGATAGCTGGCACGGTGGGCGTGGCTCCAGTCCGGCAGGTCCGTCCGGCGCATCGTCTGTGCCGCGAACAGCTCGAACCCGCCAAGATTCATCGGTGCCAGCAGCGCCATTACCGCGACCAGCGTGAACAGCCCGCCCCCCCATGCGACCAGCGCCCGCCACAGATGCAGGCTCAGGGTACCCGGACCATCAATCACGCTTGCGCCCGTGGTGGTAAAGGCCGCAACCATCTCGAACCACGCATCGAGAAAGCGCATCCCCGGCTCTGCTTCGGTCAGCGGAATGGCCATCAGGGCAGGCAGTAGCAGGTAGGCGATGGCAAGGTAATGGAACGGGTGCGACAGCACAGAGTCATGCGTCCGCGTGCCCCGACTGGCCAGAAAGATCAGGCCCGCAACACTGGCCAGAAGCGAGGCCGAATACAGGAACGCGCGCGCCAGCGCGTGCTCGCGCAAGGTGAACCCCACAGCCGCAGGCAGCAGCATCGCCGCCGCCGTGGCCCCGATCAGCGCCACCATGATGACCGTCCCGCGCGAACTGCGCCTCATGGCTGTCCTCCGCCCTGCGCCGCGCTCTTGTCAGAAGAACTCGACCGCGACCTGCAGCAATTCATCAACCTTGGGCACATCCTCGGTCAGCGAGAAGATCACCACCAGATCGCCCTCGCGCAGCACCATGTCACCTGTCGGGCGCAGAAACTCGCCCTGACGTGATACGCCGATCAACAGCGCCCCTTCGGGAAACGCGATGTCGCGCACCCGCGCATTCGACAGGGCCGAAGTGCCCAGTACCTGCGCCTCGATCACCTCGGCCTCGCGGTCGCCCAGCAGATAGACCGACCGCACGCGCCCGTGCCGGACATGGCGCAGGATGGACGAGACAGTCAGCGCGCGCGGGTTGATATGTGCGTCAATGCCCGTCGCATCGGCCAGCGATACAAGGCCGGGATCATTGATCAGCGAAATCGCCAGCCGCGCGCCCATGGTCTTTGCGCGCACGGCGGCCAGCAGGTTGGTGCGGTCATCATCGGTCAGCAGCAACACGGCGTCCGTCTTGGCGATGCCTGCTTCCTCCAGCAATCCGGCATCCATCCCGTCGCCATGCAGCACGATCGAGCGCACCAGCGCATCGGCGGCCGCCTCAGCGCGGCCACGGTCGCGCTCGATCACCTTGACGCGCACGCGCTGGGGCTGGTTTTCCAGATAGCGCGCCACTGCCAGCCCGACATTTCCGCCCCCCACGATCAGCACCCGGCCTTGTGGCTGGGGGGCCTTGCCGAACACTTCGAAGGTGCGGATGACATCGCGCGTGTCAGTCAGCAGATAGACCTGATCGCCCTCGTAAAGCTGGTCTTCGGGTTCAGGCGCGAACAGTCGCTTGCCGCGCCGCACACCGGCGACCATGATGCGCAACGTGGGGAACAATTCCGACAACTCGCGCAGCGAGGTATTCAGAACCGCGCATTCCGCATCAAGCTGCAACCCGATCAGCAGCGCCTTGCCCTGAAAATACTCGTGCACATCGAATGCTGCCGGATAAGCCACCCGCTTGAGTGCAGCCTGAGAAACCTCGCGCTCGGGGCTGATGATGACATCAATGGGCATGTGTTCACGGCGGAACAGGTCGGAATAGCGCGGGTCCAGATAGGATTGCTCGCGCAGGCGCGCGATCTTGCGGGTCACCCCGAAGACCGAATGCGCGACCTGACAGGTGACCATGTTCACCTCGTCCGAATAGGTCGCGGCGATAATCATGTCGGCATCGCGGGCACCGGCCTGATCCAGCACTGTGGGATAGCTGGCATAGCCCACCACCCCCTGCACATCCAGCGAATCGGTCGCACGACGCACCAGATCGGGCTTGCTGTCAACGATGGTCACATCATTGCGTTCGCCCGACAGGTGGCGGGCGATCTGCCAGCCCACCTGCCCTGCCCCGCACACGATCACCTTCATGGCCCCAGAGTTCCTTTTGTGACAGCCCATACCCCTCGTGGCAGACTGTGCGCACCTGCGCAAGCCTTGGCAATGGGTGCATCAGACCTTGGATTCAGAGAGCTTTGACGCGCTCACACCCAGCGATTTCAGCTTGCGATGCAATGCCGAACGCTCCATCCCCACGAAACTGGCGGTGCGGCTGATATTGCCGCCAAAGCGCTGTATCTGCGACAACAGATACTCGCGCTCGAACAATTCGCGCGCCTCGCGCAGCGGCAGCGTCGTCAGACTGCCCGAAAGCACGACCTTTGTCGTATCGCCACTGTCGCTGACGGGGGCCTCGGACTGCAGATCACGGATCTCGATGGGGCTGCCCGCCTCGCCCAGAATCATCGCGCGCTCGATCACGTTGCGCAACTGGCGGATATTGCCGGGCCAGCGCATGGTCTGCAGATGCGCCCGCGCGCCATCAGACAGGCCGCGCCGCGACAGCCCCTGCAGGCGGTGCAATTCGTCGATGAAATGCTCGGCCAGCAGCGGGATGTCCTCGCAGCGCTCTTCCAGCCCCGGAACGCGGATGGGCACCACGCTCAGGCGGTCAAAGAGTTCCTGCCGGAACAATCCGTCGCGCACCCGCACGCCCAGATCCTGCGAGGTGGCCGACATCACCCGCATGTCCACGCGCACCTTGTCGGCCCCGCCCACGCGGGTGAATTGCTGTTCGACCAGAACGCGCAGGATCTTGGATTGCGTGCCCATCGGCATATCGGCCACTTCATCCAGATAGACCACGCCCCCATGCGCCTGTTCCAGCAGGCCCGGCTCGACCCCGCGTTCGGCGCTTTCGCGGCCAAACAGCACCTCTTCCATGCGGTCCGGTTCGATCGTTGCCGCCGAAACGCAGACAAACGGTCCCGAAGCACGCTCGGAATGCTCGTAGACATAGCGCGCGGCGACTTCCTTGCCGCTGCCCGCTGGCCCCGTGAACATGACGCGCGCGTTCGATTGCGTGACCTTGTCGAGATTGGCACACAGCGTGCGAAACACCTGACTCTCGCCCAGCATCTGGGACGAGTTCATCTCGCGCCGTTTCAGCGACTGGTTCTCGCGACGCAGGCGCGAGGCCTCCATCGCGCGGCTGATCACGACCATCAGCTTGTCGATATTGAATGGCTTTTCGATGAAATCATACGCGCCCTGCTTGATTGCCGCGACCGCGATTTCAACATTGCCATGCCCCGATATGATGACAATCGGAATATCCGGATTGGACCGCTTGACCGTCATCAAAATGTCGATCCCGTCCATCTTGCTGTCTTTCAGCCAGATATCCAGAACCATCATCGCGGGTGGGTTGGCGTTGACCTCGGCCATGGCCTCGTCGGAATTGGCGGCCAGCCGTGTCGAATACCCCTCATCCTGCAGGATATCCGCGATCAAGGCACGGATATCGCGCTCATCATCGACTATCAGAATATCGCTCATGTGTGCTGCTCCGCCAATCTCTGTCTCAAATCTGTCTCTCCCTGTTCCGGCGTCAGGCGCGGCAGGCGGATGACCGCCATCGCGCCTGCGTGTTCGCAGCCCTCAAATAGAGGCGCATCTTCCAGTCGCAGACTGCCGCCATGTTCCTCGATGATCTTGCGCACGATGGACAGGCCCAGCCCGGTGCCCTCGGCGCGCGTGGTCACATAGGGCTCAAACAGGCGTGCGCGATCCTCAGGCAGGCCGATGCCATTATCGGCTATGGAAATGCGCAAGTCACTTTCACCGGCATCGAACTGCACACGGATTTCGGGCGCAAAGCCTTCGGGCGCCCCCGCAGCGCGCTTGCTTTCGATTGCCTCGCCTGCATTCTTGATAAGGTTGGTGAAGGCCTGCGCCATCATCGTCTCATCCACCTCGACCACCACGGGCGCATCAGGCAGTGCCATGTCAAACCGCACGTCTGGCTGACCACTCTCCTGCAACAGAGCGCAATCGCGCAGGATCGCTGTCAGATCATGCGCCCGGCGGTCCGGTTCCGGCATGCGGGCAAAGCGCGAGAATTCATCGACAATGCGCCGCAGGTCGTTGGTCTGGCGCACGATCACACTTGTCAGTTGCGACAGGCTTTCGGCATCCGCACTGTCCAGTTTGCGGGCAAACTTGCGCTCGATGCGTTCGGCGGACAACTGGATGGGTGTCAGCGGGTTCTTGATCTCATGCGCGATCCGGCGCGCGACATCGCCCCATGCCGCCATGCGCTGCGCCGAGACCAGTTCAGTCACATCATCAAAGGCGACAACATAGCCTTCCAGCCGCCCGTCGCTGCGCCGCCGTTCGGCCACGCGCACCAAAAGCGTCTCCAGCCGACCATCGCGGGCGAGTTTCAACTCTTCCTGCACCCGGCCCAAGGCGGCAGGACTGCTGCGCAACCGGTCCAGCAGCGGGACAAACTCGGGCACCGTATCGGCCAGCGGCACACCAAGCAGGGCTGCCCCATCGACCGCCAGCATCGATTCAGCCGCGCGGTTGATGAATTCGAGTTGCCCCTGCGCGTCCAGTCCGACCACACCCGCCGTGACCGAGCCCAGAACCGAATCGAACAGCCGCCGCCGTGCCTCGATCTGGCGGTTGTTTTCCAGCAAGGTCTCGCGCTGCCCCTTGAGTTGATGTGTCATCTGGTTGAACACACGGCCCAGCAATGCGATTTCGTCATCATCGCGCGCGACGATCACCTGCACGTCCAGATCCCCCGCGCCCACCTGCTGTGCGGCTTCTGCCAGACGCCCGACGGGGCGCGCCAGACGTTCGGCGAAACTCAGCCCCAGCCACATCGATCCCATGATGAGGATCAGCGCAAACCCCAGATAGAGCGCGCCGAACTGGAACAGCAACTGCCCCCGGTCGCGTTCAAGCTGCTGATAGAACATGACAGTTTCGCGCGTCTCGTCCAGCAGGCTGAGGAGTTCGCCATCCACCTCGCGCGCGACATACAGATACCGGTCGAAATAGTTTTCCAGCACCTGAATGGCGCGAAACTCGTTGTTCGGCCAGTCCTTGATGATGACGACCCCATCGCGCGCCTGCGCCATCTGTTCGGGCGTGGGAGGGGTAAAGTTGAAGCGGTAGGACCGCTCGCCGCGGGCACGGATATCGCCGTCGCCATCAATGATGAAGGCCACGCGCAAGCCACGCTGCACCTGCCCCTGCGCCTCGGACAGCAGGTTGCGAAGCTCTCCTTCCTCAATCAGCGGAAACACGCGGCGCAGCGTTTCCAGATAGGTGGCAAGCTGGTCCGTGTCGATGCGCAGGTCGCGCTCCTGTTCGAACTCGTAGGCTTCGGCTGCCGCCAGCGAATTGCCCAGAACACTTTGCACCCGGTCCGAAAACCACCCTTCCAGCCCCACATTCAACGTCACGGTGGCGAAAATCGCGACCGTGACGGTCGGCACAAGCGCGATAGTGGCGAAAAGGGCAGAAAGCCGCAGATGCAACCGTGCGCCCGCCGATTCCGAACGCCGCGCCGCGACCAGCCGGGCAATGCGCATCGCCACCAGCGCCGCGATGATCAGCAGATAAACCAGATCGGCCAGCAAGATCAGCAACAACCCGCGCGAGGCAAAAAGCTGGTCAAGCGGCCCCAGCGCCAGCAAGGTCAGCGCCACAAGAAGCGGCCCCAGCAGCACCAGAACCACAGCCATGTAATTGGACATGCGCCGGTCGCCTGCGCCGAATCGGGCCCAGTCCCATATCGACGCCCTGCTGAGCGACAACCCTGTCACAACTTCCTCATCGCACCGATGACACTGGCCCATCCTTCGGGCCCCAAACGCAGACCCCCACGGGAATGCTGGGGAAACTCTTCACACATGCCGCGAGATTGCCACAGGTGATGTGGTAATTCTACATCAAATCGGTGCTATCTGGCGCGCAGGCTCAGGCCAGCTTGCGACGACGGGATACCGCGATGTCCAGTTCGGTAATTTTCTTGCGCAACGTATTGCGGTTGATTCCCAACAAGTCCGCACATCGCGCCTGATTGCCGCCGGTCGCATCCAGTGCAATTTCGATCAGCGGTGTCTCCATCTCGCGCAGGATTCGGCCATACAGGCCCGGCGGTGGCAATTCCTGCCCGTGCAGGTCGAAATACCGCCGCAGGTGACGTCCAACCGATTCGGACAGGGTTTCATCCGTGAACCGTTCGCCCACGGCCACGGCACTGGGCTGACTTTGCAGCGCGCCCTCGATCTCGGCGCGCGAGATGAAGGGGTCAGAACTGGTCAGGCTCGACCGGCGCAGCGTGTTCTGCAACTGGCGCACATTGCCGGGCCAGGAATAGCTGCGGATCAACTCCATCGCGTCGGGCGAAAGCTTGCGCAGACTCGCCCCCTCATCCGCCGCCTGTGACAGGAAATGCTCGGACAGGGGTTCCAGATCATCGATCCGTTCGCGCAGCGCAGGCACATTCAGCACGACTCCGCCCAGCCGGTAATACAGGTCCTCGCGCAAGGCCCCCTCGCCCAGCGCGCGGGTCAGATTGCCCTGCGCGGTCGCCATGACACGCGGTCCGTCCTCGGGAAGGCTGTCCAGAAGACGCGCCGCGCGGAGCTGCGCATCCGTGTCATAGGCTGTCAACTCGTCCAGCAGCAGCGTCCCCCCCCGCACCCTGGACAACAGCGTCTGCGCGCCGTCAGACGAATGCAGATCCTCTGCCGAGGCGGTGATGAATGGCTGGCTGCGCCGGTCCGACAGGTCATGCAGCGTGCGCGCGATCAGCGATTTGCCAGTGCCCGATTCACCGATAATCAACACCGGCATGGCCGAGTTGATGACGCGCGCGATCAGCCGATACAGTTCCTGCATGACCGGAGTGCGCCCGACCAGAGGCATGGCATCCATGCTCAGCATATCGCCGCGCGGCACCGCCGTGGGGCGCGCGGGCACCTCGCTGGCCGAAATCAGGCGGCGGTTTTTCATCGCGGCCCCGGCACGTTTCAGCAGATCGGGCAAATCAAAGGGCTTGGGCAGGTAGTCATGCGCCTCGACCTCGTTGGCCTGAATGGCGGTCATGATCGTATTCTGGGCCGAAATGACAATCACCGGCAGGTCTGGGCGTTCCTGACTGATCTTGGGGATCATCTCGATCCCGTTGCCATCGGGCATCATCACATCCGTGATGACAAGATCGCCGCGCCCTTCCTCGACCCATCGCATCAGCGTGGTCAGGCTGGACGTGGCATGCACCTTGCAGCCCGCCCGCGTCAGGGCCTGAGTGAGAACCGTTCGGATCGTACGGTCGTCATCTGCCACCAGAACTGTTCCGTCCATCAGGACTTCTCCTTGTTGTCGGCATCGCGCGGTGCGCGCGGCAGCGATATGCGAAACACTGTGCGTCCGGGCTTGCTTTCGACTGTGACCCAGCCCTCATGCGCGGCAATGATCTTGGACACCAGCGCCAGCCCCAGCCCGGTTCCGTTCTCGCGCCCGGAAACGAACGGGTCGAAAATCTCATCGACAATCTCGGGCAGAATGCCGGGACCATCGTCGATGATCTCGACATGGATGGGCAGTGCCACATCCTGTCCGCTGGCCGCGCGCAGTCGCAGCGAATGCTCGAAAAACGTCTTGATGCGGATGCGCCCACCCATCAGGTTCGCTTGCGCGGCGTTCTTCAGCAGATTCAGGAACACCTGCAACAACTGGTCTGAATCGGCCCAGACCGGCGGCAGCGACGGATCATAAGCGTCGCGGATGCGCATATGCGCGGCAAAACCCACTTCGGCAGACCGGCGCGCGCGCTCCAGCACGTCGTGGATGTTGACGGCGCGACGGTCGGGCGGGCGCTGGTTGCCGAATTGCTCGACCTGATCCAGCAGCTTCACGATCCGCTGCGATTCGGCCACGATCAGGTCAGTCAGCGCGCGGTCCTCGCCCGACAGCCCCATCGACAAGAGCTGCGCCGCCCCGGTTATCCCCGCCAGCGGGTTCTTGATTTCATGGGCCAGCATCTGCGACATGCCGATTGCAGTGCGCGCGGCATGGCGGATCCCATCGGCCTTGCCCAGCTTGCCCGCGATGTCACGCGGCACCAGCAGCATCAGCACCAGATCGCGCCGGTCGCCCAACAGCGCCAGTTGCACCGAACACAGCGTCGCGGGCCGGTCACCGACAGACACATGCACATCATTGATGAACACGGGCGCGCGGTTCTCGCGGCAGCGCGCAAGGGCCTTGTCGATCTGTGCTTCGATCTGGACAACATCGGCCAGCGGGCGCACCTGCACTCCGCGACGCGACAGGCTGAGGAATTGTTCGGCCGACGGATTGCAATCGGCAATGCTCTCGACCCCGTCCTTGCGCCCGATCAGCAACGCAGGCACCGGCAAGGCCGCCCATATTGTGCCAGTGGCAGGTGGAGTCATGCGGCATGCTCCATCTGCGGGGCAGGTGAAAGCGCCTCGGGCAGCAGGCGCAAGACCTGTGCCGGGTCACTGGCCGTCAGCACCTCGCGGCGCAGCAGGGGCGCACCGCGGGCCGCGTCGATATACCACCCCAGATGCTTGCGCGCGACCTTGACCCCCAGATCGCGCCCGTAAAAGGACAGCATCGCCTCGTAATGCGCGCCAACCAGCGTGACCAGCGCGCCACCTTGCGGAACCTCTGGCGCGCGCGCGCCCCAGAGTTCCGCCGCAATCTGCGCCAGCCGCCAGGGACGCCCCTGCGCCCCACGGCCCACCATGACCCCCGCTGCCCCGGATTGTGCCAGCGCCTGCCGCGCGCTGTCCGGCCCGACAATGTCACCATTCGCGACCACGGGCACCGGACAGGCGCGCACGACTGCGGCAATCGCTGCCCAATCCGCGCGCCCCTTGTAGAACTGGCAGCGCGTGCGGCCATGTATGGTCACCATCTGCACACCGGCACCCGCCGCGCGATGCGCGAGATGTGCCGCGTTCAGGCAGTCATCATCCCAGCCAAGCCGGGTTTTCAGCGTCACCGGAACCGATACGGCGCCCACCACCGCCTCGATCAGGCGCAGCGCATGGTCGGGGTCGCGCATCAGCGCGGACCCGGACAGCCCGCCCACAACCTTTTTCGCAGGGCAGCCCATGTTGATGTCGATCACCTGCGCGCCATTGGCCTCGACCATGCGCGCGGCCTCGGCCATCCAGTGTGCGTCGCGTCCGGCAAGCTGAACTGCTGTGCGGGCCTCGCCCAACCCAAGCTCTGCCCGCGCCCGCGCCCGCATCGAGGGCTTGGCCTGCACCATTTCCTGACTTGCGACCATTTCCGAGACCACAAGCCCCGCGCCAAACCCCGCAACGACCCTGCGGAACGGCAGATCGGTGATCCCCGCCAATGGCGCAAGCAATACTGGCGGCGCAATCTCGATCACCTGCAACGCACCCTGCAAGCGAATCCCTGCGTCATTATCCGTTCGGGGCATGGACATATCCTGAAATCCTTATGCTTTACCTACAACTCGGGCGGGCCAGAGGCAAACAACACCGCCTTTACACTGACGCGAATTTCATCATGTGATGAATTATTGTGCATAATTGTCAGGCAAACGCGCGGATTGTCAGCACCCCCTGCTTGGGCCTATAGCTGCACGAAAATATCAGGGGCCGCCATGGACGCATTTGCCGCAATCATTGTCGCCGCCGGGCGCGGAACGCGCGCTGGCGCGGGTGTGCCAAAACAATGGCGTCTGTTGGCCGGGCGGCCCGTCCTCGCCCATACGCTGACCGCGTTCCGCGACGCCGGATTGACGCGGCTGGTGCTGGTGCTGCACCCCGATGACATGACACGGGCGCAGGGGCTTGACCTGAACGGCGTGACACTCGTGAGCGGCGGCGCGAGCCGCACCGCGTCGGTCCGCGCCGCGCTTGACGCCCTTGCACCCCACCCCCCGCGCCATGTCCTGATCCATGACGGCGCACGCCCGCTTGTGCCCACCGGGGTGATCCACGATGTGATCGCGGCGCTGGCGCAGGCACAGGCCGCCGCCCCCGCCCTGCCCGTGATCGACGCGTTGTGGCGCGGGACCAACGGGCAAGTGACCGCAACGGCCCCACGCGATGGCCTGTTTCGGGCGCAGACACCACAAGGCTTTGACTTTGCCACCATCCTCACGGCGTACCGCGCCCATCAGGGCGATGCGGCCGATGATGTCGAGATTGCGCGCGCCGCGGGTGTCAGCGTGACCATGACACCGGGCAGCGAAGATAACCTGAAACTGACCCACCCACAGGATTTCGAGCGTGCCGCCCGTCTGCTGGCTGCGCGGCAGGAGGGACATATGCAGATCAGACTGGGCAATGGCTATGACGTGCATCGCTTTGGCCCCGGTGAGGGGTGCTGGCTGTGCGGCGTGCTGGTTCCCCATACACAGGGTCTTGTCGGGCACTCGGATGCAGATGTGGGCATGCACGCGCTGACAGATGCCATTTATGGTGCCTTGGCCGAAGGCGATATCGGACGCCACTTCCCCCCGTCGGACCCGCAGTGGAAAGGGGCCGCGAGCGCGATTTTCCTCCGGCATGCTGTCGAACTTGCCGCCGAGCGGGGGTTTCGGGTCGGGAATTGCGACGTGACGCTGGTCTGCGAGCAGCCGAAAATCGGCCCCCATGCAGCGGCGATGCAATCTGCCCTTGCCGGCATCATGGGGTGCCGGACGGATCAGATCAGCGTCAAGGCCACCACATCCGAGCAACTGGGCTTTACCGGGCGCGGCGAAGGTATCGCGGCGCTGGCAACGGCCTGTTTGCTGGGCATATAGGAACACCAGACCCGGTCGCAGATTACATCCTGCACAGCGGGGCGCGAATCGTGGTCTTCGGAACAATCTGTTTGCGCAGCATGTCACCAGATGACCACACAGAGCGTCGCGGCATGTCCTGCCACCGCGCCAGCCTCAGGGGTTGCGCGCGGCGTGGCGCTTTTCCCCGGCAGAACCGGTCGGGACCGGAAAACCCAGCAGATGGCAGATGGCAGATGGCAGATGGCAGATGGCAGATGGCAGATGGCAGATGGCAGATGGCAGATGGCAGATGGCAGATGGCAGATGGCAGATGATGGTCATTGTCTGTGCCAAGGTG
>SKRW01000084.1 GCA_007118295.1 Paracoccaceae bacterium | reverse complement strand
CCGCCGACATCTTCATCACCACCACCGGCAACAAGGACGTGATCCGCATCGAGCATATGCGCGAGATGAAGGACATGGCGATTGTCGGCAATATCGGCCATTTCGACAATGAAATTCAGGTGGCCGCGCTGAAAAACCACAAATGGACCAATATCAAGGATCAGGTGGACATGATCGAGATGCCCTCGGGCAACCGCATGATCCTGCTGAGCCAAGGCCGCCTGCTGAATCTTGGCAATGCCACCGGCCATCCCAGCTTTGTGATGTCCGCGAGCTTTACCAATCAGGTGCTGGCGCAGATCGAATTGTGGACCAAGGGCGCGGAATATCAGCCAGGTGTCTATATCCTGCCGAAACATCTGGATGAAAAGGTCGCGCGCCTGCATCTGGACCGGATCGGGGTCAAGCTGACCGAACTCAAGCCCGATCAGGCCGCGTATATCGGCGTAACCGTCGACGGGCCGTTCAAACCCGAACATTACCGCTACTGACGCATCTGGCATTCGCCAGCGCAAGGCAGGAAAGCCCCACCGGCTTTCCTGCTTTTCTTATGCGTGCATTTCATGTATCTCGCGCGCATCTGAGACGTGACGCTCTGACCCCGGCGTGATGCGTGATGATTGGGGTCGGCGGCAATGGGGCCGCCATGCAAACCGGAAAGGCCAGAGGGCTGGCGCTTTCCTTGAGGAACCGCTTAGAATGTTCAACATCACCAAGAAATCGATCCAGTGGGGCCAAGAAACCCTGACACTGGAAACAGGCAAGGTCGCCCGTCAGGCAGATGGCTCGGTCATCGCCACATTGGGCGAAACAACGGTCATGGCCAATGTCACCTTCGCCAAACAGGCCAAGCCGGGGCAGGATTTTTTCCCGCTGACCGTGCATTATGTCGAAAAATATTACGCCGCAGGCAAGGTCCCCGGTGGTTTTCTGAAACGCGAAGCGCGCCCGTCAGACAAGGAAACGCTGACCTCGCGCCTGATCGACCGTCCCATCCGCCCGCTGTTTGTCGAGGGTTTCAAGAACGAGGTTCTGGTCATCTGCACCGTGCTCAGCCACGATCTGGTGAACGAGCCCGACATGGTCGCCATGATCGCCGCTTCGGCTGCGCTGACCATTTCTGGCGTGCCCTTCATGGGGCCGATCGCGGCCTGCCGCGTGGGCTATTCGGATGGCGAATACATCCTGAACCCCGAATGTCAGGACATGGAAAAGCTGCGCGACAACCCCGAGCAGCGTCTGGATCTGGTTGTTGCCGGCACCAAGGACGCCGTGATGATGGTCGAATCCGAAGCCTATGAACTGACCGAGGCCGAAATGCTGGGCGCGGTGAAATTCGCCCATGACAACATCCAGCCCGTGATCGACCTGATCATTGATCTGGCCGAAGACGCCGCGAAAGAACCCTTCGACTACCAGCCCGCCGACTACTCGGACCTGCTGGCTGCAGTCAAGGCAGCGGGCGAAACGCAGATGCGCGCCGCCTTTGCCTTGCGCGACAAGCAAGAGCGCGTCGCGGCCATTTCAGCCGCCCGCGAGACCATCAAGGCCGCGCTGAGCGAAGAGCAGCTTGCTGATGAAAACCTCGGCTCGGCGCTCAAGAAACTGGAATCCACGATCCTGCGCGGTGCCATCATCTCGGGCGAGCCCCGTGTTGACGGGCGCGACACCAAGACGGTGCGCCAGATCGTTGCCGAAACCGGCGTTCTGCCCCGCACCCATGGCTCGGCGCTGTTTACCCGCGGCGAGACACAGGCGCTGTGCGTGACCACCCTTGGCACCGGCGATGACGAGCAATTCATCGACGCGCTGACCGGCACCAGCAAATCCAACTTCCTGCTGCATTACAACTTCCCCCCCTATTCGGTGGGCGAGGTTGGTCGCTTCGGCCCTCCGGGCCGTCGTGAAGTGGGGCATGGCAAGCTGGCATGGCGCGCGCTTCAGGCGGTTCTGCCTGCGGCAACCGACTTCCCCTACACCATCCGCATCGTGTCCGAGATCACGGAATCGAACGGCTCTTCGTCCATGGCTTCAGTCTGTGGCGGGTCGCTGTCGATGATGGATGCAGGCGTGCCGCTGAAAGCCCCTGTGGCTGGCGTGGCAATGGGCCTGATCCTCGAAGAGGGTGGCCAGTTCGCGGTCCTGACCGATATTCTGGGCGACGAGGACCACCTCGGCGACATGGATTTCAAGGTCGCGGGCACCGAAGCGGGCATCACCTCGCTGCAGATGGACATCAAGGTCGCGGGCATCACCTTCGAGATCATGGAACAGGCACTGTCCCAGGCCAAGGATGGGCGCATGCACATTCTGGGTGAGATGAACAAGGCTATCAGCGCGCCCCAAGGCTTCAGCCAGTACGCGCCCAAGATCGAGACGATGCAAGTGCCGACCGACAAGATCCGCGAAGTCATCGGCACGGGCGGCAAGGTCATCCGCGAAATCGTCGAAGTGTCGGGTGCCAAGGTCGATATCAATGATGACGGCATCATCAAGATCGCCTCGAACGATCAGGAAGCCATCAAAAAGGCCTATGACATGATCTATTCGATCGTGGCAGAGCCCGAAGTCGGCAAGATCTACACCGGCAAGGTGGTCAAACTGGTCGATTTCGGCGCGTTCGTGAACTTCTTTGGCAAGCGCGACGGGCTGGTGCATGTCTCCCAGATCGAGAACCGCCGCCTGAACCATCCGTCCGATGTGCTGAAGGAAGGTCAGGAAGTGAAGGTCAAGCTTCTGGGCTTTGACGACCGTGGCAAGGTGCGTCTGACCATGAAAGTGGTCGATCAGGCAACCGGTGCGGAAATCGCACCCGAGAGCGCCGAATAATCCACACGCGACCGACAGCAAGAAAGGCCCCGGCATCGCGCCGGGGCCTTTTTCTTATGGGTTTCATCTTGCCCCAAATACTCGACCGGGGTGAATGGGCGCGCAGCGCCCAGAGGGGGCGGCAGCCCCCTTACGCCGCGCCCAAGACAAGCGGCGGCAGCCGGTCCTCGATCTCGGCGCGGCGCGGTTCGTATTGCGGCGGCAGCATCAGCCGCTGCCCCAGTTCGGCCATTGGCTCATCCAGATCGAACCCCGGCCCGTCCGTCGCGATCTCGAACAGCACGCCGCCGGGCTCGCGAAAGTAGATCGCCTTGAAATACTGCCGGTCCTTGACCTCGGTCACCTGTGTGCCCCGTGCCAGCAGGGCCGCGCGCAGTGCCGCCTGATGCGCCGCATCACGCGCGCGGAACGCCACATGATGGATCGTGCCCGGACCGGGCCGCGCCCTGACCGGTGCTTCGGCCTGCCACAGATCGACGACCCGCCCCGGCGCGTCGCCGGGCAGCGCATAGCGCAGCCTGCGCCCGCCCGTGCCACGCTCCTCACCGACAAAGGCGTAGCCGAACACCTCGGTCAGGATCGCCGCTGTGGGGGCCGGGTCCTCGACCCAGAGTGTCACCGAATGGAACACCCCCCAGTCACCCGCATCCCGCTCGCCCACATCCGCATCCGCGACCAGTTCAAGCACCTGCCCGTGCGGGTCACGCAGGGACAGAACCTGCGCACCGAACCGCGTGGAGATTTGCCCGCCCAACCGCGCCTGCCAGTCAACCAGTGCCGCAGGGTCCACGGCATAGGCAAAGCCCAGCGCAGCCCCCGCGCCCGCCTGCCCCGTGCCCCCTTCCTCGCGGTTGAAGAAGGTCAGGACTGATCCCGGCCGCGCGTCCTGCGTGCCGTAATACAGATGATACATCTCGGGCGCGTCGAAATTCACCGTCTGCTTGATCAGGCGCGTGCGCATCGCACGCGTGTAGAAATCCAGATTCTCCTGCGCCGGCCCCGAGATGGCCGTCACATGGTGTAGCCCCGCGATCGGGGTCTTGAGTTCATCAGCCATCACGCTAGCCTCCTTGCACATCACGTCAGCTTGCCACAGATATGGGTCTGAATGCATCACCTCCCAAGCGCCCTGCGCCCCACAGCCCCTGTGCAGGGCCGCACATCCATGACATGCACGCCCAATATCCCCCGCCCAAGGCCCCTGCCAACATGACCGCCCTGACGCTTGACCGGATCACCAAGAGCTTTGCCAGCGCCGAAGGCCGCGTCGAGGTGCTGCGCGCGGCATCGCTGCGCGTGCCGCGCGCCCAGTCGCACGCGCTGACCGGCGAAAGCGGCAGCGGCAAATCCACGCTTCTGCATATCGCCGCCGGGCTGGAGGCCCCAGATTCTGGACGTGTGCTAATTGGCGAGGCGGATCTGACCACGCTTGACGATACTGGCCGTGCCGCGCTGCGGCGCGGGCAGGTCGGACTTATCTTTCAGCAATTCAACCTCATCCCCTCGCTGAATGTCGCCGATAATCTGGGGTTTCAGGCCCGCCTTGCCGGGTGCCATGACGCCGCATTCACGGCAGACCTGGCGCAGCGTCTGGGCGTCGCGGATTTGCTGACACGCTACCCTGAGCAACTCTCGGGCGGGCAGCAACAGCGCGTCGCCATTGGTCGCTGTCTGGCGGCACGCCCTGCACTGGTGCTGGCGGATGAACCGACCGGCAATCTGGACGAGGCGACCGGCGACCGCGTGCTGGACCTGATGCTGGAACTGACCGCCGAGGCCGGCGCTGCGCTGCTGCTGGTCACCCATTCCCCGCGACTGGCCGCGCGCTGCGACAGGCGTCACCACCTGCGCGCAGGCCGGATGGACAACGCGCCATGACCGGCACAGCGCTGCGCGCGCTCCTGTCGCACTGGCTGCGCAACCGGCTGCAACTGGCGATGCTGCTGGCCGGGTTGGCGCTGGCGACAGCGCTCTGGTCCGGGGTGCAGGCGCTCAATGCCGAAGCGCGCAGCGCCTATGCCACCGCCGAGGCGCTGTTGTCCGACGGTGGTACGGCCCGCCTGCACCACCCGTCTGGCCAGATGGATCAGGCCGCCTTTGTCCAGTTGCGCCGCGCAGGCTGGCTGGTCTCGCCCGTGATCGAGGGGCGCGCCGCGATGGGCGAGGCGCGCGTCACGATCCTCGGGATCGAGCCGCTGACAGCCCCCGCAGGCGTAGGCCCCGCCCTGGCGGCGCAGGACCTGGAGCGGTTTTTTGCCGGGGCAGGCTACGCCCACCCCCAGACGCTGCGCGATATCGGCACCGCGTCCCGCGACCTGACCCCGTCCGAGGCCGTGCCTGTCGGCACAGTGCTGCTGGATATCGGCGTGGCGCAGACCCTTCTGGGGGCCGAAGGGGTGCTGAGCTACCTGACCCTCGCGCCGATCCAGCCCGCAGGGCTGGCCCCCCTTGACGATCTGATGCCCGAGTTGCAACAGACCGCCCCCGGCGAGGGGGCGGAACTGGCCGGATTGACAGACTCGTTCCACCTGAACCTGACGGCCTTTGGGCTGCTGGCCTTTGCCGTGGGGCTGTTCATCGTGCATTCTGCCGTGGGTCTGGCCTTCGAGCAACGCCGCGCGATGTTTCGCACCCTGCGCGCCCTCGGCCTGCCACTGCGGACGCTGACCCTCTGCCTCGCAGGGGAAATGCTGCTGTTTGCGCTGATCGCGGGCGGCGCCGGGCTGGTGCTGGGCTACGCGCTGGCGGCGCTGCTGCTGCCCGATGTCGCGCTGACCCTGCGGGGGCTCTATGGCGCCCCCGTCCCCGGTAGCTTGCAGTTCAATCCGCTCTGGGCGCTCGCGGGGCTGGGCATGACACTGGCGGGTACGGCCCTAGCGGGCGGGCAGGCCCTGTGGCGGCTGTGGCACCTGCCGCTGCTGGCCCCGGCGCAACCGCGCGCCTGGGCGCATGCCACGGCGCGCACACAGCGCGTGCAGGGCGGTATTGCGCTCGCGCTGGGGGTTCTGGCGGCAGGGCTCGCGTGGCAGGGTGCAGGGCTGAGCTCGGGGCTGGGCTCGGGGCTGGGCTCGGGGCCGGGTGGCGCAGGGCTGGGCATGGGTTTTGCGCTGCTGGGTGCGGCCCTGCTGGCGGCGGCGCTGGCCGTGCCGCTGGTACTGGCGGGGCTGCTGCGACTGGCGCAAGGGGCCGCGCGCGGACCCGTGGCGCAGTGGTTCTGGGCCGACAGCCGCCAGAATCTGCCGCGCCTGTCGCTGGCGCTGATGGCGCTGATGCTGGCGCTGGCGGCAAATATCGGGGTGGGCACGATGGTTGCGAGCTTTCGCGCGACCTTTATCGACTGGCTGGACCTGCGGCTGGTGGCCGAGGTCAATGTCGTCCCTGCAAGCCCGGATGAGGCCGCGCGCCTGCAGATCTTCCTGTCCGAGCGCTCCGACGCTGTCCTGCCCATGCTGCGCGTCGAGGCAACGCTCGCAGGCCAGCCCGCGCAGATCTATGCCATGAAGGACCACGCCACATTCCGCGGCAACTGGCCCCTGATCGCACCCGTGCCGCAAGTCTGGGACCGGTTGGCGCAGGGCGACGGCGTTCTGGTCAATGAACAACTCTACCGCCGCGCCGGGCTGACCCCCGGCATCGACACGCTCGATCTGCCGGGGATCGGCGCGCTGCCGGTGCTGGGGGCCTATCCCGATTACGGCAACCCGCTTGCGCAGGCCGTCCTCACCCTGCCCCGTTTCCAGGCCGCCTATCCCGACGCCCCCCTGCGACAATTCGCGATCCGCACATCGGATGCCCCCAGAGTGATCGCGGCATTGCAGGACGAATTTGGCCTGAATGCGGCACAGATCACCGATCAGGCGCAGGCCAAGGCGCTGTCGATGGCGATTTTCGAGCGCACCTTCCTGATCACACGCGCGCTCAATGTGCTGACGCTGTCGGTCGCGGCGCTGGCACTGTTCGCGGCACTGGTGACACTGGCGGGCATGCGGCTGGCCCAACTGGCCCCACTCTGGGCGCTGGGGCTGACCGCACGCAATCTGGCGGCCCTGGAACTGGCGCGCGCGCTGGTGCTGGGTGCGCTGACGATGGTACTGGCATTGCCTGTTGGGCTGATGCTGGCGCAGGTGCTGCTGGCGGTGATCAATGTGCAGGCCTTTGGCTGGCGTCTGCCGATGCAGGTTTTCCCCGGCGACTGGGCGCGGCTGGCGCTCTGGGCCGGGCTGGCGGTGCTGGCAGCGGCCAGCCTGCCCGCGCTGCGACTGTGGCGGCGCGGGCCTGCGCAGTTGCTGAGGGTTTTTGCGCATGAGCGGTAAGGGCAGTGTCATATGCCGTGGTGCTCCCCCTTTCGGGCAGGCGGGCGCTGCGCGCCCGACTGGCTTGCTGGCCGACCTTCGCGCGCACCCCTGCGTCCAGATCGAGAGCCGACAGGTGGCGTCCCACCCAGAAGCGCGGCAACTCAGCGTATACGAGAAGGGTGCTTGCAGGAGCGCATTCGTGCATGGAGTGGACGGACGTGTAAGGCTGGGCAATGCCCTGCCGACGAAGGCGGGCGCTGCGCGCCCGACTGGCTTGCTGGCCGACCTTCGCGCGCACCCCCGCGTCCGGACCAAGGGCGCGCAGGCGGCAAGCATGCTGGCCAGCGCGTGCAGTTGGGCATTCAGAGGGATTGACTGCGGATGAAGCGAAACGACACAGGGGCATGGCTCGGGGCCACATTGATGTTTTGCTCCTCGGGGCGGGCGCTGCGCGCCCGGCAGGTTTTCTGGCCGACCATTGCACGCACCCCCCGTGTTCGGATCGACGGCGGCAGGCCAAACCAACCCGCGCGCGCCCGCCTTGCGGGTGTGCGAGAGGGGTGCAAATCAATGGGTGTTCTCGCGTGTATGGAACTGGCACATTCATACGTCTGGACAATACCCCGTCGATGGAGGCGGGCGCTGCACGCCCGACTGGATTGCTGCCCGACCTTCGCGCTCCCCCCCGCGTCCAGATCGAGAGCGGACAGGCGGCGACCTCACTGCCCGCCGCGCGCGGTAGAGCACGCGCAGCGGATGTCTGCGAACAAAGGGGAAAGGCGGGACTATGGTGCATGGGATCAGCGGCGATTGGTTCAGGGGGGCGGGCGCTGCGCGCCCGTCCAGCGTTCAGGCCGACCGTTGTGCGCATGCCAACAGCCGTTCAAGATGCGTGAACTCCGCCGCCCGCCTGCAGGCAACACGCATCTGCATAAACGCAGGGGGCGGGTGATGATGAGCACTCAGGGCAGGAACATGATCATGGGCCACAGACACACACCAAGCAGGGGGG
>SKRW01000126.1 GCA_007118295.1 Paracoccaceae bacterium | reverse complement strand
TCGGTCTGATATAGCCAGTCGGTCCGCGGATTGCCGATACAGTAGAGATAGCCCACTGGCACATGGATCCAGATATAATTGTCTTTCTTTCCCGCCTCGATCAGCAGGACATGCCTGGAAGGGTCCGCACTCAGACGATTGGCGAGCAAGCAACCGGCAGTGCCAGCACCAATGATGATGTAGTCAAATTCGGTGGCGGGCATAGCAGTCTCCGGGCTTGGCGCGAAACAGGAACATCGAGATCGATACCCTTAAAGATGCTTTCGGACCAGCGCTGTACGGAAAATTCCTGCTGCCTGCGGACAACAGCACGCACTTGCCCCGAATGGACGGGGCAGCAAGCTCGGTGCCGCGCCTTTACGCCGCTTTCTGCGTATTGCGCAGGTCCATCAGGATATCGGCTGCAATCTCGAACGACCGGACCCGCGCGCTGTGATCGTGTATCATTCCGGTAATCATCAGTTCATCCGGCTGGTAAGTGCTGATCAGCGCGCCGAGCTGGCTCGCGATGGTTTTGGCCGAACCTGTGGCGGAACAGGACAGGGCCTGTTCCACCTGCGCCATGACGGGGGCCGGAATCTCGTGCCCGACATGCGCTGTCGGCATCGGCAGCTTGCCGGGGCGACCGGTCCGCAAGCGCGCAAATGCCAGCAGTTGCGATGATCGCAGATACGCGGCCTCTGCATCGGTTTCGGCTGCACAGACACCCGCTGCGATCATCACATGAGGGCGCTCCAGAAACGCGGACGGTTGAAAGGTGCTGCGATAGACATGCAGGGCCTGCTCCAGCATTGCCGGGGCGAAATGCGAGGCAAAGGCGTATGGCAACCCCAGATAGGCCGCCAGTTGAGCGCCGTAGAGGCTCGACCCCAGAATCCAGACCGGGACATGCGTGCCAGCGCCGGGAATGGCGCGCACGGGGGACGCCTCTGAACTGTCGCCGAAATAGCCCAGCAATTCCTGCACATCCTGCGGAAAGCTGTCCTCGGACACCATATGACGGCGCAGCGCACGGGCCGTGGCCATATCCGTGCCGGGTGCACGCCCTAGCCCCAGATCGATGCGTCCGGGGAAAAGCGTGGCAAGCGTGCCGAACTGTTCCGCAATGACAAGTGGCGCATGGTTGGGCAACATGATGCCCCCTGCCCCGATCCGCATGGTCCGTGTCGCAGCGGCCACATGCCCGATCACCACTGCCGTCGCGGCACTGGCGATGCCGGGCATGTTGTGATGCTCTGCCAGCCAGAAACGGTGATACCCAAACCCTTCGGCGGCGCGGGCCAGATCGACGGTTCCGGCCAGCGCGTCGGCGGCAGTTTTCCCTTCGGCGATAGGCGACAGGTCCAGTAGTGAGAAATGTTGCATGAGCGACTCCGTTTGTTGACAGCTAAGCATCCGGGCAGACTACGCCAAGAGCAATGCTGCCAGTCTCCGCCAGTCTCTGGTCAGACAGGGCAATCTCTGCGCTGACGCGGGCCTGCCCGGTCTACAGGCGCGAGCCAGCACCGCGCCGACGCCATGCCTGCCACACAGGCAACAGCAGCAATGCAACGGTGGCAATAACGAAACCAGCGGCGATGGGCCGCTCCAGAAACACCATCGGGTCACCGCGAGAAATCAGAAAGGCGCGGCGCAGATTTGTCTCGATCAGCGGGCCAAGCACGAACCCCAGCAAAAGCAGCGCAGGACTGAACCTGGCAATCGCAAGCAGGTATCCGGCAAGCCCGATCCCCGCGACTGCGACGATATCAAAGGTCAGCCCCCGGACCGAATAGACGCCAAGACACAGAAACACGAGGATTGCCGGATAGAGATAGTTGAACGGAATGCGCAGCATCGCAACCCAGATCCCGATCAGCGGCAGGTTCAGGATCAATAGCAGCAGGTTTCCGATCCCGAAACTGGCGACAAGCCCCCAGAACATTTCGGGTCGTGCCTCCAGCATCATGGGGCCGGGCTGGATGCCGTGGATGACCAGCGCCCCAAGCAGCAGCGCCATGATCGGATCGCCCGGAATGCCAAGGGTAAGGGTGGGGGCAAAGGCGGTGATGGCGGCAGAGTTATTGGCAGATTCGGGGCCAGCCACGCCTTCGACCGCCCCTGTCCCGAACCGCTCGGGCTGTCGCGCGATCCGCCGTTCCATCGAATAGCTGAGAAAGGACGAGAGCGTTGATCCGGTGCCGGGCAAAGCACCAAAGAAGCTGCCAAGCGCACTGCCGCGCAACATGGGCGGCACCATGCGGCGCAGATCGCCCCGCGTCGGCATCAGGCGCCGCAACCCGATCCGCGCCGCCACGCTCTGGCGGTCGGGATTGCGGACATTCGCGATCACCTCTGCCACGCCAAAGAGGCCCATCGCCAGAGCGACAAGATTGATCCCGTCCAGAAGCTCTGTCTGACCGAAGGTGAACCTTTGCGCGCCCGAATTGACGTCGGTGCCGATACAGCCCAGCAGCAACCCCAGCGTGACCATGGCAAAGCCCTTGGCGGGCCGGGCTGTCCCGATGGTCGATGCCGCAACAAGACCAAGGATCATCATCGCCGCGTAATCGGCAGCCCCAAAGGCCGTGGCCGCCCGCGACAGCCAGCCCGCCAGCATAACCAGAACGATTATACCGATGACCGACCCGACAAAGGACGAGGCCATCGCCGTGAACAGGGCCACACCGGCGCGCCCGCTTTGCGCCATCGGGTATCCGTCCAGCGTGGTCACTGCCGATTGCGGCGTACCCGGCAGCCGCAACAGGATCGACGCAACGGCCCCGCCATATTGCGCGCCATAATAGACACCCGCCAGCATGATCAGGGCCGCTTCCGGCGTGATGTAATATGTGATCGGCAGCAACAGCGAGATCGCCGCCATCGCGCCGATACCGGGCAGAACGCCGACGAATGTGCCCAGCACCACGCCCAGAAAACAGTAGATCAGCACTTCTGGCTGCGTCACGAAGCCAATGCCGAACAACAGGCCTTCCCAGGTCGTCATGACAGGCGCGGCCAGACTGGCAGGGTCATCCGCAAACCCACGCTGAACACCAGCACGGTCAGCACGGTCAAGGCTGCTGCCAGCACAATGCGCCAGACCCAGCCCTTGCGCGGTGCAGGCAGGGTCGCAACCAGAACCGTGACCGCAGTCGCCCCTGCAAGCCCCAGACGCGACAGGCTGAACGCAAAGATCACAATTGCCGCAAGCACTGCAATGGCCGTGGCGGGCTCGATCTTTGGTGCGTCGGCTGTGCGCGCCAGTGCGGGAAGCGCGACGACCAGACCCAGCAGGAACAAGACAGCCCCAAGCGCAACCGGGAAGAACCCCGGCCCCATGCGCCGCAGGCTGCCCAAGTCATAATACATGGCAGCCCAGAGCGCTGCCCCGGCACCGATGGCAGCCAGAAGCAGACCACCAAGGATGTCGGGCCAGTCGCGCTGCATCTTGAACCTTTTACTGTGTTTCGACGCGGTCGATCACCGCACCCCACATCGCAGTGTCATCCGCAATGCGCGCACGCAGATCATCGGGGGTTCCCGGTGCGGCCTGCCAGCCGATGGTCACGAGCTGTTCCTGCACAGCGGGATCGGCAAGAATGTCTGCAATCTCGGTGTTCAGTCGCTCGATGGTGGCAGCATCCGTGCCTGCGGGCGCGATAAAGGCGTTCCACAACTCGGCCCGGAAATCATCGGGCAGACCGGCATTCCCCGCGATCAGCGGCACGTCCGGGGCCTGTGCGAACGGCTCGGCAGAGGTGATGCCCAGCATGCGCATCGTCCCCGCCTCGACAAACGGTAGGGCGGCGGATGGTGCCATGAACCCGGCATCAATCTCGCCCCCCAGAATCGAGGTTGTGACTTCCGCGTAGCTGGTAAATGGAACATGCAGCATGCTGACGCCCGCCTCGGTTGCGAACAACTCGGCGGTCAGATGCGCGCCCGACCCTTGCCCGACCGAGCCATAGGCGATTGCTTCAATATCTGCCCCTGCGGCGGCAATGAAGCTCTCCAGATCGTCCATATCACTGTCGGCAGAAACTGCGAGAACCAGCGGCGAGGTTGCGATCAGTGTGACCGGCAGAATGTCTGTCTCGACATCAAACCCGGTACTGTCCATCATGCGCTGCGCGGTGGTCAGTGGCCCGTTGATCGTTGTGCCGAATGTGTGCCCGTCACCCGCCGAAACCAGCATCTGCTGCACACCGATCACCCCGCCCGCGCCAGGACGGTTCTCGATCACGATGGGCTGGCCCAGACGTTGCGCCAGTTGATCGGTAACGATGCGCGCCAGAACATCAGGTGATGAACCGGCCGGAAATCCAACGAAAACACGGACTGGCCCTGTCGGCCATGCATCCTGCCCAAAGGCGGGAACCGCTGTCAAAGCAACAGCGCCAGCAAGCGCCATCCGGCGCGTAAATCTAATTCTCACGGTCATATCCTCCACTTTTCCCGCATCAAAAGATACTATCGCTGAAACGATTGCAATGCCTTCCGGCCAATCCGAAGACGTCTTTCGCTCGGTTGACTTGCGTTGGGGATTTCCTTGCTGCGAGAATCTGCCACCGTATGCAGGGCCGCCTTTTTCCTTCGGCGACAGACACCTATCGGATACCGCAGCAATCGCAGAGGCTGCATCGACCAGTTGCCTCGCCGAAACATCACCCCGGCACCGCCGCGGGCCGCCACCGCCTGTGCGATGCGCCTGAGGGGCGCGCCCCTGTCATGCGTGTCGGGCTACCTGAACCGCCTGCGACACATAGTCGGCCCAGTTCCGGGTCTCCAGAAAGGCGACATCCCCGGCATCCCGGCCTGTCCCGATAACAGCCAGATTGGCTGCCGAACTCATGCCCGTGACATCGACAATATGCCAGTTGCCATCCAGCCAGACCTCTACGACAGCGTGGAAATCCTGTGGCGAGACATCTGCGCCATACCCGGTCGTGTAGCGCGCCGGGATGTTTGCTGCGCGGGCCATGCTGCACAGGACATGCGCGAAGTCGCGGCAGACCCCCTGCCGGGACAGAAAGGTATCGATTGCTGTTGTCGCCGCATCAGAGCTTCCCGGCTCGTAGGACAGGGCGCTGGCTGTCCAGTCCGACATCGCCGCAATTTTGGGGCCTCCTTCAAGATGGCCGAAATGTCGTGTTACAAACGGGACAAACAGGTCAGACGGGCATAGCCGCGATGGCCGCAGATATGGCAGCACATCGGCTGGCAAGCACTCCCAGCGCGCGGCGGCCAGTCGCTGCAAATCCACATCCGGGCGGTGCAGCCTGACCTTGGCGCGGTAGTGCACCCTCAGGCGCTTGCCCTCCGGGATGGCCCAGACCCGCTTCCCAATACCACCCGCGCCCTCGATCCAGTGCAGGGTTGCGTTTTCCACTGCCAGTTCACTTTCAAGAACCGATTGCTCGGCAGTCCGGGCCACCAGAATTGTCAGCAAGGCCGGGTCGGCTTCCTGGATCGAGTATTCCATGCAGAGATCGACACCCAGAGTCATTCCGTTCCCCTTTGCAGATAGCATCCGCTGCCCGGCGCTGGTGCGGCGGATCTACAGCGCGCGGGGTAAACCAATTGGAACACAGTCGAAAGAGGAAATCCCGAAGGCACCCTGGCATGCGCCATGCTGCCACGCCAGCGCGGTCAGGTCGCCAAGGCGGCGGCATGACAGGTCGGCAGCCAGCGCCAGTATCTTGACCCGGCGTGACCGCATTGGGGCTGCCCCGCAGTGGCGGCAGCAGCCCTGTGACCTATCGCGATGCAATCCTCAGCCCGCCGACACCGCGCCCCTTTTCGGGTTGTCCTTGCGGCCCGCCGACAGGGCGGTTCAGGCCGCTGCCATCCGGACGCGGAAATCGCGCACGATGCGTTCGCCAGAGCCGACCAGCCCGGCGATATCGGCATCCGAGGGTGGCGTGACGAGTTGCCCAGCGCGTTTTTTCACCTGCCCGGCGACCATGACGGTATCGACATCCGCGGCATTGGCATGAAACACGATCGACGCAACCGGATCATGCATCGGGATCATGTTAAGGCGCTGCGTCCCGATCAACACGATATCGGCCTGCTTGCCCGGCGTGAGCGAGCCGATCCGCTTTTCCAGCCCCAGCATGCGTGCGCCGCCCATCGTGGCCCATTCAAGGGCCTCTTCGGTGCGGATGCTGACATCGTCCGGGGCCACGCCATGCACCGCACGATGCGCAAGGTTATCTTCGTGCCGGGCGGCCTGCAGGGTCATGCGGGTGACAGTGAACATCTCGGCGGCAATGCCGGATTCCACGTCAGAGCCAACCGAAAGCTGCGCATTCCCGCCCCGCGCCCTGACCCGCGAGGTCAGCCCGTTGCCAAAACCCATCTGCATCTCGATCTCGATGGTGGGCGTGATGCTCACGCCCTGCGCCACGATCAGATCGACATCCTCGTCATCCAGTCCGTTGCCATGAACAACATTGAATTGCGACCCGAGCAGCCCTTGCTCATGCAGTTTCTGGAACCCCTTGTGGGCCAGCATCTTGCCGCTGACATGCATGCTGGCCACCATCCCCAGATCGCGGGCAAGGCGGAAATCCTGATTGCAGACGTCCTGAACGCTCATCTGTGGCCCAAGGATCGCGAGTCCCATGGTGACAAGCCCGTCATCCGCCGAAAGCCGCCCCTTGCGCAGCGCTTCGACTCGGTCGCGCGGCATGGGCACTTCGCTGAAATGGGGCTGGCCAGGCTTTGGGTCGGGCTTGGGCGAGCCATGCAGAAAGACCGCCCGCACGCCAGTGCTTTCCAACCCGTCAATGGCCGCGTGGCTGTGGTCATCCGTCGGGTTGTTGTGGCACCAGTCGGCCATGGTCGTTGTGCCGGAATACAGTTGATACAGCGCCCCCATGCGGTTGGCGATGCGGATGTCATCGGGCTTGAACAGGGTTGCAAGCCCTGCATGCATCGCCTTCAGGTAATGGGGGATGGTCCAGTCAGCGGCGACGCCGCGCAGACCCGTCTGCCAGGTGTGGATATGCGCGTTGACGAAGCCGGGCATGGCGATCATGCCTGCGGCCTCGATGATTTTGGCACCTTGCGGGGCCGTGATCGGAGCGGCCGAAACCTCGATGATGCGGTCATCCTCGATCAGGATATCACCCCGGCTCAGGGTGCCGATCTGTGGGTCAACCGAGACGATGGCGGCATTGCGGATCAGCGTGTGGGACATGGAGACCTCTTTTATTGACAGGATTGAGTTGCGCGGTGCCCTCTCAGAGCAGGACCAGCGCAAGTGGCGGGAACATGATCAGCAACAGTGTGAAGAACACCATCGCGAGCACGAAAGGCGCAGCCCCCCGGAAGATGTCGCCCAAGGTGGCGAACCCCGTGGGAAGCGAGGCTTTCACAACGAAAACCGATAAGCCGAAGGGTGGTGTCAGCAACCCGATCTCGATCGCGATGACCGTAACGATGCCAAACCAGATCAGATCGCCCCCCAGCACGGTCACGATAGGCACGGCGATGGGCAGGATGATGAGCATGATCGACACACTGTCGAGGATCATGCCCAGCAGCACCACGATCAGCATATAAAGCAGGACAAAGCCGATCAGCGTCAGGTTCAGCGCATCGATGGCCTGTGTCGCCTGCATCGGGATGGTCGACAGCGACAGCATACGCGCATACAGGTTCGCAGCCATCATCAGCAACAGGATACCGACAGAGATATAACCTGTCTGCAACACCACATCGCGCATGGTCGCAAGCGCCAGTTTGCGGCGGAAGATGACCACCAGCAGCGCGCCGAATGCACCGACAGCGCCCGCTTCGGTCGGGCTGAACAAGCCGCCATAGATGCCGCCCATCACCAGCGCGATCAGAAAGACGACCGGCGCCAGCCTGCTGAGCATGAGCGGGACAGGCATCGTCTCGATATCGGCACCGCCACGCACCGTGCCGACAAAGCCGGGCGCGAAATGTGCCAGGAGGACGTTGAGCGCCGCAAAGGTCAGCGCCAGCCCGATACCGGGCAGGATCGCAGCGATGAACAGCGACCCGACCGAGACTTCGGCCAGTAGCCCGTAGACGATCAGCAACAGGCTTGGCGGCAGCAACATCCCAAGAACCGACGAGCCCGCAATCACGCCCACGGCAAAACGGCTTGTGTGCCCTGCATCGACCATCGGCTGTGCGGCAATCCGGCTGAACAC
>SKRW01000094.1 GCA_007118295.1 Paracoccaceae bacterium | reverse complement strand
CGCCGCCTTGGTCGCCAGATACGCGCGGTTCTGCGCTGTTTCGCCAACACGCAACGCCACGCGCTCGACCACATCCAGCCCATGCGCATCCAGCATCTCGACCTTGCGCGGGTTGTTGGTCAACAGCCGCACCTGCGCAAACCCCATCTGGCGCAGCAGGGCCGCACCGATGCGGAAATCGCGCTCGTCATCCTCGAACCCCAGCCGGTGATTGGCCTCGACCGTGTCAAAACCCTGATCCTGCAACGAATAGGCGCGCATCTTGTTGGCCAGCCCGATCCCCCGCCCTTCCTGATTGAGATACAGCAGCACCCCTGCCCCTGCCATTCCCATCTGCGTCAGCGCCGCATTCAATTGCGGGCCGCAATCGCATTTCAGACTGCCCAGCACATCCCCCGTAAAACAGGCCGAATGCAATCGTGCCAGCACCGGCTCTGCCCGGTCGGGCTGGCCGATCTCGATGGCGTAATGCTCGACCCCGCCATCGCGCGGACGAAAGATATGCACGCGCCCGGCCTGCGCCGCGACCATCGGCAGGTGCGCGCTGATCACCGGGCTGAGCACTGTTTCCCGCACCGATTCGCGCAGCACCATCGCGGCGTCCAGTTCCGTAAGTTCGGCGTAGCGCGCGCCGTCATGCAATGGCAGCACCAGTGCCGCCGGCAAGAGTTGTGCGGATTTCACCAGCGCCAGTGCCGCGCGATGCCCCTCGACTACGCCATCGCGTTGCGTCACTAGTGGGCCTTTCATCGGGTAGCGCAGATCATCTGCCGGGTCCGCCACAGCACGCAACCAGTCGCACCCGACATCGGGCGGCACCACGACCCGCGCCAGATCGCCATCATAGGCGCGCGCGCGCAGCGTCTCGGCGCGGTGGCGGGTAATTGCCAGAACCAGCCCCGGCGCTATGCCGCGTATCTCGGCCAGACGGGCCGGGGTCAGCGCTTCGGCAGCGAGCGCGAGCCAGCTATTGTCGCCCGCGCGCAGGACGACAGGCACGCCCAGCCGCAAATCGGCGCGGGCGCGATTGATCTTCTCGACAGGGGTCAGGCCCAGGCTCATGTGCAGCAATGCTCCGTCTTCGCGCCTCAGATGTAGCCCCATCTTGTTGGAATTGAAACAATCCCGCGTCCTGCGACACGACCGCGTGAGCATTTTGTAGCAAAGCTTGCACCATCCAGCCCCGCCCCACATGTCAGTGATCATATGTGAACAAGAGGTTAACCATGGCAAAGCTCAACAAGATCCTGCTGGTGGACGACGAGGATGACCTGCGCGAGGCGCTGTCCGAGCAACTGGTCATGACCGATGAATTCGACGTGTTCGAGGCCGCCAATGGCGCAGAGGCGATGGAGCAGGTCCGCGCGGGTCAGTTCGATCTGGCGATTCTGGACGTTGGCCTGCCCGACACGGACGGTCGCGAATTGTGCAAACGGATGCGCAAGGCAGGTTTCAAGGCACCAGTGGTCATGCTGACAGGTCATGATTCGGATGCCGACACGATCCTTGGTCTGGATTCGGGCGCGAATGACTACATCACCAAGCCCTTCAAGCTGCCCGTTCTGCTGGCCCGTCTGCGCGCGCAACTGCGCCAGCACGAGCAATCGGAAAATGCGGTCTTTCAGCTTGGCCCATATCTGTTCAAGCCTGCGCAGAAAATGCTGATCGACGAGAAGGAACGCAAGATCCGCCTCACCGAAAAGGAGACCAACATCCTGAAATACCTGTATCGCGCACCCGATGGGGTTGTGCCACGTGACGTGCTGCTGCACGAGGTCTGGGGCTACAATGCCGGGGTGACAACCCACACCCTGGAGACGCATATCTACCGTCTGCGCCAGAAGATCGAGCTTGATCCGTCCAATGTCGCACTGCTGCTGACCGAGGCCGGGGGCTACCGACTGGCGGCCTGAAGGCGAATTGCGCGCCTTATTGTTGCCAGAATGAAATACAATGATACAGTGTATGAGCGATTGTTCTTCAACAAGACCTTTTTGATGCGCTCAGGCAAGGCGCAGAGTTCCTTCCTGTTGGACTGGCCCGGACGTTTCGTCCGGGCCTTTTTCATGTGGTTTCGGGTTGCCGAGCCGGGCATGCGCGTGCATCTAGGGTGCGCACCAAACGGAGTCTACGCATGCCCTTCACGCTTGCCACATGGAACATCAATTCGGTCCGCCTGCGCGCGCCACTTGTCCTGAAACTGTTGCGCGAGGAAGCCCCGGATGTGCTCTGCCTGCAGGAATGCAAAAGCCCGGTCGAGAAGATCCCCTTCGATCTGTTCGCCAATGCAGGCTACGGGCACTGGGTGGCGCGCGGTCAGAAAGGGTATAACGGGGTCGCGATCCTCTCGCGGACTCCGCTGGAGGATGCGGGCCATATCGACTGGTGCCAGCGTGGCGATGCACGGCACGTCGCGGGGCGGCTGGAGAACGGTGTTGTCATTCACAACTGCTATATCCCGGCTGGCGGCGACGTGCCCGACCGCGAAGTGAACGAGAAATTCGGCCACAAGCTGGACTACCTGACCGAATTGCGCGACCACTTCCGCGACAGTTCACCCGAACGCGCGATCCTTGTGGGCGATCTGAACATCGCCCCGCGCGAAGATGATGTCTGGTCGCACAAGCAATTGCTCAAGGTCGTCTCGCACACTCCGGTAGAAGTCGCGCATCTGACCGATGCACAGGACGCCGGTTCGTGGGTGGATATCACCCGCAAGGATATTCCCGAAGGTCTGCTTTATTCGTGGTGGTCCTACCGCGCCCGCGACTGGGACGCCGCCGACAAGGGCCGCAGGCTGGATCATATCTGGGCCAGCCGCGATATTGCCGGGGCAGCACATGGTTCGCGCATTCTGCGCGAAGCACGCGGTTGGACGCAGCCATCAGACCATGCACCGGTGTTTGCGACCTTCGATCTCTGACCCCCTTTCCCTTTGAGGCGACACAGACCATATAAGGCCATGATCGGACATTATTGACGGGGGCGAGAATGCTGGAATTTGGCAAGCAGGAAACAGGCACAGAGGCTGAGTTGATCTCTGATGTGACAGAACGCGACTTCATGGCAAAGGTGATCGAGGCCAGCCAGGACGTTCCGGTCATCGTCGATTTCTGGGCCCCATGGTGCGGACCATGCAAGACACTCGGCCCGGCGCTGGAAGCCGAAGTGCGCGCCGCTGGCGGCAAGGTGCGGATGGTCAAGGTCAATGTGGACGAGAATCAGGCCATTGCCGCGCAAATGCGCGTCCAGTCCATCCCAACTGTCTATGCGTTCTTTCAAGGCCAGCCAGTGGATGGGTTTCAGGGCGCACAGCCGCCTTCGGCGCTCAAGGAATTTGTCGCCAAACTGGCCGCGCTAAGCGGTGATGGTGGCCTGAGCGAGGCGATGGACGAAGCCGAAACGATGCTGGAACAGGGTGCCGTTGCGGATGCCGCGCAGATCTTTGCGGCCGTGCTGGGCCAGGAAGGCGAGAACGCCCGCGCGCTGGGCGGGCTGGCGCGTGCGCAAATTGCGGCAGGCAATCTTGATCAGGCCGAGGCTTTGCTGGCCAACACACCGCCCGCCATAAACACGGCCCCCGAGGTCGAGGCAGCGCGTGCAGCCCTTGCACTGGCGCATCAGGCGCAGACAGCCGGGCCAGTCGATGAGTTGCGCGCGAGTCTCGATGCGGATCCGGGCAATCATCAGGCTCGCTTTGATCTGGCACAGGCGCTCTATGCCACAGGGCAGGCCGAGGCCGCCATCGACGAATTGCTGGAGCTGTTCCGCCGTGACCGCGAGTGGAATGACGGCGCGGCAAAGGCACAGCTTTTCACGATTTTTGACGCTCTCAGCCCCAAGGACCCGCTTGTGGCCAAGGGGCGGCGGCGGCTGAGTTCGATGATATTTGCCTGAGCGTATCTTCGGGTTAGATTGCGCATAATGATGCGGTTCAAAGATCTGCCGGATGTGATTCCGGTCTTCCCCTTGCCGGGGGCGCTGCTACTGCCGCGCGCCCGGTTGCCCCTGCATATTTTCGAGCCGCGCTATCTGGCGATGATCGAGGATTGCCTGAAAACACCCGAGCGGCTGATCGGTATGATCCAGCCGCGCGAAACCCCGGATAGTGATGTAAAGCTGCTGCACGCCATCGGCTGCGCGGGTCGACTGACAGCTTTCTCCGAGACCGAGGACGGGCGCTACATGATCACGCTGACCGGTATTTCACGGTTTCGGGTCAAACAGGAGATTTCGGGTTTCGCACCCTATCGCCGCACCGAAGTGGATTGGGGCGGCTTCGAGCGCGATCTTGGCGACGAGGAGAATGACTGCGGATTGCAGCATGATGCATTTTTTCGTCTGTTGAAACGCTTTTTCGAAATGCACCAGTTATCGACCGACTGGGAAAGTCTTGAAGGGGCCGATGACGAGTTGCTCATCAATTCGCTGTCGATGCTCTGCCCGTTCGAGCCTGATGACAAGCAAGCCCTGCTGGAAGCGCCTTCGCTTTCCACGCGCCGGGAAACTCTGGTCACCCTGATGGAGTTCAGCCTGCGCGGAGGCGATGACGAGATGCTGCAATGAGCGATCCCCAAGACAGCCCGCCCTCTTTTGATCGCAAGATGCTTGAGGCGCTTGTCTGCCCGACCACCAAGGGGCGGCTGAGCTATGACGCAAAGCGTCAGGAACTGGTGTCGAAGGCAGCGCATCTGGCTTTTCCCATTCGCAACGGCATACCGATCATGCTGGTCGACGAAGCGCGCGATGTCGATTAACCCCTCTGCAAAGTGAAGCGCCCTGACCTTGCGGTCAGGGCGTTCTGAGCAGAAACCACGCGTCGTTGTTCAGGCGGCGCGCCGGGAGTCGGTCCCTCTGAGAGTTGAGAGCATGGGGACCGTATTCGTCAATCTCTAGGTTAAATCAAATGTGGCGGAAACGCTGGAAACTGCCAAGGCCAAATGCCAGTTCAGTCACATTTTAACCACTTTTTCGGAACGGCCATCCGAGCCAGTTTACCAATTTGGAACAGCGCGCAGTCATGCGTGGGTTTGTTACTGCATTGGAAACAACGGCCTAGAGCCAATCACGCAAAACGGGAATCAGTGGCAGGTCGGCAGGGGGCATCGGGTAGCTTCGCAAATCGGCCGGGCGCACCCATTTCAGTGCCTGCCCTTCGCGGCTTTGTGGTTGCCCTTGCCATTTGCGACAGGCAAACAGCGGCATCAGCAGATGAAATTCATCATAGCTGTGGCTGGCAAAGCTCAGCGGGGCGAGACAGCTTGACCAGGTGTCGATGCCAATCTCTTCCTGCAACTCACGGATCAGGGCCGCTTCAGGGGTCTCGCCCGGTTCGACCTTGCCACCGGGGAATTCCCACAATCCAGCCATGGACTTGCCTTCGGGGCGTCGTGCCAGCAGCACGCGCCCATCCGCATCAATCAGCGCGACAGCCGACACAAGCACAACCTTCACGAGCGGTAATCCGCGTTGATCTCGATATAGCGGTTGGTCAGATCGCAGGTCCAGACCGTCGCAGCGCCAACCCCCAGCCGCAGATCGGCACCGATGACAATCTCGGTGTTCTTCATGTAACTGGCACCGACCTCTTCGGTATAGCTGGGCGCGATCTGCCCCTCAAAGGCGACCAGATGCGGCCCAAACCGGATCGACAACCGGTCGCGGTCTGCCTCGGCCCCGGATTTGCCCACCGCCATCACGATACGGCCCCAGTTCGGATCCTCGCCTGCAACGGCTGTCTTGACCAGCGGCGAATTGGCAATCGCAAGAGCCACCCGCCGGGCATCGGCATCCGAGCGCGCGCCGGTCACCGAAACCTCGATGAATTTGGTCGCCCCTTCACCATCGCGCACGACCTGATGCGCAAGGTCCAGCATGACCCCGCCCAGCGCATCGGCAAAGGCGATGGCTTCGGGGATGGTCGCGGTGTCGATCAGCGGTGCCTTGGCCTGCCCGGTGGCGGCGACCAGCAGCATGTCCGAAGTCGACGTGTCGCTATCGACAGTGATGCAGTTAAAGCTCTTGTCGGTCTGGCGCGACACGATGGATTGTAGAACAGGCCGGGTGATGCGCGTATCCGTGAACAGATAGACCAGCATCGTGGCCATATCGGGCGCGATCATGCCGGAGCCCTTGGCAATCCCGGCAATCTGCACTGTCTCGCCACCAATCTCGACTGTCGCCGACGCGCCCTTCGGAAAGGTATCTGTCGTCATGATGGCCCGCGCGGCCTGTGGCAGCGCATCATCGGACAAGTCCCCGACCAGCCCCGCGATGGCCGCTGTAATCCGCTCATGTGGCAGCGCCTCGCCGATCACACCGGTCGAGGACGTGAACACACGCGCAGGCGGCAACTTCAGCGCGGCACCGACCGCCTCACAAATAGCCTGAACCGATGCGCCGCCAGCAGCACCGGTAAACGCATTGGCATTGCCGGAATTGACCAGAATGGCAGCCCCCTCGGACCCGTCACCTGCAATCTTGGCCTGTGCATCCAGCACCGACGCCGCGCGGGTTGCGGAACGGGTAAAGGTGCCCGCCACAACCGAGCCCGGCGCAAGATGCGCCAGCATGACATCTGCCCGGCCCTGATAGCGCACGCCGGCGGCAACCGTTGCCAGACGCAAGCCCGCAATGCTGGGTAGCTCAGGAAATTCGGCAGGTGCCAGCGGCGACACGCTGGCCTGTGCGCCCTGCGCCTGTGTCTGAGCCTGTGTCTGCGTCTCGATCTGCGCCTTCAGGGACTTGATTTTGCGTTTGAGCTTCTTCTTCGCGCCCATCCGGATGCTCCATGAAAAATGCCAGGCCGCGATTGGCCCGGCGCTTAACGCTTGCATACACTGGGGTTGGTCAGTCGTCCAGAAGCTCGCTGCGCATCAACATGGCAGGGTCCAGCCCCTCATAGCTGCGCTCTATCATGGCGCCTTCAGTGGCGCGGTCCAGTTCAGCCTGTGCGGCCTCGCGTTGCAGGGTCTGCTCCAGCGCTTCGCGCACTTCGTCCAGTTCCGGGGCCGCAGACATGCGCGTGTCGTTCAGCAAAACCAGATGCCAGCCGAATTGCGTTTCCAGTGGCCCGAGATACTCGCCCACATCCATCGACTGTACAGCCTGTTCGAATTCCGGGATCATTGCACCCAGTCCGAACCACCCCAGCGACCCACCGCCTGCGGCAGCACCATCCAGCGAATGCTCGCGCGCAAGATCGGCGAAATCGGCACCCTCATCAAGCTGCGCGCGCAGGGCCAGGGCCTCTTCTTCCGTCTCGACGATGATATGCGAGGCATTGAACTCGGGGGTTGGCTCGCGCCCATCGAATTCGGTCACGAAGGCCGCATAGGCTGCCTCGATATTTTCTTCGCTCAGCGCAGCATTTGCCGCGCGTGTCAGCGCGGCATTGGCGATAAAGGCGCGCTGCTCGTTCTCGAAGGCGATCTGTTCACGCGGGCTAAGGGTACCTTCGGCTTCCTGCATGATGGCGGTCTGCTCGATCAATTGTTCGACCAGTGGTTCGAACAGCGCATCGGCGGGCATGGTGCGAAACTGTTCGGGCAGGCTTTCGCGCGCTGTCAGCACATGCCCCACGGTGATCTCTGTGCCGTTGACAATGGCGAGGACCGTGTCGCGGGTGGGCTCGGCTTCGGCCAAAGCCGGGGGGCTGAACGCGCAAAACGCTGCGAAAACGATACCGGATCGCGAAAAACTGACCATCTTTACCTCTCCATAGTCGACGCGACAGGTGCGCGTCGTTGACACTGTTCTGGCCGCCCATTACATCGCGTGCAGGTCTGGCCTGCCCTGGGGCCGCGCGGTTCACCTGTCCTTCTATGGAAGCTAGTGCGTGCCGACAACCCCATGGGGGGCGCGGGTCCTTGACGATTTGGTTAGCGGTCCGCCATCGGGCCGCGTGAAGTAACAAGAGGCGAAGAGCGCATGCTAGGTCTTGGGGCGATTACGAAAAAAGTGTTCGGCACTGCAAATGACCGCAAGGTCAAGTCAGCACGCCCCCTGGTCGCAAGGATCAACGCACTTGAACCTGAATTTCAGGCCCTTTCAGATGACGGGCTGGTGGCCAGGACCGAGGATCTGAAAGCCCGCGTCGCAAATGGCGAGGGACTGGATTCGGTGTTGCCCGAAGCCTTTGCCAATTGCCGCGAAGCCGCCCGCCGCGCGCTGGGGCTGCGCGCCTTTGATGTGCAGTTGATCGGCGGCATCTTTCTGCATCAGGGCAATATCGCCGAAATGAAGACGGGTGAGGGCAAGACGCTGGTCGCGACCTTTCCGGCCTATCTGAACGCGCTGACCGGTGGGGCAGTGCATGTCGTCACCGTCAATGATTATCTGGCCAAGCGCGACTCCGAGTGGATGGGCAAGGTCTTTGCACGGCTGGGCATGCGTACCGGTGTGGTCTATTCGCAGCAACCCGACGCCGAAAAGCGCGACGCCTATGCCGCCAACGTGACCTATGCCACCAATAATGAACTGGGCTTTGACTATCTGCGCGACAACATGCGCATGAATATCGAGGACATGAAGCAGCGCGGCCACTATTTTGCCATCGTGGACGAGGTTGACTCGATCCTGATCGACGAAGCCCGCACGCCGCTGATCATCTCTGGCCCGTCGCAGGACCGCACGGATCTGTACGTCAAGGTCGATGCGCTGATTCCGTCGCTGATGCCCGAGCACTACACCGTTGATGAGAAAATCCGCAACGCAACCCTGACCGATGACGGCAATGAATTCATCGAGGTCAAGCTGCGCGAGGCCGGGCTGTTGACCGATGAACAGTCGATGTATGACCCGGAATCAACTTCGCTGGTGCATCATGTCAATCAGGGCCTGCGCGCACACAAGCTGTTCCACAAGGATCAGAACTATATCGTCCGCGACGGTCAGATTGTGCTGATCGACGAATTTACAGGCCGCATGATGTCAGGCCGCCGCCTGTCCGAGGGCCTGCACCAGGCCATCGAGGCCAAGGAAGGCTGTGCGATCCAGCCAGAAAACGTGACCTATGCCTCGGTCACCTTTCAGAACTATTTCCGCCTGTACAAAAAGCTGGGCGGCATGACCGGTACAGCCTCGACCGAGGCACCTGAATTCAAGGAAATCTACAACCTTGGTGTGGTTGAAATTCCGACCAACCTGCCGATTGCACGCCTTGATGAGCATGACCAAGTCTATCGCACTGCCAAGGAAAAACTGGACGGCGTGCTGGAGGAGATCCGCGCCGCCAACGACAAGGGCCAGCCGATCCTTGTCGGCACAACCTCGATCGAGAAATCCGAGGAACTGTCGCAACTGCTGACCAAGGCCGGCATCACACACAACGTTCTGAACGCGCGCCAGCACGAACAGGAAGCCCAGATTGTCGGCGATGCGGGCCGTCTGGGTGCCGTGACCATCGCCACTAACATGGCCGGACGCGGCACTGACATCCAGCTTGGCGGCAATGTCGAGATGCGCGTCATGCAGGCGCTGGACGCCGACCCCGAAGCCGACCCGGCAGAAACGCGCGCCCGGATCGAGGCCGAAGTGGCCGAGGAAAAGAAGCAGGTGATTGCAGCAGGCGGGCTGTTCGTTCTGGCCACCGAACGCCACGAAAGCCGCCGGATCGACAACCAGTTGCGCGGTCGCTCTGGCCGTCAGGGCGACCCAGGCCGATCGGTGTTTTTCCTGTCGCTCGAAGATGACCTGATGCGGATTTTCGGGTCCGAACGGCTGGAAAAGGTCCTGTCGACGCTGGGCATGAAAGAAGGCGAGGCAATCGTCCACCCGTGGGTGAACAAGTCGCTGGAAAAGGCGCAGGGCAAGGTCGAAGCGCGCAATTTCGACATTCGCAAGGAATTGCTGAAATACGACAACGTCATGAACGACCAGCGCCGCGTCGTGTTCGAGCAGCGTCTGGACATCATGCGATCCGACGACCTGTCCGAGATCATCGATGACATGCGCCATCAGGTGATCGATGACCTTATCGACGAACACATGCCACCCAAATCCTATTCCGAACAGTGGGAGATGGAGGAACTCGGCACCAAGGTCCGCGACAGGCTGGGTTTCGACATTCCGGCAGTGGAATGGGGCGAGGAAGATGGGGTCGATCAGGATGTCGTCCGCGAACGACTGGTCGAGGCATCGGATGCGCTGATGGCCGAAAAGCAGGAACTGTTCGGCGAAGAAACCCTGCGCAATCTGGAAAAGCAGATCCTGATCGAGACGATTGACCGCAAATGGCGCGAACACCTGCTGACGCTTGATCATCTGCGCTCGGCGGTTCGCTTCCGTGGGTATGCCCAGAAAGACCCGCTGAACGAATACAAGACCGAAGGCTTCATCCTGTTTGAATCGATGCTCAATTCACTGCGCGAAGACGTGGCGCGGTATCTCTCGCGCATGCGGCCCCTCAGCGAGGAAGAGCAGAAATCCATGCTGCAGCAGATCGCGCTGCAACAACAGAGTCTGCAGGTCGCACAAGAAAACGATGGCATTGCGCCGACACCCCTGATTGACGGGTTCGACGAAACCAACCCTGACACATGGGGCAACCCCGGTCGCAATGACCCCTGCCCCTGTGGATCAGGCAAGAAGTTCAAGCATTGCCATGGGAGCCTCGTCTAAAGGAACTGCCCGGCAGAACTGCCTAAATTCTGTCACAGATTCCTTTATTCGGCCCAACTAGAGCCTGATTCTGGCAGCATCTTTGCGCTGAATAGTGGAAAGGTGTGGGCAAAGACATGGACAAGAAAATTCTGATTCGCGGCGCAGCCATTGCCTGCGCAGGTATCGCTGTCTCGACATTTGCGGCGCAACACCTCCTGAACAAGCCCCCGACCGGGTCGGCGCAGGTCAGCAGACCCGCCGCGAACGATCAGCCACAGCAGATCCTGGGCGCAGGGCTGATCAGCAGCGGTGCACAGATTGCCGTCGCACCAGACGCGCCCGCCCAGAAAGCGGACGCTGTGGTCGTGGCCGCGCCTGAACTCAACCTCGCCGCATTGCAGGAAGAAGGGCCGACTTCAAACCTGTTTGCCGGCGACGACTTCAATCCGCGCCTGACGCTGGCCGAGACGGAACCGCAGACCGCCAAAGCCGAGGCGGGAGCCGAGGCCGATTGTTCGCCCAGTCTGAGCGTCAAGGCTGGTATAGATGCGCTGATCGATCTGAGCGTCTCTGCCCCTTGCAATGCAGGCGAGCGGTTGGTCATCAGCCATGGAGATCTGGCATTCAGCAGCTTTCTGTCGTCCGAAGGCATTTTCTCGGCATTTATTCCCGCGTTGACGCGCGATGCGCACGTCGATGTGTTCATCGGAGATGACGCGTTCGTACAAGGATCGGTAGAGGTCGAGGGCGTCGAAGAGCATGTGCGCGTCGTCCTGCAGTGGACAGGCGACACCCCGCTTGGACTGCACGCCTATCATGGCGAGGCCGGTTATGGCGACGATGGTCATCTTCATGCCTCACGGCCCTTCGACACAAACCTTGATGAGGCGTTCCTGATTTCGCTTGGTGAAGTAGGTGGTCCTGAACCGATGCGCGCCGAGGTCTATTCGACACCCGTGGCATATGCCGCCAACGCGAGAGTCGAGATCGAGTTGCAGTATTCCGACACAGTCTGCGGCCAGGACATATCGGCATATGTCCTGCAAACGGGTCCATCAATCGATACCGATGTCAAGGCAATGACCTTTGCCCTGCCAGACTGCCCTGCGGGCAATGGTGTTCTGGTGATGGAGTTGCCACTGGCGACCCCTCAGCATGCGGGCCTTGCACCCCTGACGTCAGCGCTGGATGCGCTACGCTGAGCCGTGCAGGCTATAGCAGACCGGCGCTGCGAAAGCTGACCTCGCGCGATTTTCCGATAATGATGTGATCATGCAACGTTATCGAGAGTGCCTCTGCCGCTGTCTGGATGGTGCGGGTCATGACGATGTCGGCGTCTGACGGGGTCGGGTCGCCCGACGGGTGATTGTGGACGAGGATCAACGCCGACGCATTTATCGCAAGCGCCCGGCGCAAGACCTCGCGCGGGTATACGGGGACATGGTCGACAGTGCCTTCGGCTTGCGCCTCGTCCGCGATCAGTACATTCTTGCGGTCCAGAAACAGCACCCGAAATTGCTCTGTCTCGCGATGCGACATGGCCGTATGGCAGTAGTCCAGCAGCGCCTGCCAACCCGTGATGACTGGCCGATCCATGATTCGCGCCCGCGCCATGCGTTCGGCACAGGCCGCGATCAGTTTCAACTCCGTGATGACCGCGTCGCCCACACCGGGAATCTGGCGCAGCCGCTCGGTCGATGCCGTGACCACACAATTGAGATCGCCAAACTCCTCGATCAGGCGGCGGCCCAGTGGCTTGACATCCTGCCGGGGTATGGCGCGAAACAGAATCAATTCCAGCAGTTCATACTCGGCGCAAGCACTGGTCCCCCCGTCCAGAAAACGCGCGCGCAGGCGTTTGCGGTGGTCGCGCAGATAGGACGGAACGCGACGGTCATCAGGGACAGGCTGCAGCCCACAAGCCCCTGAATCCGTTTGAAACAACGGCATTTCGATATCGGACATACGGCGCCCTCGCTGTGTCATTGCGCAAGAATGACACAGCAAATGATAACAATGAATTAACCGTGATTTTTTGTGATCTGACTTGTTGCCAGACCAGATGCTTGGTGCTAGCATCTTCACAAGTGTGGCATTTTTCTGTGAACGGCAGGAATCCGCGCACTTGATCGAGGCATTTGAGCAGTCAAAAAACATATAAACCAAACCTTAATCACTTGGAGGACTACAATGAAGAAGATCGCACTCCCGGCACTTGCCCTGGCAATGGCCCCATTTTTTGCGACACCGGCGGCAGCATGGAAAGGTCACGTGGTTGAATGCTTCGACCAGATTTATGTGGCCCCGGAATACAGAACCACCAAGCATCTGGTGAAAGCCGCGGAAACCAAGCTGGAATACCGCAACGGGACCGCAGGTGAGCAAATCTATCGTATGCACTATCCTGCTGTGTACGAAGAGAAAAAGCACCTCGTGCGCCCCGGCCACTATGTAATGCGTCCGGCACCCTGCCGCAAAGGCAGCTGAGTCGGCTTTTGGCCGCACAGGGTGCACGAGGCTGTCTTGCATGCGGGTAACGTGTGGGATTTCCAGTGTGTTCTGTGCCTGAAATACTCAGTCGCGCGTTCACCGCGCGGCTGAACATTCGGCCAGCCGGTGTTTTTTCAATGGCCCGCAAAACCTACCAAGACTGAAGGGAATCCAAGATGCGTATATTGGTCCTGATGACTGGCGCGATGTTGCTTTCCGGTTGCTCTATCTTCTTTCCCAGCCGCGCGATGCATAGCTGCGACAGCGCAAGCCACGCCCTACGGGTTCACGATTCGAAAATTGACACTGCGCGGGCGGCGGGGGCCATGGGCTTTACCGCGACATTGGCAACGCGGGGCTACATGACCTATAATTGCATGCTGGTTCCGGGTGATCAGGTTGCATGCGTGTCAGCCGAGTCGGGGCATACTATTCCAAACAGCGCTCAGGTGCAGCGTCTGATGCGCGAACGCAACGCCATAGAGGCGCGTGTGGCGCGCGCCTGTCAGGTTTGACAGGCGCCTCACCGTCAGCTTTTCATTCCATCCCAGAACCCTTTGACCTTGTCAAAGAAGCTTGAGCTTTCAGGGTTGTTCTCGGCGCTGAGCTTCTCGAATTCTTCGAGAAGCTCTTTTTGTTTTGCGGTCAGGTTGACCGGAGTTTCCACTGCAAGTTCGATCAGCATATCGCCCTGACCACCGCCGCGCAGGGCTGGCATCCCCTTGCCACGCAGGCGCATCTGCCGCCCGGACTGGCTGCCCGATGGCACCTTGACGCGCGAGCGCCCGCCATCAATCGTTGGCACCTCGACCTCACCGCCCAGTGCGGCGCGTGCCATGCTGACCGGCACCCGGCAGAACAGCGTCACATCATCGCGCTTGAAGATCGGATGCTCGGCCACGTTGACAAAGATATACAGATCCCCGGAGGGACCACCCCGCAGTCCAGCCTCGCCTTCGCCCGACAGGCGAATGCGTGTCCCGGTCTCTACCCCAGCGGGGATATTGACCGACAGGCTTGCCTCTTTCTCGACCCGGCCAGCCCCGGCACATGCCTTGCACGGGTTCTTGACGATCTGGCCCGAGCCGCCGCATGTCGGGCAGGTGCGCTCAACTGTAAAGAAGCCTTGCTGCGCGCGCACCTTGCCCATGCCCGAACAGGTCGGGCAGGTCACAGGCTCTGCGCCACCCTCTGCCCCTGATCCGTTGCACGCCTCGCAGGCTGACAGCCGGGGCACGCGGATGGTCTTGCGCGTTCCGGCATAGGCTTCTTCCAGCGTTATCCGCATATTGTAGCGCAGGTCAGACCCACGGGTCGCCCGCGAGCGCGCGCCGCCACGGCCACCGCCCACGAAATCGCCGAACAGGTCCTCGAACACATCCGAAAAGGCGCTGGCGAAATCGGCGTTGCCACCAAATCCACCCGGATGGCCACCACGCCCGCCACCGCCCATGCCGCCCTCGAACGCGGCGTGGCCGAACCGGTCATACGCTGCTTTCTTGTCGGGGTCCTTCAGCGCGTCATAGGCCTCGTTCACTTCCTTGAACTGGGATTCGGCGTTCGGATTGTCAGCGTTGCGGTCGGGGTGCAACTCCTTGGCCTTCTTGCGGTAGGCTTTCTTGATCTCGTCGGCAGTCGCCTGCCGGTTGATGCCCAGCACGTCGTAGAAATCACGTTTGGCCATGGTTGGTCCCATCCTCAATAGACAACCGGCCTGAGAACCTCAGACCGGTTGTCCGTTACGCCTCAGTCGCTCACTTGCGCTTGTCGTCGTCAAGATCCTCGAAATCGGCATCGACGATGTCATCATCCACACCACGCGGCTCGTCTTCACCCACATCGCCGGACTCGGCTGCTTCGGCCTGTGCCTTGTAGATCGCCTCGCCCAGCTTCATCGACGCCTCGGTGACGTTCTGGATGCCAGACTTGATCTTGCCTGCATCCTCACCCTCAAGCGTGTCTTTCAGCGCGGCGATAGACAATTCAATCGCCTCGACCGTGGTCGGGTCCACCTTGTCCTTGTGCTCTTCCACAGCTTTTTCGGTCGAGTGGATCAGGCTTTCGGCCTGATTGCGAGCCTCGACCAGTTCGCGACGCTTCTTGTCAGCCTCGGCATTGGCTTCGGCGTCCTGCACCATTTTCTCGATATCCTCGTCCGACAAACCGCCCGACGCCTGAATCGTGATCTTCTGTTCACGCCCGGTGCCCTTGTCCTTGGCGGACACATTCACGATGCCGTTCGCGTCAATATCAAAGGTCACCTCGACCTGCGGCATGCCGCGCGGTGCCGGGGGGATATCTTCAAGGTTGAACTGGCCCAGCATCTTGTTGTCAGCCGCCATTTCACGCTCGCCCTGGAAGACGCGGATGGTGACGGCGTTCTGGTTGTCTTCGGCGGTGCTGAACACCTGACTTTTCTTGGTCGGGATGGTGGTGTTGCGGTCGATCAGCCGGGTGAACACGCCGCCCAGCGTTTCGATCCCGAGGCTCAGGGGCGTGACGTCCAGCAGGACCACATCCTTGACATCGCCCTGCAGCACGCCGGCCTGAATGGCAGCGCCCATGGCAACAACCTCATCCGGGTTCACACCCTTATGCGGCTCCTTGCCGAAAAAGTTGGTCACTTCCTCGATCACCTTGGGCATGCGGGTCATACCGCCAACGAGGATCACCTCGTCAATATCGCCTTTCGAGAGGCCCGCATCCTTCAGCGCGGCAGCGCAGGGTTTCAGCGAGTTCTTGATCAGATCTCCCACCAGCGATTCCAGCTTGGCGCGCGACAGTTTCAGCACAAGGTGCAGGGGCTGGCCCGTGTTCTTGTCCATCGAGATGAAGGGCTGGTTGATCTCGGTTTGCGATGACGAGGACAGCTCGATCTTGGCCTTTTCAGCCGCTTCCTTGAGCCGTTGAAGGGCCATCTTGTCGAGCGTCAGATCAACGCCATTCTCTTTCTTGAACTCATCCGCCAGATAATTGACGATGCGCATGTCGAAATCCTCACCCCCGAGGAACGTATCCCCGTTGGTCGATTTCACCTCGAACAGTCCATCGTCGATTTCCAGAATGGTGATGTCGAATGTGCCGCCGCCAAGGTCATAGACAGCAATTGTGCGGCTTTCCTTCTTGTCCAGACCATAGGCAAGCGCTGCGGCGGTCGGCTCGTTGATAATGCGCAGCACTTCCAGACCGGCGATCTTGCCCGCATCCTTGGTCGCCTGACGCTGGGCGTCGTTGAAATAGGCGGGCACAGTGATCACGGCCTGCGTGACCTTTTCGCCCAGATAGCTCTCGGCAGTTTCCTTCATCTTTTGCAGGATCACAGCGGAAATCTGGGCCGGGCTGTATTTGTCGCCGCGGGCTTCGACCCATGCATCGCCATTGCCACCGTCGATGATGGAATAAGGCACAAGGTTCTTGTCCTTTTCCACCTCGGCATCGGTCAGGCGCCGCCCGATCAGGCGTTTGACGGCAAAGACCGTGTTGGTGGGGTTGGTCACCGCCTGCCGTTTGGCGGGCTGGCCGACAAGGCGCTCGTTTTCCGTAAAGGCGACAATCGAGGGGGTCGTGCGCGCACCCTCGGAGTTTTCGATCACGCGTGGCTGGCTGCCATCCATGATGGCGACGCAGGAATTGGTAGTGCCAAGGTCGATACCGATGACTTTAGCCATGATGTAGCATCCTCTCTCAAGCGATGTGGCAGCGGGCGGTCCCATCAGGCCCCGGCCCATCAGGTCAATGAAATTGCCCCGACGGGGCATCTGACGCGGTATATAGGAAGGGGGCCGGAGCGCTGCAACCGTAACAAGCTTGTGAATTTACCCAGGAGGGGGAAAAAATTCCGGCACGCTTGCGGCCCTGCCCCAGACATGCAATGTGCGAGCCAGATCTGTCCCAAAGGAGTTTTGTGTCCATGCTCTACGTCGATATCCCCAGCCCCGCCGAGATCGGCAAGCTTGTCGCAACCCGTGGCGAGGCGATGATCAGCATCTATTTGCAGACCACCCCCGAGACCCAGCATATCGACGCAGCCCGCACGCGGCTGAAACAATTGACCCACGATGCGGTCGCGCAGCTTGAGGAAGTGGGCGTTGCCAAGCGCACCATCTGGCCCATCGAAGAGCAACTGCACGACCTTATGGATGATGATGAATTCTGGCGCACCCAGGCCAATTCGCTGGCGATCTTTGTCACGCCGGACAGCCTGCGCAGCTACCGGTTGCCCAACCACCTGACCGAGACTGTGCAGGTTTCCGACCGTTTCCACCTCAAGCCACTGCTGCGCGCTGTTTCGATGCCGCAACACGCGTTCATTCTGGCGCTGGCGGAAAACGAATTGCGCGTGATCGAATTGCTGGGCGACCAGCCTGCGCAGGAATTGCGCGTGCCGGGCATGCCCAAGGATGCGGCCTCGGTCGCGGGCACGGCGAATGTGAACTCGCGCAGCTATTCCGGCCGTCAGGGCGGTGGTGAAGGCCAGAAACACCATCTACGTCAGTATTGCCGCCAGATCGACGCAGGCCTGCGCGCCCTGCTGACCGGACGTCACGAGCCGCTGATTCTGGCCGCGACCGATCCGCTGCTGTCAATGTATCGCTCGGTCAACACCTATGCCCATCTGGCCGAACACGCGATAGAAACCAGCCCTGTGCGCATCCCGGCGCATGAGCTTGGCGCACAGGCACGGACCGTGGTGGACGAAATCAACGCCCAGTCGGTTGCAGAGTTTGCAACGCTCTATTCAGCGCGCGAGAATGAGGGGCGCGCAACGACGCAGGTCGCCCGTGCTGCGCGCGCGGCAACCTTCGGGGCCGTCGATACATTGCTGGTGGACATGGATTCGGTCATGCCCGGCCTGGTCGATGAAGAAACTGGCGAAGTGACCTTTGACGAGGATTCCTCGGCCGTCAGCTACGGCATTATTGACGAGATCGCGGGGCGGGTCATCGCGCATGGTGGCAAGGTCATTGCCGTGCGGCGCGCGGATATCCCGCAAGAGGCCGACCTGGCAGCCGTGCTGCGCTACGCGATCTGAACCTGTTACAACCCATTGTAACGCACAGGGCCGGGAAATTCCCGGCCCTTTTTCGTAGGGTGGGTGATTCCACCCACCGTTGCTAGGCTGCCAGCCCACGCCCCCGGAGCAGCGCATCCACGCCCGGCATACGCCCGCGAAAGGCCGTATAGAGCGCCTCGGCCTCGTCGCGCCCACCCGCCGACAGGATATACGTTTCCAGCCGCGATGCCGTTGCGGGGTCAAACGCATCGCCCGCTTCGCGAAATGCCTCGAACGCATCGGCATCCATGACCTCGGACCACATGTAACTGTAATACCCGCTGGAATAGCCGTCACCTGCAAATACATGCGCAAAATGCGGCGTTGCGTGGCGCATGCGGATGGCACGCGGCATGCCCAGCGCGTCCAGCACTTCGGCCTGTTTCTGCATCGGGTCCGAAGGGGGCGGCCCGTCATGGAATTCCAGATCCACCAGCGCCGAAGCAATATATTCGACAGTCGCAAAGCCCTGATCGAAATTCTGCGCCGCCAGCAGACGGTCAAGCAGGTCTTGCGGCATCGGCGCGCCGGTCTCGACATGGCGGGCATGCTGGCTCAGCACGTCGGGCACTTCCAGCCAGTGTTCATAAAGCTGGCTGGGCAATTCCACGAAATCCCGCGCGACCGACGTGCCCGAAATGAAGCCATAAGTCACGTCCGACAGAATCTGATGCAGGGCATGGCCGAATTCGTGAAACAGCGTGCGCGCATCGTCGTAGGATAAAAGCGCCGGGTCGCCTTTGGCGAAATTGCAGATATTGACCACGATGGGCCGCACCTCGCCCCCCAGCTTGCGCTGGCTGCGCATCGTCGAGCACCACGCGCCCGAGCGTTTTGATGTCCGCGCGAAATAGTCGCCGATGAACACCGCCATATGGCGACCCTCACGCGTGACGTCCCATGCGCGGGCGTCAGGGTGATACAGCGGCACATCAAGCGGACGAAATTCCAGCCCGAACAGCCGCCCCGCGCAGTCAAACGCGGCTGCGATCATGTTCTCCAGCGCCAGATAGGGTTTCAGCGCGGTCTCATCAAGATCATGCTCGGATTTGCGCAACTTCTCTGCGTAGAAACGCCAGTCCCACGGCTCCAGCGGGCCCTGATGGCCATCGGCATGCAGCAGGGCCTCCAGTTTCGCGGCATCGGCCCCTGCCTTGGCGCGTGCCGGCTCCCAGACCTGCATCAGCAAGGCGCGCACGGCCTCGGGGCTCCCCGCCATCTCGGTTTCCAGCTTGTAGCGGGCGAAATTCTCATGGCCCAGCAACGTCGCACGCTCGGCCCGCAGCGCCAGAATCTCTGCCGCAATCGCGCGGTTATCCGTGTCCCCCCCGTTCGCCCCGCGCGCAACCCATGCGGCATAGGCTTTCTCGCGCAGGTCGCGGCGGGTGGAAAACTGCAGGAATGGCACGATCAATGACCGGTTGAGCGTCACCACATACCCCTCGCGGCCCCGGTCCTGCGCGGCAGCGCGCGCGGTCGAGATCACGAAATCCGGCAGCCCGGCCAGATCCTCCAATGGCATCATCCAGTCGCGCTCGTCGGCCAGCAGGTTCTGTGTGAATTGCGTCCCCAGCGAGGCAAGGCGCGACTTCACATCGGTCAGGCGGGCGGCCTCGGTGCCGTGCAACGCGGCCCCGGCGCGCACGAACATGCGCCGATACAGCATCAGCACGCGCGACTGCTCGTCCGTCAGGCCCAGTGCCTCACGATCTGACCAGAGCGCCTCGATCCGGTCGAACAGCGCGCGGTTGTTGATGATCTCGGAAGAATAGGCCGACAGCTTGGGCGACAACGTGCGTTGCAATTCCTCACGCGCCGGGCTGGAATCGCTGCCGGCAAGGTTGAAGAACACCCCCGCCACGCGATCCAGCAGCGCATCCGCCTGTTCCATCGCCTCGATCGTGTTGGCAAAGTCGGGCGCTTCGGGATTGGCGGCAATCGTGGCATGGGCCGCACGACCAGCCGCCATTGCAGCCTCGAATGCAGGGGCGAAATCATCATCACTGATTTGCGAAAAAGGGGGGAGCGCGAATTCGGACTGCCATTCGTCCAGTAGTGGATTGGTCATTGCAAGGGCACCTTATGCTCGTGTGTTCCGCCTTGATATAGCAGGAACAGATGCCGTTGACACAGCGCCGGGGCCTGCGCTTCGATTCAAGCCGAAAGTGCCCGCACGCAAGTAGGGTGGGTGATTCCACCCACCCATGGCTGCCGCATGTGCAGCACTGGAGGGGCGCCTTAACCGAAAGCGTCGGGCTCGGAAGCCTTGCGCTGGTCGATATAGGCCTGAATCGACTCGGCGATGGCAGGATCAAGCTGCGGTTGCTGATAATCGCCCAGCATCTTCGCAACCCGCGCCGAGGCCAGCGCCTGCGTATCGCGCGAGCCGTCGTCTTCCCAGGTCTCGAACGGCTTGTAGTCCAGCAGATCCGAGCGCCAGAAGGCCTCCTTGAAATTCGCCTGCGTATGCGCGCAGCCCAGAAAATGGCCGCCGGGGCCAACCTCGCGCAGTGCGTCCATTGCCTGCCCGTTCTCGGACATGTCCACGCCCTTTGCCAGATGATGCAGCCCGCCCAGCTGGTCGGCATCCATCACGAATTTCTCGTAGGACGACACCAGCCCCCCTTCCAGCCACCCGCAAGCGTGCAACATGAAATTGACCCCAGCCAGCAGCGCCATGTTCAGGCTGTTTGCCGTTTCATACGCCGCCTGCGCATCAGGCAGCTTCGACCCGCAGAACGACCCGCCCGAGCGGTAGGGCAGACCCAGACGCCGCGCCAGTTGCCCCGCGCCATAGGTAATCAAGGCGGCCTCGGGGGTGCCGAATGTCGGCGCGCCGCTGTTCATGTCGATCGAGGTGACAAAAGCCCCCATGATCACAGGCGCACCGGGGCGCACCAACTGGCTGTAGGCCACGCCCGCCAGCACTTCGGCCAGAACCTGCGTCAGTGTTCCGGCAACCGTGGTGGGCGCCATCGCGCCACCCACGATGAACGGCGAGATGATGCAGGCCTGATTGGCCCTGGCATAGACTTCAAGCGCGCCCATCATCACGGAATCAAACGTCAGCGGCGAGTTGATATTGATCAGCGACGTCATGACCGTGTTCTGGTCAACGAACTCATCCCCGAACAGAAGTTTCGCCATCGCGACCGAATCTGCGGCGCGCACCGGTTCCGTGACCGACCCCATGAAGGGCTTGTCCGAATACAGCATATGCGCCTGAATCATGTCCAGATGGCGCTTGTTCACCGCCACATCGGTCGGCTCGCAGACTGTGCCGCCGGAATGGTGCAGCCATTTCGACATATAGCCCAGTTTCACGAAACTGCGGAAATCCTCCATCGTCGCATAACGCCGCCCGCCTGACGCATCGCGCACGAAAGGCGGGCCATAGACCGGGGCCAGCACCAGCGACCGCCCGCCAATCTCGACATTGCGGGCAGGATTGCGGGCATGCTGGGTAAACTGTCCGGGGGCCGTGGCGCAAAGCTGACGCGCCAGCCCGCGCGGGATGCGGACGCGCTCGCCCTCGATCTCGGCACCAGCGTCGCGCCAGCGGTCCAGCGCCTCTGGGTTATCGACGAAATTCACCCCGATTTCAGCCAGCACTGTCTCGGCATTGGCCTCGATGATTTGCAATGCCTCTTCGTTCAGCACTTCGAGATTCGGGATGTTGCGCTCGATATAGCGCGCTGTCTCGATGCTGACTGCGGTGCGCGCTGCACGCCGCGCCGCGCCGCCACCCGCACCGCGCGCGCGCCGCCCGCCAGAGGTTTGCGCCGTGTCTGCCGCCGGTTCTGCCATGATCCGCCACTCCTGATCTGCCCGCCACGCGGCAGGTCTGCCCCGCCTCGTAGCGTGATCCGCCTTGTCCCTCTGGCCAGTTTGCGGCGCTCTGGGGTGCAAAGCGACACGCTGAGCTGTCAGGGCGACTCTTCGCCGCTGTCCCTTTTCCCTTGATCTTCCTCCCATCCCCCCCATATGCAGGCCCCGCCTGATGTCTGGGCGCGCAAGGATCGGAGTTTTCGCCATGCTGGACATGCCTGCCCTTCGCGAGGTGCTGCACGAGGCTTATGACCTCGCACCCGATCCGGCTTTGGCCGCGCGAATGCAGAGCGAGTATGCGCGTATGTCGCGCGTGGTCTCACCCGCTGACTGGGCCATCCATGCCCCCTATGTGGCCGCGATCAATGCGCTCAAGAAGGATCGCAACGCCACGATTCTGGCACATAACTACATGACGCCCGAGATTTTCCACGGCATCGCCGATGTCGTGGGCGACAGCTTGCAACTGGCGATCGAGGCCACCCGGACCGAGGCCGATGTCATCGTGCAATGCGGTGTGCATTTCATGGCCGAAACGTCGAAAATCCTCAACCCCGCCAAGACCGTGCTGATGCCCGACATGGCAGCGGGTTGCTCGCTGGCCGACAGCATCACCGCCGCAGGTGTGGCCGAGATGCGCGCGCGCTATCCCGGCGCGCCGGTTGTCAGCTACGTCAATACCACGGCCGAGGTAAAGGCAGCCTCCGACATCTGCTGCACCTCGTCCAATGCCGTGCAGATCATCCGCGCGCTTGACGCAGACACGATCATCATGACACCTGACCAGTATCTGGCGCAGAATGTGGCAGCCCTGGTGCCCGAAAAGCGCATCGTCTGGTGGGAAGGCTCGTGCATCGTGCATGAGCAGTACACCGCGCAGGATATTCGCGATTTCCGCGACTGGAACCCCGGCACGCGGATCATCGCGCACCCCGAATGCCCCCCCGATGTCGTGGCAGAGGCAGATTTTTCCGGCTCGACCAAGGGGATTCTTGATTATGTCAGTGCCGAGCGGCCCGCGCGCGCGATGCTGGTCACCGAATGTTCGATGGCGTCCAATATCTCGGACGCGCACCCCGAGGTCGAGTTTATCGGCCCGTGCAACATGTGCCCCTACATGAAGAAGATCACGCTGGAAAAGGTGCTCTGGTCCCTGCACACGATGACCACACAGATCGAGGTCGCGCCTGATGTGGCCGACCGCGCGCGTCTGGCCGTCCAGCGCATGATCGACCTGTCCGCGCAGAAAGCCTGAGCGGATGGTGCACACCGACCGCGTGGTGATCGTCGGTGCGGGGCTGGGCGGTCTCTATGCGGCGCTGATGCTCGCACCGCGCCCGGTGCTGGTCATCTCGCCCGAAACGCTGGGCGAAGGGGCGTCTTCGGCTTGGGCGCAAGGTGGGATCGCCGCCGCGATGGCCACCGATGACAGCCCCGAAGCCCATGCGCGCGACACGCGCGCCGCAGGGGCCGGGACGGTCGACGCCACCATCGCCGATCTGGTGACACAGGCCGCGCCTGACCACATCCGCGACCTTACGGACAAGGGCACCCCTTTCGACCGCGACGCGCAAGGCGGCTATGTGCTGAACCATGAGGCCGCGCATTCCATCGCGCGCGTGGTGCGCGTCAAGGGCGATCAGGCGGGCCGTATGATCATGGAAACGCTGATCGCGGCTGTGCGCGCGACACCTTCGGTGCAGGTTCTGGAACGGGTGGTCGCGCAGGGTCTGGTGATCGAGGGGGGCCGTGTCACGGGCGTCGCGCTTGCGCAGGTGGCCGGGGGCACAGTCTCGCAGCCCCGGTCCTTGCGCGCGCCTGCGGTGATTCTGGCAGGTGGCGGCTCGGGCGGGTTGTATGCGCTGACGACCAACCCGCCCCGCATTCGCGGGCAGGTTGCCGGGTTGGCCGCGCGGGCGGGCGCTGTCCTGGCCGATATGGAATTCGTGCAGTTCCACCCCACGGCCATGGATGTGGGCCTTGACCCTGCCCCGCTGGCCACCGAGGCCCTGCGCGGGGCTGGCGCACGGCTGGTCAATACGCAGGGCGTGCATTTCATGGAGGGGCAGCACCCACTGGGCGATCTTGCCCCGCGCGATATTGTCGCGCGCGCAGTCTTTGCCCAGACGCAGGCCGGGCTGCGGCCCCTGCTGGATACGACGCAGGCTGTCGGTGCGGACATCCTCACCCGCTATCCGTCCGTGGCCGAGGCCTG
>SKRW01000131.1 GCA_007118295.1 Paracoccaceae bacterium | reverse complement strand
ACTACCCCTGATCGCATTGGCGGGCTACATGCCGATGCGCAGCGAGATTGACCCGCTTCCGTCAATGCGCGCGCATCCTGGACCAGTATGTGTGCCGGTGATCGAGGGGCGCGGATTGCCACTGCTGTTCCATGGCTGGACACCGGGCACGCCGATGGTCGAGGGAAAGTTCAAGGCGCTGATCCCTGCGCGAGGTCAACCGATGGTGCCGCAGGCACTGATCGTGCCACTGCTGGCGTTTGACCGGCGCGGATACCGGCTGGGCTATGGTGGTGGGTTCTATGATCGCACGCTTGAAATGTTGCGCAAGACGGGGCCGGTTTTTGCCGTCGGTTTGGCATATGGCGCGCAGGAAGTGCCACTGGTCCCGACAGAACCCACGGATCAACCGCTGGATGCGATTGTGACAGGGCAGGGTGTGATCTGGACGTCGGAACCCTGACTCGCGCGCAGATGTCCGCCGAAACGGCGCGGGTTCTTGGGCCTGACGGGCGGCGTTATTCTGCGGCACCGACCGCGTGACGGAATTCGCGCTCTGACCGGGGGTTTTCCGCACCGGGCTGTCCGGTGCTAAGCGGAAACTCCTCTTCAGGCAGTCCTTCGCGTGACAACAGCACCGCGACAGGCCGCGCCGCCGGAATGTGTGAACACACGATCATCACGGCCACCATGAAGGGCACCGCCAGGAACATGCCCGGCACGCCCCAGACAGCCCCCCAGAAGGCCAGTGAAATGATGATCCCGAACGATGACAGGCGCAGGGTCTTGCCCATGAGCATCGGGTCAATGACATTCCCCAACAGAAATTGTGTCATCCCTGCCAGCACGAAGATCAGCACGGCAGTCTGTGGCTCGGGCACCTGAATATAGGCCACCAGTGTCACCACAAGGGTCGCAACAATCGAGCCCACGGACGGGATGAAATTCAGCACAAAGGTCAGCAGCCCCATCGCAACCGCGAACTGGATATCGAACACGCTGAGCAACAGAAAGATCGCCAACCCGGTCGCGGTCGAGATCAGCGTCTTGACCAGCAGGTAGCGGTTCACGCGTCGGATGATCGACCCGATAATCGCACTGACGCGCTGGGCCTGCGCCTTGTCATCGATCAGGTTTTCCAGCTTGGTGCCGAACCAGACACGTTCTGCAAACAGAAAGCCCACGAACAGGATGATCAGCACCACCTGACTGAGGATTGTGCCGGCCTGCCCCGCAGCAGAGCGCAGATAGCCCGAAACCTGAATACTGCGCACTGTCTGCAGGACGGACTGTTCGACATCCTCGCCCATCCACGAAAACATCTGTGCGATGGCGCGCTGCGCGTCGTCCGTGTAGGACAGGGTCGTTGTCAGCACTGTATTGAGTTGTGAAATGACCAACCCTGCCAAGGTCAGCAACCCCGATGCGATCAGCATCACCGCGACGATCGACGCCAGCCAGTTGGCAATCCGAAACTGCCCGATCTGCAACCGGGAGATAGAGTTGATCGCATCCGAGGTCAGCGAGAACAGGATGATCGCAATCGCCAGTGCGATCAGGATGAACTTGGCCTGCACCAGCAGGAACAGGACCACGGCAAACGCAATGATCCCCATCAGCCATGTCTGAAGGCGGAACTTCTCGGTAAAGGTCAACCGCGTCCCGACGGTCGTGCTGGGGGGTTTGCTGGGGTCCGACATCCGCTGTTCAATATCCATCACCAGAAACAGGTTCCGCCTTTCACTATGGGCCGGGCGGGGCTGACGCACAAGAGTATGGCGCAGGAAAGTGACTGCATAGTGGCCAACCCAGACCTGCTGTGCCTAGCGCACATGCAACAGAAAGGCCGCGATCGCATCCAGTTCGGACTTGTCCAGGTGCTGCAGGCTGTTGACGACATCTGCCATCGTTCCCCCGACCACATCGAAATCCGGTGTGAAACCGGTTTCCAGATAGGCGCTGATGTCAAAGGCGGTCCAGTCGAATTCATCCCCCGCGATGGCGGGAATGCGCCCCCGTCCCGACGGATTAGGGGCGCCTAGCAGCCATCGGTCCGTGTCCAGCGCACCAAGAGCATTGCGCGGTGTGTGACATTCGGCGCAATGGGCCAGCGCCTCGGACAGGTAGCGCCCGCGCGCCTCTTGCTCGGTCAGATCGTCGGTGGTGACCCAGTCTTCGGTCAAAAACAGCGCTTTCCACAAGCCCACACCGCGCCGGATGTTGAACGGAAAGCCCAGATCATGCGGGCGCGAGGGGTTGGCGTCGGACGGCAGGGTCATCATGTAGGCATAGAGATCGGCCATGTCCTGCGGGTCTGCCCGGATATAGCTGGTATAGGGAAAAGCGGGGTAATAATGTTTCCCCTCGGGTGAGACCCCGCGCATGACAGCGTTGATGAACGCCGCCTGTGTCCAGGTACCAATGCCGTTTTCGGGGTCGGGGCTGATATTGGGCGCAATGAACGTGCCGAAATCGCTTGCGAAACTGCGCCCCCCGGACAGCACAAGCGGGTCCGCATCGCGCTCTGGCCCCTTGTGGCAGGAGGCGCATCCCGCCGCGAGGTAGACCGCGCGCCCCTGTTCGGCGTCGCCCTGCAACGCGTCCAGACTACGCGCATCCAGCGGGTCGGGCGCGCTCAGCCACCATAGCACCCCCCCAAGGGCCAACCCCGTCAGGGCCACGGTTATCAGGGTCTTTCGCAACATTGTCTGATCCGGGTCTGGTGGGTGCCCGGCAGGGATTTTGCCGGGCATATGGTGATACGCGTCGCCGCTCAGCTCGCTTCGTCGCGGTACACCTGATGACAGGCCTGACATGCCTGCCCCAATGCGCCGACACCCGCGCGCATTTCATCCGGCCCACTGCCCGCCACGCCTTGCAGGTTTTCAGCAGCGTCTTGCAGGGCAGCGAATTTGGACACGAAATCATCCAGATTCTCCCAGATCGCCGGGTTGGCCCGCGTGCCATCAACACTCATCGAATCCGTTCCCTCTGGCCACAGGCGGCTCTGGTCATGGCGGGTGACGTGAAACAGATTGTCGGCGGCGGTCTGCGCCATCTCAGCATCATAGTCCATCCGCCCCTGTGCCATGCCGCCCAGCAGACCGAAATTATGCACGAACAGCTTGAACTGTCCCTGCCGCTGTTCGATGGCGGGATCCTGATCGGCGAGTGCCGGCAATGCCAGCCCCGCGCCCAGAACCAGTGCACCAAGGGTTTTGATGAATGTCATTGGCTTGCTCCTTTTGCGTGACAGATCGACGGTAGCGCCATTTTGTCACAGATCAAATTCACGCCGCTGTGACAGCGGGTCAGAGGAAGCGAACCTTGCCGATATAGGGCAGGTTGCGGTTTCGTTGGGCATAATCGATCCCGTAACCCACCACGAATTCATCCGGTATCTCGAATCCGGTCCATGTCGCCTTGATCTCGACCTCGCGGCGCGACGGCTTGTCCAGAAGCGCGCAGACTTCCAGCCGCGCCGGGTTTCGCGCCAGCAGCATCTGCAAGACGTGGTTCAGGGTAAAGCCGGTATCGACGATATCCTCGACGACGAGAACATCACGTCCCTCGATCTTGCCGGACAGGTCCTTGAGGATGCGCACCTCGCGCGAAGACTGCGTGTTATCGCCATAGCTCGACGCCTCCAGAAAATCGACCTCGACCGGCAGGTCGATCTCGCGCACCAGATCGGCGATGAATACGAACGACCCCCGCAGCAAGCCGACAACGACAAGTTGCTCGGTGCCCGCGAATGCGCGGGCGATATCGCTTGCCAGTTCCTCGACCCGTGCTGCAATCTGCTTGGCACTGATCATCTGGTCGATGGCATAGACATTCTGCGTCATATCGGCCCCTTGGCACTATGGCCCCTTGATTTTTCGGCCCGACTTTAGGACATACCCGCCGACCCCGTAAAGAGTGCGCGCATGCCAACTCATCACGAACATCGCCATATGCCTTATACGGCGGCCCAGATTTTTGATCTGGTGGCCGATGTCGCGCGCTACCCCGAGTTCCTGCCATGGACCGCTGCGGCCCGCATCCGGGCGCGCAGACAGATCGCGGGTGGCGAAGAGATCGAGGCTGATCTGGTGATCTCGTTCAAGGTGTTCCGCGAACGCTTCGGCAGCCGGGTGCAGCTTTACCCCGACGCCGGGCGCATCGACACCACCTATCTGGACGGGCCGTTCCGCTACATGATCTCGCACTGGCACGTGGCAGATGCCGAGGATGGCGGCTGCATTGTCGATTTCCATGTCGATTTCGAGTTTCGCAACCCGGTGCTGCAGAAACTGATCGGTGTCGTCTTCGATCAGGCCATGCGCCGTGTCGTGGGAGCGTTCGAGAAACGCGCAGCGGCGCTCTACGGCGTGAAGGCAGGGCAAGGGTAACCTGCCGCGCGGCAGGCATCCCGGTCATGCTGTAGGCCGAGTCGCCGACACGTTCCGATCAGGCCTTTTTCGGCCCGGCCAGAAACCAGATGATCAGCCCGAGCAGCGGGAAGATGAGCACAAGCAATATCCACAGCACCTTTTGCCCCTGCGTCGCCCCCGACCCAAGGATCGAAACTGCCGCCCAGACCACCAGTGCAAGATGCAATATCCCCAGAAAACCCGTGTAATTGGCGTTCATGATGTCCCCTTGTTGTTCTGTTTACCGCAGTGACCGCAGTGACTGAACACGCAAGCGCGCAAATAGTTCCCGCAATCCGGTTCTGGTCCGGGCAGCGTTCCACGCTGCGCAAAGGCAGACGGAAAGCAAGCATCCGGCAGATCCGCAAGCGCACCCCGTTCCCGGGCATCTTGCCTCTGCGCTTTCATCTTGCCCCAAATACTCCCGCCGGAGGCGTCCTGCCCCTTGCGCGACGCCGCTCTCGACAATCCTGCCGCGTCCGCGTTAATCAAGCTGTCATGACACCTGACCAGATCCCCGTCCGTGGCACGCTCACACCCGGTAAACCCCTCGATGGCCTGACATGGCTGCGCGTGGGTGGCCCGGCAGATTGGCTGTTTCAGCCTGCGGACGAGGATGATCTGGTTGATTTCCTGCGCGCGCTGGCCCCTGACATCCCGGTTTTCCCGATGGGGGTCGGCTCGAATCTGATCGTGCGTGACGGGGGGATTCGGGCGGTTGTGATCCGGCTGGGCCGGGGCTTCAACGCGATTGAAACAGGCGATACGGTAACCGCAGGGGCTGCCGCACTTGACGCGCATGTCGCGCGCAAGGCCGCTGATGCCGGGCGCGATCTGACCTTTCTGCGCACCATTCCCGGCAGCATTGGTGGTGCGGTGCGGATGAATGCAGGGTGCTACGGCGCGTATGTGGCTGATCATCTGATCGAGATCGCCGCCATCGACCGGCAGGGCCAGCGCCACCGGATTGCCGCCTCTGACCTGAACCTGCAATACCGCCATTCGGACCTGCCCGAGGGGATGGTCATTACGCAAGCCCGTTTCAGCGCGCCCGCAGGCGACCCGGCGGCGCTGCATGCGCGGATGGAAGAGCAACTCGCCAAGCGCGACGCAACCCAGCCGACCAAGGAGCGCAGCGCCGGATCGACCTTTCGCAACCCGGCCGGGTTCAGTTCGACCGGGCGCGCGGATGACAGCCACGACCTGAAGGCGTGGAAGGTGATTGACGGGGCCGGATTGCGCGGCGCGCGACTGGGGCGTGCGCAGATGTCGCCCAAGCACCCCAATTTTCTGATCAATACCGGGGGGGCCACCGCCGCAGAACTTGAAGCGCTGGGCGAGGAAGTGCGAAAAAGGGTTTTGCAAGCGCAGGGGATTTCGCTACAGTGGGAAATCATGCGGGTCGGCGAGAACCTTCCCGACATGAATGTGCCCGCGCTGGCAGTGACACCGGACGGGGCGCAAACAGAAGAATAACCCCGATAACGGGGTATAATGGGCCGAAAAGGCTCAGAGGCAGTGGGAATGGGCATGTCGAGCAGGGCAGCCCCCCGGATATGTGTGCTCAAGGGCGGACTCTCGGCAGAGCGCGAGGTGTCCCTGTCTTCGGGTCATGAATGCGCCAAGGCGCTGCGGGTGGCGGGTTATGAGGTGATCGAACTGGATGCGCGCGGCGATGTCGTGCAGCGTCTGGTCGAGATTGCGCCCGATATCGTGTTCAACGCATTGCATGGCCGGTTTGGCGAGGATGGCTGCATTCAGGGTATCCTTGAATGGCTGCGCATCCCCTATACGCATTCGGGCGTGCTGGCATCGAGCCTCGCGATGGACAAGGAGCGGTCGAAGGCGGCTTTCGCCGCCGCTGGCCTGCCGATTGTGCCCAGCCTGATCGCCAGCCGCGACGACGTGATGGCCGCGCATGTGATGGCACCGCCCTATGTTGTGAAACCCAATAACGAAGGATCATCTGTCGGCGTCTATCTGGTGGCCGAGGGTGCGAATTCCCCGCCCCGGCTTGGCCCCGAGATGCCCGGACAGGTGATGGTCGAAGCCTATGCACCGGGGCGGGAACTGACCACGACCATCATGGGCGACCGGGCGCTGGGGGTGACGGATATCATCACCGAAGGCTGGTATGATTATGATGCGAAATACATGCCGGGCGGTTCACGCCATGTGCTGCCCGCTAATGTTCCCGCCGAGATACATGCCGCCTGTAGGGATTACGCGCTGCGTGCGCACCGTGCGCTTGGCTGCCGGGGCGTGTCGCGGACGGATTTCCGCTGGGACGAGTCGCGCGGGATGGATGGGCTGATCCTGCTGGAAACGAACACCCAGCCGGGCATGACACCGACCTCTCTTTCGCCTGAACAGGCTGCGCATAGCGGCATCAGCTTTGCCGATTTCTGTCGCTGGATGGTGGAGGATGCCTCATGCGACCGCTAGTCCCGCCCGGCGTGCCCGCACAATCGCCCGACCCCTGCTTCACGCGGCATGATGACGATACGGGCGATGCGCCGGTTTCGGCCGTGACCGATACGCGCAGTTTCTGGGATCATCTTGGGGCAACACGGGCCGAGGAATACGCCGCCGAAGATATTCTGCCCCATGTGCCCGTTCCGGTGCCTCCGGCAGTGTCCACGCCGCTGGTGGACGGGTTCGCGCCGTTGGGTGACATGCCCGATTCGGCGTCGGCCAGCCTGAACGATGTGCTTCTGGCGCATGATCTGAGTACGGCTGACGTGCTGGCCTCCGCGCAGCACGAAAACTCGGTCAGCCCCGCCGCCATGAGTGCGGCGTATGGTCTTGACCTTGCAGAGACACGCTTGCCGCCGGTTGCCCCGTTCGCATCGGTCCCGCCGCGCCCGCGCAGGCGGCGCGCAGGTGCCAGCCGTCTGGGCTACAGGTTGCAGCGTATCTGGTTGACACCGGGCTACCGCATTGCACTGAAACTGGGCGCACCGGTCGCGGCTGTGGCCATTGGGCTTGTCGTCTATTTCAGCGATGAGTCGCGTCATGCCGCCGTTGTTGAGGCGATCGAGGCTGCCAAGGCCGCCGTGGTCGAGCGACCGGAATTCATGATCACGTCCCTGGAACTACCCGAGACAGCCCCCGAACTGGAACCGGCGCTGCGCGAGAAGCTTGCGCTGGACTTGCCGGTGTCCTCGTTCCGGCTGGATCTCGATGTCTTGCGCAGGCAGGTCGAGGAACTGGACTGGGTGCGCTCTGCCGATCTGCGGCTGGTGGCTGACGGTGTGTTGTCGGTGTCGCTGACAGAGCGGGTGCCCGCAATCCTGTGGCGGTCCGAACAGGATCTGGAATTGCTGGACGCCGAAGGCGTGCGTGTGGCGATTGCGACTCATCGGGCTGCGCGGTCCGATCTGCCGCTGGTCGCCGGACGAGGTGCTAATGCCCATATCCCCGAGGCGCTGGACCTGCTGGACGCGGCAGCGCCCCTGGGCGACCGGCTACGCGGGCTTGTGCGCGTTGGCGAGCGGCGCTGGGATGTCGTGCTGGACCGTGACCAGCGTATCCGCCTGCCCGAGACGGGCGCGGTGCCTGCGTTGGAACGCGTGATTGCGCTGGATCAGGCGCAGGACCTTCTGGCGCGGGATCTGATGGTGGCCGACATGCGCAACCCCGCGCGCCCCGTTTTGCAAATCAGTGCAGGTGCCATGGAAACCCTGCGCGACATTCGTTCTCAGTCAAGGGAGTAAGCCTCAGATGATCGACCCCTATGCCTCTCAGCGTGCGATGCGGCAATTGCGCGGAGCAGCGATGCAGCGCGGTGTGATCGCTGT
>SKRW01000322.1 GCA_007118295.1 Paracoccaceae bacterium | reverse complement strand
CAGGCGGAGACACACGGGCATGCGAGAGATACGCGGGGGGGCGAGCGACGCTGGGCGTGGGCGGCTTGCGACGCTCAACCTCGACGATGCGCTGCCGAAAGCAGCTTATAAGCGCCAGCTCAAGACGCTCCAGCTCAGGCAGATCCAGCATAGGGGCTTCCCATTCCTCCGATTGCAAATGCCGTCACGAAGGTGAGGATCGTCCCGCCAGACAAGCCCAGCAGGATGCCGGTTTTCAGCAGGGGGGCTGCGGCGCAATCCGGATCGCGCCACACCTGAAAGGCAACTGCTGCGGCAGCCCCGGTGATGACGACCGCGGCAAAGGCCATCACCGAGAACATCGCCCGGTGAAACGCTGTGCTGTCATTGAAATGTGAATGCTGGCCCAGAGATGCCTGGAAAATGATCCAGCCAATCTCGATCGTGCATGCCACCAGAAAGGCGAGCGCGACGCACCGAATGAAGAGACCCATTTGCAGCGAAGGGCTGAGTCTGGACACCACCAAGGCAATCGTTCCCGCAAGGATAGCCAAGGCCAGTTCGAACTTCAGCGGCTTTGCCCAGACCGAGACGCCGTCGATGACTCTGGGGTCCAATGCCCAAAGGGCAGTCGTTGCACCGAAGGCAAAGTTCATCGCACAGGATATTCCCGCGAAAACCCAAAGCGCAAACGGCCAGAGGAAAGGTGCAGGCACATTCAGTGGCTCGATCATGTCGAAGCCAGCTTCACGATGAGGAAGATCGCAAAGCCGAACCCACTCAATCCAATGGCGGCCAGCAGACCATCGCGCACGAGAAGGGCAGCAGCGAGAATCGTGACGACCAGCGCCAGTGTTGTTGCCGAGAACGGCACCAGTTCCAGAAACGGCATGGCCAGGCCGCAGACGGTGCAGGTGGACAGCGCCAACGGTCTGCCCGGGAATGCGAAGAACCAGCCCGCCCGCGCAAGTGATCTGCGGTCGATGAGCCGCGCCGGGCGGTCCAGTCTCTCCAGCGCCCGCAGCAGCCTCTCGGCAGACAAGTGGCGGCGCAGAATGAAGGCCGGAAACCAGATCGTCGGACGGCCAAGAAGCATCTGAACCGCGACAAGCGCAATCGTCAGCCCGACAAGGGATGACAGACCCGGAATGCCGCTGAGCGGGCTCACGAGGATCAGCGCAGGCAACATGAGCATGACAGGCTGCACCGCCGGGTCCATCGCGCGCACGAGCGTCTCCATGCCTACTGACGGACCGGCAATTGCCCCGCGTATCCGTTCCAGAATGTCCTGCACCCGCTGTCCGCGTGGCATTTCACGGGACAGACCCTCCTGGATCGCGCTCAGGAACATGCAGTGTCGTACCGTCACGACTGCGCCGATCCTGCCAGGATCGCGCGGCTGATGGTCATCAGGTAACCCCAGTCGTCGATCTCTGCGGTGGTGACCTTTGTCTTCATGTCGATGTTCAGAAATGAATGCCCGTGAACGAAGGACCACAGCATGTAAGAGCGCCGCTGGACGTCGGGATTGCCGGGCGGCAGGTCGAGACAGGCGGCGACGGCCTGGACGAGCACCCCGAAACAGCCTTCGCCCTTTGTTTGAAGGTCGGGGGCGTCTTCGTGCCCCTCGGTCAGGCTGAACACCAGCCGGAAGACCCCCGGTTCGGCACGGGCAAAATCGACATAGGCCAACCCGATGGCCGCCACCGCTTCCAGCGATCCAGTGGGGTGCGCAGCGGCTGCAGCCTCCATTACCAAGCGCAGACGGTCCATGGCTTCGCTGACCACGCCGCGCAAGATTTCGGGGCGATCCTTGAAATGCTTGTAAGGCGCGGCCGAACTGACACCGGCGCGGCGTGCGGCCTCGGCCACCGAGAACCCATCCGGGCCATGCGTCTCGACGAGATCCCGGACAGCCGCAATCAGTTGTGCGCGCAGGTCGCCGTGGTGATAGCCGGTCTTGGGCGTCACGGTCGCGGAGGCATCAGTTCGTGACGTGTCATTCCACATTGTGATTGGGCCCTTCCTCAAAGTGAGTGGTGTTCACTTTTATCTTGACTAAAGTTAGCACCTCTCACATATTGGCGCAAGTGCAAGACTACCTGTCCAGAGTCTGCACCTGCCGAACATCACGCGCGGCACCCTCCGCCCCAGATCCGCACGCCCGCATCCCGCAGGCGGGCTGACCCCGCTTGACCCTGAAAGGACCGCCCGATGCAGCAGGATGTCTATGTCTCCATCACCGGCTTGCAGGTGCGGCGGGTCTGGCACATTCCGTCCTTCTGGTCGATCGCCATGAAATCCATGGTGCAAGCGCGTAATGCCCCCGGCAACATCTCGGCTGATGCGCGCAACATCAACGGCGTTCATCACACGCTTTCAGTCTGGACCAACAAAGACGCCATGCGGGCCTATCTGACCACGGGTCCGCATCTTGAGGCCATGCGTCTGTTTCCCAGCATCGCAACTGGGAAGGTCGTTGGCTATCAGACAAATCGAATTCCCGATTGGTCTGAAATCAATGCCATCTGGCGCGATCACGGACGCAATGTCTGAATCGTCTTGTCAAAGTGAGTGATTCTAACATATGTAAGTGTATCTAACTTTGCCGGAGCATTCCATCCATGACCAAACATATAGCACCAGGTATTCGAACGGCGCTCGGTCGGGTACTGACCGTGACGGTGACGCTCATGGTCTGCGGGGCCGCCGCCGCAGCCGTTATCGGAGGATATTCCCTGATCGCAGCCACGGGCGTTGCCGCCCCCGGTGTCGTTGCTCCACGGAGTTCGGTCGGGGTGATGTCGGTTGAAATGGTCGCGGGCTATAGCGTCACGCGCCGCTTCACTGGCCAGATCGAGGCTGCGGCGCGGACCGATCTGGGGTTTGAACTGGGCGGGCGCATTACAGAAGTGCTGGTCGAGGAAGGCGATGTCGTCTCGAGCGGCACGGTGCTGGCCCGTCTGGACACCAGCGCGCTCATCCCGGAACGCGCAGCGCTTGAGGCGGAACTGGCGGCATTGGCCGCTGATGCCGAACTTGCACGCCTGACGCTGGCGCGCAATGATGCACTGACCGAACGGGGCTTTCGCTCGGTCGCGGCGCAGGATGATGCGCGGCTGACGCTGGCGCGGGCCGAGGCCGGGATTGCGGCCGCGCGCGCACGCATCGCGGGTGTCGATGTGCGGCTGGAAAAATCCATGCTGACAGCGCCCTATCCGGCCCGCATCGGCGCGCGCATGGCTGATCCCGGACAGACGGCTTCTGCTGGCCAGACCGTTCTGGTTCTCTTCGATGCAGCGCCCGCCCGCGCGCGGGTCGGTCTGCCGCCGGAACTGGCCGCCGGGCTGGCGGTGGGGGACACTGTCACCGTAGCGTTGGACGGCGCTCTGATGGAGGCCACTCTTCGTCAGATCCGACCCGATCTTGACCCTAACACCCGCAGCCGGTCGGTTGTTGTGACCCTGCCCAAGGGGGCTGAACCTGTGCTGGGCGATACGGTCGCGCTGCTGTTGACGCAGACAATTGACGATCCGGGCTTCTGGGCACCGCTGTCTGCCTTGCGCGAAGGTGTGCGGGGCTCTTGGTCGGTCATGGCATTGGAAACCACCGCCCAAGGAGACCGCACCCTGCCAGCAGCGGTCGAGGTGATCCATACAGAGGGCACGCGCGTGTTCCTGCGCGGTTCCCTGCCCCCCGGTGCGCGGATCGTGGCCGAGGCGCCGGACCGTGTCGCCCCCGGGCAGCTTGTTCTGGCGCAGTCAGAGTGATCGGTATGGATACGCTGTTCTTCCGGCAACCGCGCCTTGTCATGCTGGCGCTTCTGGTGATCCTGTCGGCGGGGGCGTCGGCGCTGTGGTCCATCGGGCGGCAGGAAGACCCGACTATCACCAATATCTTCGCCACCATTACCACCGTCTTTCCCGGTGCAGACCCTGCGCGGGTCGAGGCGCTGGTGACGGCCAAGATCGAAACCGAATTACGGACGATCCCCGAAATCGCGACAGTCGAATCGACCTCTGCCACGGGCATTTCGGTCATCTCGGTCGAACTGGAGGAAACCGTTCCCCCGGCGACGATCGAACAGGTCTGGAGCCGGGTCCGCGATGCACTGGCCGATGCGCGGCTGGAATTTCCAGCAGGCGTGCTTGAGCCGGAGTTCGACAGCGATAGCGCAGGCGGCTATGCGGCGATCTTTGCGCTGACCATGCCCGAGGGCTTCAGCCCGACACGCGCCGCGCGCGAGGCTGAAGCACTGGCCGACCGGTTGCGCCGAGTTCCGGGCACCAGCCTTGTCGATCTGCACGGTGCGCCGGAAGAAGAGGTGCTGATCACGCTGGACCCAGACCGCGTGGCGGCCCTTGGCCTGACTGCCGATGCGGTCTCGGCGGCCATTCGCGCGGCGGATGCCAAGGTGCAGGCGGGCCGGTTGCGCGGCGATCAGACCGATCTGGTGCTGGGCATCACCGGCGAGATCACCTCGCTCGACCGGCTGCGCGCCGTGGTGCTGCGCGAAGATGCAGGGGGGCGCGTGACGCTTCTGGGCGATGTGGCTGAAATCACGCGCGGCCCGCGCCTGCCCTTGGCCGAAGTCGCGCTGTTCCAAGGCCAGCCCGCCATCCTGATCTCGGCCAAGCTGAGCGAAGGGTTGCAGGTGGACCGCTGGATGGCCGACATCCGCGCCACTGTGGCCGCGCAGGGCACGGCACTGCCCTGGGGGCTGTCGATTGAAACGGTCTTCGACCAAAGCCGCTACACCACCGAACGCCTGGCCGAGGTGGGGCTGAACATGGGCCTCGGCGTGGCGCTGGTGGTCGGGGTGCTGTTCATCACCCTCGGCCCGCGCGCGGCGCTGATCGTGGCGATGGTGCTGCCAGTGGTCTCGCTGGCCTCTGTCGCCACGCTGAACGCGCTGGCCGTGCCGATCCACCAGATGAGCGTCACGGGTCTGATCGTGGCGCTTGGCTTGTTGGTGGATGCCGCCATCGTGATGACGGACGAGGTCGGCAAGCGTCTTCGCGCGGGGCTTTCGCGGCTGGAAGCGGTGGCAGGTTCCGTGCGCCGGCTGACCATGCCGTTGGCGGCCTCAACCATCACCACCATCCTGTCCTTCATGCCACTTCTGCTGTTGCCGGGGCCTGCGGGGGATTTCGTTGGCTCCATCGCCACGGCGGTGATCGTGATGCTGGCCTGGTCGTTGGTCGTCGCCGTAACCATCACCCCGGCGATTGCCGGGTGTTGGCTGCGCCCCGGTGATGGCACGCCGGCGCGAGACGGGCTGGCGATGCGCGGCTTTCGGGCAGCTATGACGCTCTCAATGGCTAACCCGCTGCGCACGGTGGCACTTACGCTGGTGCTGCCGGTGCTGGGGTTTCTGTCGCTGCCGGGCCTGACCCCGCAGTTCTTTCCCGGCGTGGACCGTGACCAGTTTCATATCGAGGTTGATCTGCCCCCCGGCACCGGCATCAACGAGACTCTGCGCGTGGTGCGCGAGATCGACGCAACGCTGGTGGCCGAGAGCGAGATCCTTGACGTGGCCTGGGTGGTGGGCCGATCTGCCCCTGCCTTTTACTACAACATGGTCGGCGACCGCGATCAGGCCCCGGCCTTCGCGCAAGCGCTGATCCGCACCGCGTCACCGGCGGCGACCGAACGGCTGCTGGCCGCGCTGCAGGCCGATCTGCCGCCCGGCTTTCTGCAGGCGCGTTTCGTGATTCGCGGGCTCACGCAAGGGCCGCCTGTGAATGCCCCGGTGGAATTGCGCCTTGTCGGTCAGGATATCGTCGCGCTGCGTCTGGCGGGTGAAGAGTTGCGCGGTCTGCTGGCGCAAGTGCCGCAGGTGGCCATGGTGCGCACTGGCATTGCAGGCGGTGCGCCCAAGCTGACACTGCAGGTCGATGAGGCCCGCGCGCGTCTTCTTGGCCTCGATCTGGGCCAGATCGCGCGGCAGATGGAGGCAGGTCTGGAAGGCGTGACTGGCGGCTCGCTGCTGGAGGGAACCGAGGAACTGCCCGTCCGCGTACGCCTTGGCGCGGGGCTGCGCGGTGATCCGGTGGCGATTGGCGACATGCCGATCCTGCCGCCGGGGGCTGCCGGGGTGGCGGCGAATGGCCAGTTCCCTGCCGTGCCTCTCTCCAGCCTCGGTGCGCTGCGGCTGGAGCCATCGGAAAGCACCATCACGCGCCGCAATGGTGAGCGGGTGAACACCGTGCAGGCATACCTCTTGCCCGGCGTCCTGCCCGCTGTGGCCCTGTCGCAGGCGATGGCGGTGCTGGAGGTGGAAGGCTACGCCCCGCCGCAAGATATCCGGCTGGAGACCGGCGGCGATTCTGATGCGCGCAACAGCACGGTCGATGCGTTGATCGCCCCCTTGGGCCTGATCATCACCCTGTCGATTTCCGTCGTGGTGATGACTTTCAATTCCTTCCGCCTGACGCTCATTGCCTTCACGGTTGCGGGCCTGTCGGCGGGTCTGTCGATGCTGGCGCTGGCGATCTTCGACTATCCCTTCGGGATCAATGCGATCATAGGCGTGATCGGCTCCATCGGGGTGTCGATCAACGCAGCACTTATCGTGCTGTCGGGGCTGCAGGAGGATGCGACGGCCAGCGCCGGGGACCGCGCAGCCATGGTCGATGTCGTGGCAGGCTCCGCCCGCCACATCATCTCGACCACCATAACCACCTTCGGGGGCTTCCTGCCGCTGATTCTTGGCGGCGGCGGCTTCTGGCCGCCCTTTGCCATGTCGGTCGCGGGCGGTGTCGCGCTGTCGGTCACGCTGGCCTTCGCCTTCACGCCGCAGATGTTTGCCCTGACCTTACCCCGGCGCGCGCGCGAAGCGAGCACTGTGCCGCAAACCAAAGCCACACCCCTTCGCCTTGCCCGCGAATAACCCCAACGCCACAGGAAAGGGCGATCCATGACAAAGAAAGACAGCAGCTTGCGACGCCGCTTCGGCCCCACGGCGCTCATTACCGGGGCCAGCGACGGCATCGGCCGCGCCATCGCTGTGCAACTCGCGGAGCAGGGCTTCGACCTGATCCTTGTTGCCCGCGGGCGCACTGCCCTGCGAGAACTTGCGCTGGATCTGGGGGTGCGGTTTGGGTCCGAGGTGGCAGTTATCCCCATTGACTTGAGCGCACCCGATGCTGTGGCCACTATTCTGGAAGAAACCAAGGGCGCGCAGATCGGACTTGTGGTAGCCGCCGCCGGGTTCGGATCTGTGGGGCCGTTTCTGCATCAGGACATGGCCAGCGAAATCAACATGGTCGATCTCAATTGCCGGTCGGTCGTCGAACTGGCCCATGGCTTCGGGCAGCGTCTGGCGCAGCAGGGGCGCGGCGGGATCGTTTTGTTCGGCTCGCTTGTGGGATTTCAGGGTGCGCCGCTTTCTGCAACCTATGCAGCCACCAAGGGTTTCGTGCAAAGTTTTGCCGAAGGGCTGGCTCCCGAATTGGCTGCGCAGGGTGTCAACATCTTGTCGGTCGCCCCTGCACAGGTCGGAACAGGCTTTGCCGCGCGCGCGGGCATGCAGATGGGCAAAGCAGCAACGCCTGCAGCAGTGGCTAAAGGCGCGCTGGCAGCACTTGGCAAACGTGGCACCGTGCGCCCCGGCTTTCTTGCCAAGTTCCTCGGCTGGTCGCTGGCGATGCTGCCGCGCTGGGGTCGCGTGCAGATCATGGGCATCATCATGAAGGGCATGGCTGGCGCGCAGATAAAGGAGAATGCCGCGCAAGACACAAAGGCCGCCCGTCCTTTATGATTTCCATGATTGAAAGATCGCACAAGACGATGAATATCTGCGATTTTGAGGCTAAATCCCGTTAGACGCTGCGCTGGACGTGAGGTGTTCGGTTTGGGGAATGTCGCGGCGAAGGCCGACCGACCGCTAACTGCCAACGGGGCTGTTGAGCGGCGGGAAGGCGACTGGCCGCTTTAGCCATTTTCTGCGACTGCAATGCTGCAAGGTCACAGTCGGCTGTCCGCCCTCCACGTCGCTGATGCTGCAACAGCGAAGGCTCATGGGTGGGTGGCGAGAACGGCGGAAAGGGCCGCACAACTGACCTTCGGAGCGCGACACCCGCGCGGAATCAAGGGCTTTAGCCCGCCGCGCATCGTCATGCCGGAGGCATGCCTGTGGCATGACGCCGCCCCCCGGCACGGCGATCTGGCTGCAGCATGCGCGTAGCCTTGAGGTCACGCGGATCTGGCTGGGAT
>SKRW01000093.1 GCA_007118295.1 Paracoccaceae bacterium | reverse complement strand
CACGCCAAGCTGGTCTGGCAAATGGTGCGTTGCGACATTACTGATCGTGTGTATCGCGTAAAAACGGCTCACCCGACCGCCACAGGGCTGACCCGCGAGTCCCAGCAAAGGATGCGAAGGGGCTACATACCCAACTTCACCTAGCGTCAGTTAAGCTAGAGAATTGGCTCCGGCGGTAGGGATCGAACCTACGACCAATTGATTAACAGTCAACTGCTCTACCGCTGAGCTACGCCGGAACACAGGCGATCTTTAACAAGCCATGACAGGCGCGTCCAGAGACATTCTTGCGTCTTTCGGCATGAAATTTCCGCAGGCCGCTACCTCCATTGAACGGGGCGCAACGCACGCTTGGCTGACATTTCGTTCAGACCAACACGCTACGGTGCCGACCAAAGCGCAATGTTACCGGAGTCCCCCACATGCCCGATCAATCCGCTCGCCTTGGGCTGCCCTATATCCAGCCCACCCAAGCCCAGAAACACGTGACTCATAACCTGTCGATTGAACGACTTGATCTGCTGGTCCAGCTTGTTGTGCAGGGCGTGGATGCCAACATTCCCCCCGGCGTGACGCAGGACGGCCAGATCTGGGCCACTGGCCCGGCCCCGAGCGGGGCATGGGCGGGCCATCCGAACAAGCTGGCCGCATGGGTCAACAATGGTTGGGACTTTGTGACACCAGACGTCGGGTGGCGCGCAACGCTGGGCAGTGAACTGCGCATCTGGGACGGGAACACCTGGGCGCTTCAGACGATCAGCGCGCTGAACAACATGACTGGGCTTGGAGTGAACACCAGTTTTGACGCGACCAACCGCCTGGCCGTCGCCTCTGACGCCAGCCTGCTCAGTCATCTTGGCGCGGGTCATCAGTTGAAGGTTAACAAATCCGCGCCGGATCAGACTGCAAGCCTTCTCTTTCAGACTGGTTTCTCGGGCCGGGCAGAGATGGGCACAGCAGGCGAGGAGGACTTTTCGATCAAGGTCTCGGCGGACGGTATCACTTGGAATGATGGCCTGCGCGTCGCGTCAGCCAGCGGGTTGGTCACATTACCGAACGGCGCACAGATCGACGGGACAGTGACAGGCAGCGCCGTGACACAGGGCGCAGATGACAACACGGTTGGGCGTTTGTTGCAGGTCGGGGATTTCGGTCTGGGCCGGAGCGAGGGCATCTTTTCCGCCTCAGCCAATCTTGCAACGGATTTTCGTGCAGCGACGGTTTTTGGTCTGCAAACGGTCAGCGATGCCAATGCCGGGTTTCCGACTGGTTTTGCCGGCAACACCGCTGCGCTGGTGGTGCTGCGCGCGGCAAGTGGCAACCGCGGGGTTCAGGTGTTGCATGGGCTTGGGTCACCCACGACCGGTTCGGATGCGGGGCTGGCAATCCGCGCATTTCGCAACGATGGCAGTGATGGTGCATGGCAGATAGTCTACAACACGCACAACATCCTTGGCGTTGTGTCACAGACGGCGGGCGTACCGACCGGCGCACTGGTCGAGCGCGGCAGCAACGCCAATGGCAGCTATGTTCGATTTGCCGATGGCACGCAGATCTGTACGCGCAGCGTATCGCATGATCTGAGCAATCTCGATACCCAGATCTGGGCCTATCCGGTCGCGTTTGCTGATACGCCGGTAGCCGCGTTTGCAGGGGTCGGCACGGACGCTGCGGCGCTTGAAGCCTGGGGCCAGAATGGCGGGACGGGCTGGGCAGAGCCGGGTGAGTGGCACACGCGCCATCTTGCTGTACTGCCCGCCGCGACAATTACGGTGCAACTGACCGCCACAGGGCGCTGGTTCTGAAAAATCTGTGCCGGGCAGCGCACGAAAGCGCACTGCCCGGAGCAGATAGACTTTCTACATTCATCATACTGTTTTTTATATGTTTTTAGAATTTACCTGATTCGCGCAGTCGAAATTGATACCCTATTGATTTATCATTTATCTGCTGCTAACCTTTCCTGACCAAGACCGCGTGCAACGCGGCGCAGGGAGGAAAAGACCAGATGACAGTGGTGCCGGTCCGCTCGGCGGATCTTGAGGCGGCAGAGGTGGCGTGGTTCGCGGCCTTGTGCTCGGATGATTACAGGTTTCTGGGGGTGCCGGAGGGCGATCTGCGGTCCAGTTGGGCGCATTGCGCATCCATCCTGCGTGCCGCCGAAGAGAACGGTTTCCGCAACATCCTGTGCCCCTCGTCCTATCAGGTCGGGCAAGACACGCTGTCATTCGTGGCCGCCGCCAGTCAGGTGTCTGACCGGATCAACCTGCTGGCTGCAATTCGCTGTGGCGAGATGCAGCCTGTCATGCTGGCCCGCACTGTCGCGACACTGGACCACATGCTGAAAGGGCGGCTGACGCTCAATGTCATCTCGTCGGATTTTCCGGGCGAGGTTGCAGAGAGTGCGTATCGATACCGCCGCAGCCGCGAGGTCGTTCAGATCCTGCGTCAGGCATGGGAGCGGGACGAAATCAACCACGACGGCGAGATCTATCAGTTCAGCGGAATCCCGACTGCCCCGGCCAAACCCTATCAGCAAAACGGTGGCCCACTGCTCTATTTCGGCGGCTACAGTCCGGATGCGCTGGAACTGTGTGCGGCTGAATGTGACGTCTATCTCATGTGGCCAGAGCCGAAGGAGATGATCGCCGAGCGTATGAAGGCCGTCGCCAGGCGGGCCGAGGCTTATGGCCGCGTGCTGGACTATGGTTTGCGCGTGCATGTCATTGTCCGCGACACCGAGGCCGAAGCCCGCGACTATGCCGAGCATATCGTCAGCAGATTGGATGATGACTATGGCCGGATGATCCGCGACCGCGCGCATGACAGCATCAGTCTGGGTGTGTCACATCAAGCCAAGAACCGCGATCTGGCCGACAAATTCGGCTATGTCGAACCGCATCTGTGGACAGGTGTAGGCCGCGCACGGTCGGGCTGCGGGGCGGCCTTGGTGGGTAGCGCCGATCAGGTCCTGTCAGAGATCGAAGCCTACCAGAAGATGGGCATCCGCGCCTTCATCTTCTCGGGCTATCCGCATCTGGAGGAATGCGCCCATTTCGGGCGGCTGGTCATGCCAGAGTTGCAGACCTGTTCGCTGCCGCATGAATATGGCCGCGTGCCGTCCCAAACCCCTGCAACCCCCCTTGGGGTAGGAGAGCGCAGTTGATGGAACGTGTAGAGATTTCACCCGGACTGGACTTTAGCCGCATTGTCTATGGCATGTGGCGGCTGGGCGACGACAGTGACACGTCGCCTGCCCATGTTCAGGCCAAGGTCGAAACCTGCCTCGCACAGGGTATCACGACCCTGGATCAGGCCGACATCTATGGTGGCTATACGGCCGAGGCCCTGCTGGGGGATGCTTTTCGCACAAGCCCCGGACTGCGCGACAAGGTGGAACTCGTCAGCAAATGCGACATCGTGGCACCCATAGGGAAATACTCTGACCGGCGGGTAAAGCATTACGACACCTCGCCCGCGCATATCCGCGCATCGGTCGAGGCCAGCCTGCGCGACATGGCGACAGATCATCTTGATCTGCTGCTGATCCATCGCCCCGATCCCATGATGGATGCCCAGGCGACAGGGGCCTGCCTTGACGCGCTGGTCGCCGAGGGCAAGACGCGCGCAGTGGGTGGGTCGAACTTCCGACCGTGGGATTTTGACCTGCTGCAATCGGCCATGTCCACGCGCCTTGCCACCAACCAGATCGAAATCAGCCTGTTGCAACGCGACGCCTTTGGCAATGGCGATCTGGCACATCTGCAGCGGCTGGGCGTTGCTCCGATGGCGTGGTCCCCGCTGGCGGGTGGTCAGCTTTTCGGCGACGGGGCAGCGGCTGTGCGGCTGCGTCCGCTGATGCAGCAGATGGCGCAGGCTGCTGGCGTCGGCATTGACGCGCTGGCAGTGGCGTGGCTCCTGGCCCACCCTGCACGCATTCTGCCAGTGATGGGAACCAATTCGCTTTCACGCATCGCGCGACTGGGCGACGCCCTGACCCCAACGCTGACGCGCGAGGACTGGTTTGAACTATGGACCGCTGCCGCAGGGCAAGAGGTTCCCTGAGATACGACCCGCACGCTGGAGGAGCATGCGGCCAACACTGCAAACGGGAGGAAAGACATGAGAAAAACTATCGCCGTATCGGCACTGGCGCTGATGACCGCCGGAGCATCACAGGCGCAGGAACTACGCTTCATGTGCTATCAGGATGGCAATGAATGCGACGCCTGGGCCGCCGCATTCCAGACCTTCGAGGCCGAGAATGACGGCATCACGGTGGTGGTCGATGTCGTGCCCTATCAGGCCATCATCGAATCGCTGCCGATTCAGCTAGAGGTGGGCGAAGGCCCCGATCTGGCGCGCGTGACCGACTATGGCGGACTGGCGCGTTTCATGCTGGACGTGCGCCCGCATGTCTCTGATCCTGACATGATCGAGGCGCGCTATGGCCCCTCGCTGGCATGGGCACGCGTCGGCGACAATGCACCCGATGGCATCTATAACATCGTGGATCAGTTGACCGCGACCGGTGGCTTTGCCAATGCGACCCTGTTCGAGCAGGCGGGCGTCGACATGCCCGCACCGGGGTCAAGCTGGGCAGAATGGGCTGACGCCTCGCGCGCGGTGCGCGATGCAACCGGCATTGATTTCGCAATGGCGATTGACCGCACTGGCCACCGCTTTGCGGCCCCTGCGATGTCCTTTGGGGCCGCCTTGTTCAATGAGGATGGCGAGGCGCTGGTCATTGACGACGGGTTCCGCAACTTTTCCGAACAATTCGTCGCCTGGCACGAAGACGGCACCATGGCGCGCGATGTCTGGGCTGGCGCCGGGGGCGGCACATATCAGGATGCGGCTGGCGAATTCATCAATGCCAATCTGGCGATGTATTACTCGGGTAGCTGGCAGATCGGGCGCTTTGGCCGTGATATCGGCGATGCGTTCGACTGGGTGGCCACGGGCAGCGTCTGCGGCCCCGAAGCCTGCACCGGCATGCCGGGCGGCGCGGGTATCGTAGGGCTGAACCACACGGAACACCCCGAAGCGGTCGGCAAACTGATGGAATTCGTGGCCCGCGACGATGTGCAGGCACAGGTTCTGGCCCAGACCCGCAACCTGCCGGCAAATGCCGAATTGCAGGCCAACGGTATCGACTATCAGGACGTGACCCCCGAAGTGGCAGCCGCTCTGACGGCCTTTGCGGCCTCGGTTCCGAATTTCTCAGAAACGGCCTATGCTTTGCAGGGGTATCAGTTCAACCGCGCGGTCTACACCAACATCCCGGCAAGGCTGACGCAAGCTATCGTTGGCGAGTTGACGCTGAGCGAAGCGCTTGACCGGTTGGAACAGGACGTTGCCGACGCTATTGCCGAAGCACGCTAAGCAAGGCGCGCCCGGCCCATTGGGCCGGGCGCTTTTGTCAGACAGGATCTTGCATGATGGCCGCCCTTGTCCGCGCCCTCTATGAGGGGGCCTTCAACCTCTTTGAAAAGCCGATGCAGATGCTGCAATACAGCCTTGGCGCGCATCGCATGGCCTGGGTGTTCCTGCTGCCCAATCTGCTGATCTTCGGGCTGTTCACCTATCTGCCGATCATGCTGAATGTCTGGTATGCCAGCACCAGCGGCGACCGTATCCTGCTGGGTGATCGTGATTGGGTCGGAACAGCCAATTTCGCCACCCTGCTGGACTGCGGCTCATATCTGGACCCGAACACCTGCCGCCGCGACCTGTTCTGGCGCGCTGTTCATAATACGGGCTGGTTCGTGGTGTTGCAGGTGGGGTTCATGATCCTGCTGTCGCTGATTGCCGCATTGATCCTGAACCGCAATATCCCCCTCAAGGGATTTTTTCGCGCCGTTTTCTTCTATCCGGTGCTGCTGTCACCGGTGGTGGTCGCTCTGATCTGGAAGTGGATCCTGCAGCGCAACGGGGTGCTGAACGCAGGCATGGACTGGGCCGGAATGGATACGGTCAATTGGCTGCTGGACCCGTCATGGGCGTTTTTCTGGATCGTGTTCGTGTCGATCTGGGCGAATATGGGGTTCTATGTGCTGATCTTGCTGGCCGGGCTGCAGGCGATCCCAGGTGATGTCTATGAAGCCGCCGAAATGGACGGCACACCCGCATGGCGGCAGCTTTTCCGCATCACGCTGCCCTTGCTGACACCTACGCTGCTGGTGGTCATGGTGCTGAGCCTGATCCGCGCGGTGCAGGCATTCGACGAGATTTATGTCCTTACCGGTGGCGGGCCGGGTTCGGCGACCACTTTGCTGATCCAGTATATCTATGATGTGGGCTTTGCCACGCGACCGCGCCAATTCGGGCTGGCGGCTGCGGCCTCGCTGTTGATGGCGGGCGTGCTGCTGGTGTTGACACTGTTGCAACTGGCCGCAACGCGCAAACGCGCCGAGGAGGGGTGATGCTGCGTTTCCTGACCCAGCGCCGGGGTCGCGACCGGCTGGACATGACCGACTGGATTGCCTTTGGGGTTCTGGGACTGGGCGTGTTTCTGATGCTTGGCCCCGTTCTGTGGCTGGTGCTGTCGAGTTTCAAGACCGAAGCCGCCTTGCAGGAATACCCGCCCCGGCTGCTGCCGCTCGCGCCGCAATTCGTCGAGGTCGAGGGGTTCGAGACAGCGCTGCAGCGCTTTCGCGTTATCTCGGGCGAGCATGAGGGGCGCGAATTGGCGCAGATCCGTCGCGTCGGCCTGAACGCGCAGATGATCGACCCGGCCAACCCCGAAGAACGCCTGAACGTGCATATCAATGACCGCGAAGCCGTCCGCGCGGTTCAGGTCGAGACCGAAAACTACACGGGCCTGTTCACGCGATTCAATTTCCTGCTCTATTTCTGGAATTCGACCTTCATCACTGTCGTGGCGACGGTGCTGACGGTCCTGTTCAACTCGATGGCGGCATTCGCGCTGGCGAAGTATCGCTTTACCGGGCGAACATCGGTCTTTCTGCTGATCATCGCGACTTTGATGATCCCGCCGACGGTGACATTGGTGCCGCTGTTTCTGGTGGTCAGCCAGATGGGACTGATCAATTCGCCATGGGCCGTGATCTGGCCTGCCATCGCGACCCCGACAGGGGTGTTCCTGCTGCGCCAGTATATGCTGACCATCCCGGATGACCTGCTGGATGCCGCCCGCATGGACAATGCCAGCGAATGGCGCGTCTACTGGAAGATCGTGCTGCCCCTGTCGGCCCCGGCACTGGCGGTGCTGATCATCTTCTCGGTCATGTGGCGCTGGAACGAGTTTCTCTGGCCGCTGATCGTGCTGAACCGTTCCGAAGTGTTCACGCTGCAACTGGCGCTGAACTCATTTCAGGGCGAATTGCAGACGGCGTGGTCCAGCCTGCTGGCGATGACTGTGCTGACGCTGTTGCCGATCACACTGGTCTTTGCCTTTTTGCAGAAATTCATCACGCAGGGCATTGCCCAATCGGGTGTGAAATGACTCTGGTTCCCTCCGGGGGGAGTATTTGGAGCAAGATGAAAGGGCTGGTCGATGGCTGAAGTCGAACTGCGCGGCATCGTAAAGGACTATGGCGCGGTGCGGGTGATCCACGGGGTGGACCTGACCATCGAGGACGGGACATTCTGTGTCTTTGTCGGCCCGTCGGGTTGTGGGAAATCCACCCTCTTGCGGATGATCGCAGGGCTGGAAGAGATTTCAGGCGGCGATCTGATGATCGCAGGCGAGCGCGTCAACGACCAGCGCGCCGCCGAACGGGGTCTTGCCATGGTGTTCCAGACTTACGCGCTTTATCCTCATATGTCGGTGCGGCAGAACCTCGCCTTTGGGCTGGAGAATATCCGCATGCCCAAGGCCGAGATTGCCAAGCGCGTGGACGAGGCCGCGCGCATGCTGAAACTGGAACCCTATCTGGACCGGCGGCCGCGCGCGCTCTCGGGCGGGCAGCGGCAGCGGGTTGCGATCGGGCGCGCGGTGGTGCGCGAACCCAAGGTGTTCCTCTTCGATGAACCGCTGTCCAATCTGGATGCCGAATTGCGCGTCAGCATGCGCGGCGAGATTGCAGGCCTGCACCGGCGCATTGGCAACACGATGATTTATGTCACCCATGATCAGGTCGAGGCTATGACCATGGCCGACAAGATCGTTGTGCTGCGCGACGGGCGGATCGAACAGGCGGGCGCGCCAATCGAGTTGTATAACCGTCCGGCAAATACCTTTGTCGCCGGGTTCATCGGCTCGCCCCGGATGAACTTTCTTCCCTGCCGGGT
>SKRW01000171.1 GCA_007118295.1 Paracoccaceae bacterium | reverse complement strand
GTGCATGGGGGGCAGATCGTCGCGCAGGGCACACCACAAGAGGTCATGGCCGACCCGGCCAGTGTGACAGGACAATATCTGACCGGCGCGCGCGAGATTGCGGTGCCGAAAACCCGGCGCAAGGGCAATGGCAAGAAGGTGACGGTGGTCAAGGCCAGCGGCAACAATCTGCGCGATGTGACGGTGGAATTTCCCTTGGGCAAGTTTGTTTGCGTCACAGGGGTGTCCGGGGGGGGCAAATCGACACTGACGATTGAAACGCTGTTCAAGACCGCCTCGATGCGGCTGAACGGCGCGCGCCAGACGCCCGCACCCTGCGAGACGATCAAGGGGCTGGAACAGCTCGACAAGGTGATCGACATCGACCAGCGGCCCATCGGGCGCACGCCGCGTTCCAACCCGGCGACCTATACGGGCGCATTCGGCCCGATCCGCGACTGGTTCGCGGGGCTGCCGGAATCCCGCGCGCGCGGCTACAAGCCGGGGCGGTTTTCCTTCAACGTCAAGGGCGGGCGGTGCGAGGCCTGTCAGGGCGATGGGGTGTTGAAGATCGAAATGAACTTCCTTCCCGATGTCTATGTCACCTGCGAAACCTGCAAGGGCAAGCGCTACAATCGCGAGACGCTGGAGGTCCTGTTCAAGGGGAAATCCATCGCCGATGTGCTGGATATGACGGTTGAGGAGGCGCAGAAATTCTTTGAGGCGGTCCCGAGCATCCGCGAAAAGATGGATGCGCTGATGCGAGTGGGGCTGGGCTATATCAAGGTGGGCCAGCAGGCAACGACCCTGTCAGGGGGCGAGGCGCAGCGGGTGAAGCTGTCCAAGGAACTCTCGCGTCGGTCAACGGGCCGGACGCTGTATATTCTGGATGAACCGACCACGGGGCTGCATTTCGAGGATGTGCGCAAGCTGCTGGAAGTGCTGCATGAACTGGTCGATCAGGGCAACACAGTCGTGGTGATCGAGCATAATCTTGACGTGGTGAAAACCGCCGACTGGATTATCGATATTGGCCCAGAGGGCGGCGATGGCGGCGGGCAGATCGTGGCTGTGGGCACACCGGAGAAAGTGGCGGGCGTCGAGGCCAGCCATACGGGGCAGTATCTGGGACCGCTGTTGAAGCCACGGCGGGTGGCGGCGGAGTGAGGGGGCAATGGCCGCTATGCGGAAGTTCGGCAAAACCCCCACGCGGAATCAAGGGCTTTAGCCCGCTGCGCATCGCCGGGCCGCCCACAGGCACGGCGATTTGGCTGTCACAGGCGCAAAGCTCAGATCTTGCCCGAATTTGGCTGCAATAAAGTGCGCCGCTCAAAACGCGGATCGCCATACCGCGGCCCGACGCTGCGCGGCTTTGCGCAGGTTGTGCCAAGTTCGCAAAGGGCTCTCATGACGTTCCATCATACAGAAGCAAGCCCGCGATCACGCCCCGCTCACCCCAGCACCTTCTCCAAGGCCGCCTCCAGCGCCTCCACCGTCTGCACCACCACAAAGAACTCCCGCAGCGACGGCGCAGCAAACCCCTGCGCGATGACATGATCCACCAGTGCGATCAGCGGTTGCCAGAACCCCCCGGTGTCGAGCAGGTAGATGGGTTTGCTGTGCAGCCCGATCTGGCGCCATGTCAGCACCTCGAAGAATTCGTCCAGCGTGCCAGCCCCCCCTGGCAGCACCACCACGGCATCGGAATTTGTGAACATGACCTTCTTGCGCTCGTGCATCGTCTCGGTCACGACCAGCGTGCCGATATTGCGCTTGCCCTGTTCAGCCTGCATCAGATGGGTGGGAATCACCCCGAAGACATCGGCCCCCGCGCCTTGGGCTGCGCGTGCGACCTCGCCCATGATGCCGATATCGCCCGCGCCATAGACCAGCCGCCAGCCGCGTGCCGCCATCAGGCGCCCAAGGGCGCGCGCCTCATGGGCATAGGCTGGTGACTGGCCCGGACGTGAACCACAAAAGACGCAAATCGAGAGAGTCGGCAGCGGCATCGGCGAAACCTTGCTTGAATTTGTTTTGATACCGGTTAAGGGGCTTGTTACTGTCATGCAAGTGTAACGGGGGCAGGGACCGCCCCTGGGAGCGTCCGATGCTGAAATACCTCCCGAAGGATACTTTGGCGCAATGGGCCGTGGGGTCGGTCGCTGTCGCAGGTGCGGCGAGCGTTGCCTATGTGCTGGTGTTTCCCTCTGACAGCCCCGATCCTGCGCCCGAGGCTCCGCGCGTGGTGATGACCGAACCCGGCGAGTCGGCGCTGCCGCAGGACGAGCCTGCGCCCGAGGTGCAGTTCGCCATGGCCTCCCCCCTTGCCGAGATGGCCCCGAAATTCGACATCGTCCGAGTGACCGATACGGGCGATGTGCTGATCGCTGGCAAGGCCCCTGCGACAAGCGCAGTCGCGGCTCTGATAGACGAAGAATCCGTTGCCCAGACCATCAGCACTGCCGCAGGTGAATTCGTGCTGATGTTCGGAGTCGACCCCAGCCCCGCGCCGCGTGTGCTGGAACTGGAGGTGCGCCTGCCAAATGGCGACCGGCTGCGGTCGGTCGATACGCTTATGCTGGCCCCGCGTAGTGACCTGCTGGCGGCCAGTGCGGGCAGCGGAGCAAGCGGTGAGCCTGTGCAGATGGCCCGCCCGGTCGAGGTGGCGCCGTTGTTTCCGAACGGCGACGCCCCTGCCGCGCCGCAGGTTGGTGAACCCGACACCGACGCCCAGAGCGCGCCAGAGGCTGGAACGCAGGCGCGCGCACCGACCGGGACGGCGCAGCAGGGCAGCGCCCGCGCGCAAAGCTCGCCTCTGGCGATGCTGCTGCGCGCTGACGGGTCGGTTCAGATGCTGGGCGAGGCCCCGCGTCTGCCGCAACTGGGGTCATCGGTCAGCATCGATTCGGTGGTGTATGATGACGAGGGCGAGGTGGGCCTGAGCGGGCGGTCCACGCGCGCGGATGCTGAGGTGCTGATCTATCTGGACAACCAGCCCATCTTGCGCGCCCGCGCCGAGGCAGATGGCAACTGGCAGGCGCAACTGGCCGGGATTGACCGGGGGGTTTACCGGTTGCGTGTCGATGAGGTGGACGACGCAGCGCAGGTCATCTCGCGCGCCGAAATCCCGTTTGAGCGCGTCACGCCTGAAATTGCCCGCGAGTCGCGCGGCCCGCAGGCGCTGACCGTGCAGCCGGGAAATACGCTCTGGGGGATGTCGACCCAGAAATTTGGCGACGGACGCCGCTATATGCGAATCTTCGAGGCCAATCGCGACCAGATCCGCAATCCGGATCTGATTTATCCGGGTCAGATTTTCGTCATTCCGGAAGCGGCGGATTAAGGCGCGCGCACCGCGCCGCCAACGAAAACACTGCCCCCTGACATTTGGACGGACGCATGGCGCGCAATGACGCATCTGCTTGCGGTGTCTGGTGGCCCGCGCCTCTGGCCTTTTGGCGGGGGCGACCATAGATTGCGCGGATGCAAGCAAGAAAGCCAGCCATGACCGCCGCCGACACCCCTGCTGATCCCGCCGCGCCAGTCGCGCAACCTTCGGCCGCACAGGAACGGGCCAGCGGATGGCGCACCATCCAGCGCGTGGTGCCATATCTGTGGCCTGCCTCGGCCGCGTGGGCGCGGCGCCGCGTGGTGCTGGCGTTGATCGCGCTGGTCGTGGCGAAACTGGTCGCCGTGGGCACGCCCTTTTTCTACAAGGGAGCAGTCGATGCCCTTGCGGGCGAGGGCGCGGCCTGGATGCTGGCCATTGGGGCTGTGGGCCTGACTGTGGCTTATGGCATCGCGCGCCTGATGGAGATCGGCTTTCAGGAGTTGCGCAACATCCTGTTCACGCGCGTGGGCCAGCGTGCCCTGCGTCAACTGGCGCTGGAAACCTTTGGCCATATCCACCGCCTCAGCTTGCGCTACCACATCACCCGCAAGACCGGCGGCCTGAGCCGGATCATCGAGCGTGGGGTCAAGGGGGTGGATTTCCTGCTGCGGTTCCTGCTGTTCTCGATCTTTCCGCTGTTCCTGCAACTGCTGATGATCGCGGTCATCTTCTTCTGGATGTTCGATGTCTGGTATCTGGCGGCAGTCGTGGTCACGATCAGCGTCTATGTCTGGTTCACCTTTCGCATCACCGAATGGCGCGTGAAACAGCGCCGGATCATGAACCAGCAGGACACTGACGCCAACCAGAAGGCCATCGACAGCCTGCTGAATTTCGAAACCGTCAAGTATTTCAATGCCGAAGGCATGGAGGCCCGGCGCTATGATGGTGCCATGGCCAAATATGAAGAGGCGGCCGTCAGCACCAATTATTCGCTGGCCTTCCTGAATTTCGGGCAGGCGATGATCATCACGACAGGGCTGGTCAGTGTGATGGTGCTGGCGGCGATGGGGGTGCAGCGGGGCGATCTGACTGTCGGGGATTTCGTGCTGGTCAATGCCTACATGATCCAGATCACCATGCCGCTGAACTTTCTGGGCACCGTGTATCGCGAGATCCGGCAGGCGTTGGTCGATATGGCCGAGATGTTCGACCTGCTGGACCAGCCGCCCGACGTGACCGATGCAGATGATGCGGGCACGCTGGAGGTCAGCCGTGGCGAGGTGGTGTTCGAGGCAGTGGCCTTTGGCTATGACGCCGTGCGGCCCATCCTGCGCGGGATCGATCTGCGTGTGGCAGGCGGCGAGACAGTCGCGATTGTCGGGCCGTCAGGGTCAGGCAAATCGACTATCGGGCGGCTGTTGTTCCGGTTCTATGATGTGACCGGCGGTGCCATTCGCATCGACGGGCAGGATGTCCGCACCGTGACGCAATCGAGCCTGCACGCAGCCATTGGCGTGGTGCCGCAGGATACGGTCCTGTTCAACGACACGATTGCCTATAACATCGCCTATGGGCGCGAAGGGGCCACGCAGGCCGAGATCGAGGCCGCCGCGCGCGCGGCGCGCATCCATGATTTCATCATGTCCCTGCCGGAAGGCTATGAGACAGCCGTGGGCGAACGCGGGCTGAAGCTGTCGGGCGGTGAAAAGCAGCGTGTGGGGATTGCGCGAACGCTGGTGAAGAACCCGCCGATCCTGCTTTTGGACGAGGCGACAAGTGCGCTGGACACCCAGACCGAACAGAGCATTCAGGACAGTCTGCGCGCGATGGGGCAGGGGCGCACGGTGCTGACCATCGCACACCGGTTGTCCACCGTGGTCGATGCGGACCGCATCATCGTTCTGGATGAGGGGCGAATCATCGAGGAAGGCACGCATGAGGTGCTGCTGGCACAGGCGGGGCGCTATGCGCAGATGTGGGCGCGCCAGAGCGCCGAGGATGCGTGACCCGTTGGCGGGGGGGACGGCCCGGCTTTGGCACCCCCGGCAGCGGTCGCGCCCGGTGGCTGATGCCCCGCATCGGGGGGTGCGCGCGCCGGGCCGTGCCCGCTCTCGCGGGCGGGACATCGGGGCCGTGACGGAGGCAGGATGCAACGCTATGACGTGATTGTGCTGGGGGCGGGGGCCGCGGGCATGTTCTGCGCCATCGAGGCCGGGCGGCGCGGTCGCCGGGTCGCATTGATCGACCACGCCAAGGCTCCGGGCGAGAAGATCCGCATCTCGGGCGGGGGGCGGTGCAATTTTACCAATCTCGACATCCGGCCCGAATGTTTCCTGTCGCAGAACCCGCGCTTCGCGCGCTCGGCGCTGAGCCGTTACACGCAGCATGACTTCATCGCCCGTGTGGATGCCGCCGGGATCGCCTGGCATGAAAAGACGCTGGGTCAGTTGTTCTGCGACGGCTCGGCACGCGAGATTATCGCGATGCTGGTGGGCGACATGGCGGCGGCAGGTGTGGCGCTGCATCTGGGCTGTCAGATCGGCGAGATCACGCAGGGTGACGGGTTCACCGTGCAGACCAGCGCCGGGGCGATGCAGGCTGAAAAGCTGGTGGTCGCGACCGGGGGAAAGTCGATCCCGAAGATGGGGGCGACGGGACTGGGCTACGAGATTGCGCGGCGTTTCGGGCTGGACCTGACCGAAACCCGGCCCGCGCTGGTGCCGCTGACTTTCAGCGACGCGCAACTGGACGAGATGCGTCCGCTGGCGGGCCTTGCCCTGCCTGCGCAGGTGTCGGCGGGGGGGATGGCGTTTCGCGAGGGGCTGCTATTCACGCATCGGGGGCTGTCAGGGCCATCGATCCTGCAGATTTCGAGCTACTGGCGCGAAGGGATGGCGATTGTGGTCAATCTTGCCCCTGATCAGGACCTGGCCGCGCGTCTGGGCGACGCGAAACAGGCGCGGGGCCGTCAGGGGCTGGCAGGCGCGCTGGGCGGGTATCTGCCCGAGGCGCTGGCGCGGCAGATCGTGACCGGGCTGGACCTGCGCGGCAATCTGGCCGACCAGCCCAAAGCCGCGCTGGCCAGACTGGGCGCGCGAGTCCATGACTGGAGCCTGCGACCTGTCGGAAGTGAGGGCTACCGCACCGCTGAAGTGACACTTGGCGGGGTGGACACGCGCGGGCTGGAGGCAAGAACCATGGCCAGCAGGACACTGCCTGATCTGTATTTCATCGGGGAAGTGGTCGATGTGACAGGTTGGCTCGGGGGATATAACTTTCAGTGGGCGTGGTCATCGGGCTGGGTCGCGGGGCAGGCGGTCTGAGGGCTGCACGGGATGGACAGCGCTGGGGGGGGCACGCCCCCCCAGACCCCCGGTGGATATTTGTGCAAAGATGAAAGAGGCAGGCAGGGGCACGCGGTGGCCTGCACGTGCAGCCTGCGCTGCTGTGCATTTCAACATCGATTGTCAGCCGGAAACCTGCTCGCGCAGCACCGAGACTGTCATAGACAGGAAGAGATAGATCCCGAGGAAGATCAGAAAGGCGAGCGCCGAGTTTTCCAGCTTGCGGGGATAGGTGGGCTCGTCCGGGGCAACAGGCGCGACCGACAGCGCAAGATAGCGGACCTGGCGGCTGACCTCGATCCGGGCGCTTTCAAGCTGCTGCATGGCCTGCGCGCGCATCATCTCGCGGGTCTGGACCTCGGCTTCGGCCATGATCAGCTGGCTCTGGATTCGGGCAAGCGAGCTTCCATCCGCTGTGCCGCGCGTCATGGATGCGCGCAGCGCCTCTATCTCGCGGCGCAAGGCTTCTTCGCGCCGCTCCAGTGGTTGGACGCGGGCCGGGTTGGGCCGCGGATTGGAGAGTAACTCCTGCAGGCTGAGGCGGGTCTGGGTCAGTTCCGCATCCAGCGAGGCAATCTGCTGCGAGATCAGCGACAACTCGACATCGCCCGACATGACGGAGGTCTGCTCCTGCAACTCGACCGAGGCGAGCCGCGCGTCGATCAGATTCTGCTGAGCCTCTTCGAGGCTGGCGCGCGCTTCGCCCAACTGGCTGTCACGCAGGCGCTGGGTCATCATGTCGACATGCTCTTCCGCGAAGCGGATGAGCGCGCGCGAGAAGCGTTCGCTGTCCTCGGGGGATGCTGCGATCACTTCGAGGCGGACCACCCCCTCGGTCGGGTCGTATCCGATCTGGACATGGCGCCGGTACAGTTTGAACGCCTCTTGATCCGTGGCGTCCGGGGGCAGGCGGCGCAGGATGTCGATGTGATCCTGTCGGAAATGGTCCTTGAACCCTTCTTCGGCATCCAGCCGTAACATGGCCGGGCGCGATTGCAGAAAGGCCTGCACAGAGGCGGCCTCGCTCTGCCCGCCCAGTCCCATGCCGGCAGCGGATGGCAAGAGCCCGCCCATGCCGCCCATGCCCCCCTGACTGTCGGCCTGCTGGATGATGAACTGGCTTTCGGTGCCATACATGGGGGTCGCGATCACGTAGAAATACCATGTCACCAGAAAGGTCGGCAGCGTCACAAAGACCAGAAGCCGCGCACCCAGCAGCGCCAGACGTTTGCGGCGGCGTTTAGCGATGTCGCGCCGAACGCGCTTGAGTTCTTTCTCGCGCTCGATGGCGATGCGCGCCATCCGGTCCTTTGCCGCCGAAACCGGGTCGGCATCAGGTGTGCGGGCAGGCGATGTTTCGGGGCGGGGGGCCAGTTCGCGGCCCGGTTCCGCGTCGTTCTGCACCAGTTCAAGCATGGTAGAGCGCGCGAACGGATCGACGCCGCGCTGGCGCAGGATCAGCACCGCCTCGAAGGCAGAAGTGGCGCGGATGCCGTGTTTCTGCGCGACGCGCATGGCCATGCGCAACTGCCGGGCTGTCAGCCCCTCGGCGCGGATGGCGTCGATCCCGTTCTCTGCGCGCGCAGGCGCTTCGAGATCGGCAGTATGGGGCGGCTTGTCAGACCTGCTTGCGCCCACAGGCTCAGGCTCCGGGACCGGTTCGTCACGT
>SKRW01000127.1 GCA_007118295.1 Paracoccaceae bacterium | reverse complement strand
GTCCCAGCGGATAGCCCAGATGCGGGCCATCCAGCGGCTGGCCGGGGCTGTGGCCTGCATGGGGGCGGGGATGGGCCTCGGGCGGTTTGGGGTAGGGGGGCTTGAAGCGGAAGCCGCCGGGGGTTTCCACGCTGCCGATCAGGATTTGCAGCATATGCAGCGCGCGGCAGGTCTGAAAGCCATTGGAATGGGCGGACACCCCGCGCATGGCGTGTATCGCGACCGGGCGGCCTGTCATCGTTTCGTGCCGGACCCCACGGAAATCGGTCCAGGGCTGGTTTATGGTGATTTCTTCGTCAAAGGCCACGCGCGCAATCTCGGCGGCGATGGCGCGGATGCGCGGCGCGGGGATGCCGCAGCGCTCGGCCACGGCTTCGGGCGCGTAGTCGGGCGCAAGGTAGCGGTCGGCCAGATGGCGGAACACCGGCAGATGGGTGACGCCGTCAATTTCCATGCCATGTGCCAGATCGGGCGCGATGTCGGGCGTATCCCATGCGACGGCCTGCCCGGTGCGGCGGTCGCGCACCAGCGGCTTGCCATCCGCATCGCGCAGGAACAGACCCTTTTCCGGACCTTCGGTTGCATTCACCAGATAGGGCGCGTTTGTGTAGCGGATCAGATAGTTCAGGTCGATCTTGCCCGCGCGCAAAAGCTCATGCACCAGCGACAGGATGAACAACCCGTCCGTCCCCGGTGTGATGCCGACCCAGTCATCGGCAATGGCGTTATAGCCTGACCGGATGGGATTGACCCCGATCACGCGCGCGCCGCGTGCTTTCAGCTTGCCCAGACCCATCTTGATGGGGTTGGAGTCGTGATCTTCGGCCACGCCGAACAGCAGGAACAGTTTGGTGCGGTCCCAGTCGGGCTGGCCGAATTCCCAGAACGACCCGCCCATCGTGTAGATGCCCGCCGCCGCCATGTTGACGCTGCAAAACCCGCCATGCGCGGCCCAGTTGGGGGTGCCGAATGCCTGCGCCCACCAACCAGTGAAAGATTGCGACTGGTCGCGCCCGGTGAAAAAGGCCAGCTTTTCGGGTGCGGTGTCGCGCAGGGGGCGCAGCCAATCGGTGGCGATCTGTAGCGCCTCGTCCCACGAGATTTCCTCGAACTGGCCAGAACCGCGCGGGCCGACGCGCTTCAGCGGTGCGCGCAGGCGGGCCGGGGACAGGTGCTGCATGATGCCGGCGCTGCCTTTGGCGCATAGAACGCCCCGGTTCACGGGATGGTCGCGATTGCCTTCGATATAGGCGACCTTGCCCGCTTTCATGTGCACATTGATCCCGCAACGGCAGGCACACATATAGCAGGTTGTCTGGCGGACCTCGTCGCTGACCTGCGGTGACAGGTCCAGCGCTGGCTGGCTGGGCATTCCGCGTGCTCCTCCCGATTCTGTTCCGACATTTTGCAAGACGGCAGAACGCTGTTCGCGCCATCAGATCAGAAACGGGACATGCTTGTCCAGAGCGAACAGATGCCGGAATTACCGCCGCCACTTGTGCCATGCGAAATGAGCGATCCAGACCAGGACCCAGCCAAACCCTGCGAGCGCCCCCAGCGGAAGTGTCACCAGCATCAGCCAGCCCAGAACCCCCATCCCGTAAAGCAACCCGCCGAAATCTGCGCCAAGGATCACGCAAGGATGCACATTGCCTTCGTCCAGCCTGCAATCTGCCAGAGAGGCAATGCCACCTGCGATTGCGACCGACAGGACCGGAAGAAGCGCGACCAGCGCAATGCCCAGAAACACGCCCAGATAGGGTTTCAATGGAAATGCCGGTTTCATGCAATAACCTGAGTCATCGGATTTCCCTTGGCCTTACCGGATTGGTGCCATCTTAACCCGCAAGGTAAAACATCTGTCCTGGGCACAAAAGCAGAAGCAGGGCGGCCTTGGCCAGTGATAAACACTCACTCACTCGCTGCCTGCTTTGCCCGAAAAGCGCCGCCAGACAACGTGAATTACCAGAACCAACGCCCAAAGCATGATGCCGGACGTGCCGTAGACGATGGTCAGCGGGGCCAGCCATGTCAGCATTCCGGTCGCGTAAAGCAGGCTACGGAAATCCTGACTCAGAATGGTGCAGTCCTCGGCGGGGCTGGCATGCAGGTTGCACCCTGCCAGACTTGCCCCGCCTTCGGCAAAGAGTCCGGCCAGAAAGGGCAACAGGGCAAACAGGATGATTGAACCAAGCGCCCAGATATATCGCCTTGTCGGAAAGCGACGCTTCAAGCGATACGCCGAAAGGTCGAGATATCGGTTGCGTTATCGAAGAACGGGACCGAATCGGCCATCTCTTCGCCCCGGATGAACGCCTCTGCCTCTGCCAGCACGACTTCGGTGATGAAGGGCAGGTTCAGGCGGCGGGCTTCGGCCATGGGGACCCAGTGCAGATGGCTGAGTTCTTCGCAGGCAGAGGAAAAATCGTCCAGATCGCCCGTGACATCGCTTGCTTCGGCGACAAAGAACCGCGCGTCAAAACGGCGTGGCCGCCCCGGTGGCGTGATGGCTCGAAAGATGAAACGCAGCCCTTGTGCATCGGGTACCAGACCGCGCGCGGCAAACCCCTGCCAGTCGGGGGGTGCATCAGGCCATGGGCCGGGGCGGCCAAGGGCCAGACCGGTTTCTTCCCACAATTCACGGATGGCTGCGGCCGCCAGCGCCTGCGGGGACGGATGACCGAGCGCAAGGCGTGCCGCGCAGGCAGCGTTCAGTGGGCTGGCCAGTGGAATCGTTGCATCGCCCGGATCCAGCGCGCCGCCGGGAAAGACGAACTTGTCTGGCATAAAGGCCGCGTTCGCCCCGCGCTGACCCATCAGGACTTGCGGCCCGTCACCGTCCTTGCGGATCAGCAGGACCGAGGCTGCGTCGCGAATGGCTGTCTTGTCAATATCTTGCCCCATCTCTCTCCTCGAACCCGTGCATGCGGCGTGACCACTGGATGGCCACGATCATGCCCTTGAAGCGCGGAAGAAGAAACAGGGAAAGTGCGACCAGCATCCCGCCGAAAACAGCGAATAGCAGCGCGGGGTGCGGGTCCCATTTGAACATCACCACCACCATCAGCGGGGTCACGACCTTGAGCGTGACCAGCATGGTCAGATAGGCGGGCCCGTCATCGGCACGCTGATGGCTGAGATCCTCGCCACAGGCGGGGCAGGTGTCGCGCACTTGCAGATAGCGTTGCATCATGGGCGCTTCGCCGCAGGCCGGACATTTGCAGCGCACCCCGCGCAGAACGGCAGGAAGCATGGGGCGGTCATCGGCGATGGACGCGTCGATGCTGTGCATGATCGAACTCCTGTAAAGATGCATCCCCGATACATGATCAGCGCGAAAACACCAGACTGCGCGCAGGGTTTGCGTCAGCATGTCGCAAGACTTCGCGTATGGTCGCGACGGAAAGCGGCACTTGCGGCGTTCTACATTGCATCAGATAGTGATGGAGTGAGCAAATGAAAACGATGCCGATGATACTGGGTGTGCTGGTGGTCGGGCTGAGCCCGTTGATGGCAGAGGCGCGCAACACTGGCGGGATGCCCGCCTTCGAGATGCTGGACCGTGACGAGACTGGCAGCCTGAGCGTCGAGGAATTTCAGGCAGGGCTGCAGGGCATGCGCGGTGCGATGCAGGATAATGTCATTGCGCGGCTGATGGAGCAGGCCGACGCAGATGGCAGGCTTGACGAGGACGCCCTGCGCGCTGGGTTTGCAGCCTTGCACGAAGACCAGCGCGCCCGGCGCGAAGCTGCGCGCGATGCAAGGCGAGAGGTGATGCAGGCGCGCATGTTCGACCGGATCGACTCCAACAATGATGGCGTGATCGATGCCGAGGAGTACGAGGCCTTTGTCACGCGCCGGTCCGAACGGATGGAACAGCGCGGTCAGCGCGGTCCCCGGGGGCATGGGGGCCATGGCCGCCGCGATTGAACTGTCCTATGGGACAATCATGAAGCGCCCGCGCGTGGGCGATGGGTATGCCGGACAGGAATGCGATGCAGCGCATGCATGCAAAGCCACCGCCCGCCGGGCAGGCAGCCCTCCTCGCCCGTTTTGCGGGCGGGGACATGGATGCTGCCGAGGCGCTGACCGACCTGATCGCGCCGCGTCTGCTGCGCTATTGCGCGCGGATGCTGGGCGATCCGGTCGAGGCCGAGGATATCGTGCAGGAGGCCATGTTGCGCCTGTGGCGCATGGCCCCCGACTGGCAGGACGGACAGGCGCAACCGATGACATGGGTGTTCCGGGTGGCGACCAATCTGTGCACCGACCGTCTGCGCAGGCGGCGGGGCGGTGTGCCGGAAATACCCGAGATCGCGGATGCGCAACCGGACGCAGATACGCACCTGATGCAGCGTGCGCGCGCCGCGGCGCTGGAGGATGCGCTGATGGACTTGCCCGAGCGGCAGCGTCAGGCCGTTGTGCTGCGGCATCTGGAAGGGCTGTCGAACCCCGAGATTGCCGCCATAATGATGATAGGGGTCGAGGCGGTCGAGAGTCTGACCGCGCGGGGCAAACGGCAACTGGCCGCGCGACTGCGAGGGCAGCGCGCAGAATTGGGATATGAAGATGAATGACAAGGATTCGGCAGAACTGGAGATCTATGTCACCGCGGCCCGCGCCGAGGCGCCGGGCCTGCGGGCTGATCTGCGCGCACGCATCCTTGCGGATGCGCAGGCGACGCAGGTTGCGGTGCAAGCCCGCCCCCGCTGGAAAGGCTGGTTTTCCGGGCTGACAGGGCATTGGGCACTGCCCGGTGCCGCCGGGGGGGTCACGGCTACCGTGGCGGGGTTCTGGATCGGGGTTGCAGCGCCCTTGCCAATGGAGTCACCCCTATGGATGTACGCGGCGCTGGAGTATCTGGATGTGGTCGCTGTGCCTTTGCTGGGCGTGGTTGATCCCTTGGCGATGGGGTTCTGATCAATGGATGAGAAAAGCGTGCGCCCTGGGTTTCCGTGGCTCAAGACGGCCCTTGTTGTCTCGGTACTGCTGAATCTGGTGTTGCTGGGCCTGTTGGGAGGTGTGATCAACCGGGCAGGTCAGGGTGGTTCGGTGCTGCGGGCGGCTGTATCGGCCTTGCCTGCGGAAGATCGGCGCGGTTTGCGCCGAGAAACCGGCAGGATCTGGCGCGAGGCCCGCGCGGCGCGTGGGACATTGGCCGCACCCGCCCGGATGGTGGCGGCGCTGCGCGCCGACACGTTCGAGCAAGAGGCCTTTGCCGACGCGCTGCATGATGCGCAGCGCCGTCTGCTGCACCTGAGCGACGAGATGCACGCGCAATTGATCGAACGCGTGGTGCAGATGTCGGCAGAGGAGCGCCTGACCTATGCCGATGCGCTGGAGGCGCAAATGCAGGCGCGCCGCTGGCGCGGGCCGTCGCGCAGTTCCGGGCAGTAGCGCTCGGCACAAATGAACGTCATTTGCGCGTAGTCCGACTTGCTTGCGCGTGCAGGCGGTCTGGTCGAGGCGCCGCTGTGTTGCTGCCCCAACCATGACAGCGGGGTTTCTACCTGATCAGAGGTGGATTTGCGCGCAGAGCGTGCCCCTGTCATGGTCCGGTCATAAGATCACGGCCGACACTGCCATTCAGCGCAACCGGCGGGCCGTGCGCAGAAGGGCCCCAGCAGGCTTTCCTGCCGGCCCAGCGCGATGCGTCCGGCAGGAGGGGGATCATGCGCAAGCCAACCGCACCGCGCCGCCCATCTCTGGTCCCGGTGTATCCTGCTTTTGGGAAACACCCGCACGCGATACCGGGCGGAGTCGCGACCGCTGCGATATACCCGATCCCTGCGAAAGCCGCCCCTGCCACGCAAGCGCCGTCCTCGGGCCGCGAGGGGATTGCGTATGTCTTTGCGGGTGTCGCCGTGTCCCTTGCACACCCGGTCACGCCGTCGCGTGCGGGGATGTGGTCGGTGCGGTGTCGGTGCGAAAGGCAACGCGGTTGCGGCCTGTGCGCTTGGCCTGCCGCATCGCCAGATCGGCCCGGTCGATCAAGGCGCGAACTGTCCCGGCAGTGGATGCGGCATCCGCGCCTGTGTGTATGGCGACACCAACCGAGGCGGTCAGGCGCAGCAATGTCTGTCCGGCCTGCAGCCGGTAGGGGGCCTGTTCGATCCGGGCGCAGACGCGTGCTGCGATGCTGCGGGCTTCGTTCAGGCCAGTGCCGGGCAGCAGAAGCAGGAACTCCTCGCCACCATAGCGGGCAAGCACATCATCGACGCGCGTCACCTCGCGCATGCGGCGCGTGGCTTCGATCAGCACCTCGTCCCCCGCGATATGGCCAAAATCATCATTAACGCGTTTGAAATGGTCCAGATCGATCAGCAGGGTGGCGAAGGGGCGGCTGGGGTCATGGCGGGCCGCGTCAACCAGTTCGGTCAGCCGCGCAATTCCGTGACGCCGGTTGAACAGGCCTGTCAGCGGGTCGCGTGCGGCAAGGCCCAGTTCCTGCCCGACAGCGTGACGCAGCTCGTCGGTTTTCGATTTGGACGCCGCGACCATTTCAAGCCGCAATGACGCCTCTTCGGCATCAAGCGGCACGCGCAGCACATCACTGGCCCCAAGGTCGAGTGCCATCGCGCCGAGCGATTCCATGCCGGCAGGCAGCATCACCACAACCGGGATACGCCGTGTCACAGGGCGCGAACACAGGTCGCTGACAACATCCAGCCCATGCCGCAGCGCCACCTCGGGTGCCAGCAGGAACACATCGGGCAGCCTTGCATCCGAAGAGAGCCCCAGCACTTCGGGCAGGGTCATCGAGATATCATGCAGCCCCGCGCCAATGGTCTGCACCAGTGCGGATTGTCCTGTGCCGGTTTCAGGCGGGTTGCAGATGAGCGCGACAAGGGGTTTGACCGGAAAATGCGCTTGTGCTTCGGCCATCCCGCGGCACAGCGCTGGCGCGGCCTGATCGCGCAGTTCCGTCTGGATGGCGTTGCGCCGCAGCAGCGCGCGGACCCGTGACATCAGCAGCGCCTCGTCCAGCGGTTTGGTCAGCACGTCATCCGCCCCGGCGCGCAGGGCGCGCAGGCGCGTGTCGCGTCCGGCGTCGGCCGTGATCAGGATGATCGGGATATTGCTGGTGCGCGGATCAGCGCGCAACAACCCGCACAGTTCCACCCCGCTGACATCCGGCAACCCGTGATCAAGCAGGACAAGGTCTGGCTGATGCGCCCGCGCCAGCCCCAAAGCGGTCTGGGCATCCGCTGCCAGAACCGCGTTATAGCACGCGGCTGTCAGCTTGGCGCGCAGCACCATCCGACTGAGTGACAGGTCGTCCACTACAAGAATCTGTCCTGACATCGCCGCAATCCCGATATGGTAAACCCTGTCTGAACACCGTAACGGAGAGTGGTTAACAAACTCTTTCAGATGGACCGGGGACAGGGGATGCAACAGGACCTTGCCGAAGAAATTGCCACGCAGGGGCTGGGCTGGCTTTGCGGACAGGACGACCTGCTGCCGGTCTTTCTGGCGGCCAGCGGTGCAGATCTGGCGGGCCTGCGTTCTGCATTGGCCGCACCCACCGGGCCGGACTCTGGCCTGCTGGTGGCGGCGCTTGATTTCATCCTGATGCAGGACGCCACAGTGCTGGACTGCGCGCAGGCGGTGCAGATTGCACCCGACCGGGTGTTGATGGCGCATGCTGTGCTGTCGGGGCAGGCCGGGATGCACTGGACCTGAGGCATGAAAACGTGACGGGCCTTGACTTCCTGCGCCTCAGACTGTGTATCGCGCACAGCCTGAAACCAGCCAGAGGGGCCCATCATGCACGCCTATCGCACCCATACCTGCGCCGATCTGAGAGCTTCGGATGTGGGGCAGACAGTGCGTCTGTCAGGCTGGGTGCACCGCATCCGCGACCATGGCGGCGTCTTGTTCATCGACCTGCGCGACCATTACGGCATCACGCAGGTGCTGGCAGACAGTGATTCCGGTGCCTTTGCAGCTATCGAGAAACTGCGCGCAGAATTCTGCATTCGGATCGAAGGCTCTGTCAAGGCGCGCGACGCATCGCTGGTCAACGCCAGGCTGCCCACGGGCGAGATTGAAGTTTATGTGCGCGCGGTCGAGGTTCTGGGGGCTGCCGAGGACCTGCCGCTGCCCGTGTTCGGAGAGCCCGACTACCCCGAGGAAACGCGCCTTGCTTACCGCTTTCTGGACCTGCGGCGCGAGGGGCTGCATGGCAACATGATGCTGCGCTCCAATGTGGTGCGTTCGATGCGTCAGCGCATGTGGGATAAGCAGTTCACCGAATTTCAGACACCGATCATCACGGCATCCAGCCCCGAGGGCGCGCGCGACTTTCTGGTGCCCTCTCGCCTGCATCCGGGCAAGTTCTACGCGTTGCCGCAAGCGCCGC
>SKRW01000210.1 GCA_007118295.1 Paracoccaceae bacterium | reverse complement strand
CTCAATAAGTCAACGCCAGTCAGACCGGACGGATACGTAGATGGTGAATTTACCCAATTTGCTGTCGAACTTCGGGGCGACCGTCACGCCGGGCATCATGCTCTCTTCCCCGACCCGAGCCCGCTCCGCCTTCGTGCGCTGCCGCCGACCACTCGGCCCCTCGATCACTTCCAGCGGTGAAACTCCAACACCTCCACCAAACAAGTGCGCAGAGAATTCCCGATCAGATCAGAAATGGCAGCAGGGGATTGGCGTCGCGCTCGCAGGAATAGTTGTGAATTCGATGAAGCATTGTGCCTCGGGGAGCGACTTGACAGTACAAAGAGTTCTGCGACCTGATATCGGTGGGTTGCATGGGGCCCGCTGCAACCAAACGGCCTCTGCCCGGACAGCACCTCGCAGCGCGAACCGTTGTTGGTAGCATGGCGCAGGGCTGAAACGCAGGCATCGGTTGATCTGGCCACCAGTCCGCTGAAGTTCAAGCCCGTGCGGGACCCGCAAGCAGGGCATGCCATATTGCCGGTCATTGTGCGGCGGCTGATGGTTTAGTTGCGGTTAGGGAATGAGCACGCGCACCGAACGCCCGGCCCGCCAGCAGGTAATCGCCTCGACCACTCCTGGAAAATAGCGGCGATAGGTCTCTTCTGTTACATAGCCAAGGTGTGGGGTTGCGATCACGTTTGGAAGGCTCCGGAAAGGATGACCGAGTTCCAATGGCTCGGTCAGGTAGACATCTAACCCCGCACCGCCCAAATGCCCGCTTTGCAGGGCGTCGATCAATGCGTGCTCATCGACGAGGCCCGCGCGCGCCGTGTTGATCAAGAGCGCGCCCTTCGGCAACAAGCCGAGTTCGACCGCGCCCAACAGGTTATGGGTGGCAGGCGTCAAAGGCAGATGCAGACTGATCACCTCGGATGTGGCAAGAACGCTCGCGAGATCAGGCACTTGCGTTACGCCTGCTTCGGCGGCGGTCCGAGCATCGAGACTGCGTGACCAGGCCCGAACCTGCATGCCAAAGGCGCGACCATAGCCGGCCATCGCCTGCCCCAGACGACCGAATCCCAGTATCCCGAGGCTGCGCCCTGCGAGTTCGCGACCGAGCGTCTGCTGCCATTGTGGGTTTCCTGCGCGCAACCCGGCCACTTCGGTTGGTATGTGCCGCATGAGCGACAGCAGAAGACCGAAGGCAAGCTCTGCAGTGGCGATTCCGCCGCCAGGCGTGCCGCAAACTGTTATCCCGAGTCTCTGTGCAGCCACCAGATCTATTGCCGCATTGGAAGCGCCCGTGGTCACCAGCAGCCTAAGGTCCGGCAGCATCGCCAGAGTCCGGTCATCGAAAGGAGTGCGTTCGCGCATGGCGACAACCACCTCAGCCCCCGAGAGGAAGCCCTCGAGGCCTTCACCGTACCTGAGGTGGCGGTCACTCACCCGGATGTCGCAATCATTCAGCTCTGACCAGTCCGCCATTGCCATGGCCTGGCGTTGATAGTCATCAAGGATAGCGATCCGCATGGTGCCTTCCTCCTTCTGCCTTGCGTCAGAAACCAAGGGTGCTTCTATCTCATACGCGGTGCCAGCCTTGGAATGGCGTTTTCTTTGCATGCGGTGCAAAGATGCTGTGCGGGCACCGCTATGTTTTCCGGCATTCCGACAAGCTACGCCTTGGTCTGTGGAGGGAGTCAACGACATGGTACGTGGTTTATCGCGCATGCGCAGCTATCCGGATCTGTTCTCAGGGGTGGCACTCATCGTGGTGGGCGTTGCGATCATATGGATGGCGCAGGCCTATCAGATGGGTACGCTCAGGCGAATGGGGCCAGCGTTTATGCCCACGATGATCGGTGGGATACTGACTATGTTCGGGGCAATCATTCTTGCAGGTTCCGGGCGCCGACAGGCGCAACTACCTGAAATGTTGATGCAGCCTGTGGTTTTGATCCTTTCAGCTATCGCCTTCTGGGCGCTCACGATCGAGGTCCTGGGCCTCGTCCCGTCGACCTTCGGCCTTGTCATTGTCGCCTCCGCCGCAAGCCCGGGTTTCCGGTTGATCCGGGCGCTGATCACCGCCGCAGTGGCGACTCTGTTTGCCTATCTGGTGTTCATTGCCGGTCTGGGGATGCCGATCCCGGTACTGGGGAGGCTGGGATGAGCGTGTTTGACAGCCTCCAACTGGGTTTCGCGACGGCCCTCTTGCCAGAGAACCTTCTGTTTTGCCTGATCGGCGTCACGCTGGGCACGGTGGTGGGGCTCATTCCCGGACTCGGGGCGCTGACGGCAATCTCGATTCTGCTTCCGGTGACTTATTATCTGGATCCGGCCACTGCCATCATCATGCTGGCGGGGATCTATTATGGCGCGCAATACGGGGGATCGACGGCGTCGATCCTGATGAACATGCCGGGCACGCCGACCCATGCGGTCACCTGTCTGGACGGATACCCGATGGCCAAGCAGGGCAGGGCGGGGCCGGCACTGTTCATCACCACCATTTCCTCTTTCGTCGGCGGGTGCGCCGCAATCACCTTGATGATGTTTCTGGGGCCGATGGTGGCGGAACTGGCGCTACGGTTCCAGTCGGCAGAGTATTTTGCAGTCATGCTATTTGGGCTGGTTGCGGCCTCGACGCTTTCAACGGGCGCGCCGCTCAAGGGGCTGGCGATGGTGGTTCTGGGCGTGGCGCTTGGGTTTATCGGGCGAGATATCACCACTGGCGTGGCGCGGTTCACCTTTGGCTTTCCGCAGCTTTCTGATGGTCTCAGCCTTGCGGCGTTGGCCATGGGCATGTTCGGCGTGGCCGAGATCCTAAACAACATGGCAAAGCGGGCGCTCAAGCCCTTCAAGGTGGGCTCTATAAGCCTGCGATCTCTGACGCCCAGCCGCTCAGAGATGCGTCGCAGCACTGCGCCAACCCTGCGCGGCACCGCCATCGGCTCTATCGCGGGGATCTTGCCCGGTGTCGGCCCGACTATAGCCTCGTTCATGGCCTATGCAGTTGAAAAGCGCGTGTCCAGCGAGCCAGAGCGCTTTGGCAACGGCGCGGTCGAAGGCGTGGCCGCGCCAGAGGCCGCGAACAATGCCGCAGTGCAGTCGGCTTTCATTCCCACCCTCAGTCTCGGTGTGCCGGGCGATGCCGTGGGGGCGATCCTGCTTGCCGCGCTCATGCTGCACGGGATTACGCCGGGTCCGGGGCTGGTCCTGGATCAGGCGCCCGTTTTCTGGGGCTTGATCGCCAGTTTCTGGATCGGAAATGTGCTGCTGTTGGTTCTGAACATCCCGTTGATCGGCGTCTGGGTCAGCATCCTGCGTATCCCCTATGATTACCTATATCCTGCGATGCTTCTTTTCATCTGCATCGGCGTCTACAGCATTAACTTCAGCACTTTCGATGTGCTGGTAGTGGTGATCGCCGGTCTTGCGGGATTTCTGCTGATGAATTTTGGTTTTCCTGCTGCGCCGTTGCTGCTGGGGTTCATCCTTGGCCCGATGATAGAGGAAAACCTGCGTCGCGCGATGATGGTGTCGCGCGGGAGCCTGGATATCTTCGTCAAGTCACCAATAAGCCTGACGTTTCTGTTGCTGACCCTTGCTGTCTTGCTAATGACGGCCTTGCGCGTCTGGCGCATGCGGCGCGGGCATCGTCTGTCCTGAAGGAGAGCATCATGGAATACCTGCACATCCGTGTCACCATTGCCGAGGGTATCGGTAGGGTCACATTGGCCCGCCCGCCGGTGAATGCGCAAAACCGTCGCCTGCGCGAAGAGATCATTGCCGCATTCGACATGCTCAGCGACCATGACAAGGTGCGAGTGGTGATCCTGTCGGCAGAGGGGAACAGCTTTTCTGCCGGTGCCGACATCAAGGAGCGACGCAATTTCACTGGCGATCCGGGCGAGTATATCGGCCATAATCGCCTGACGCGAGGTTTCTTTGAAGCTGTCGCCGATTGCGAGAAACCGGTTATCTGCCTAGTTGACGGGCCAGCCATCGGCGCAGGATTCGCGTTGATGCTGCAGTGTGACATCATGATTGTCTCGGACCGGGCGTGGTTCCAGATGCCGGAGATTGATGTTGGCCTTGCCGGCGGTGGCCGTTTGGTCGAAAAGCACCTGGGTCGGTCCTGGGCGCGCATGCTCTACTTTACCGGTCGCAAGGTCGGGGGTGACGAACTTTATCGCCTTGGCACTGTCATGGCCTGCCTGCCGCCTGATCAGGCCACCGCCCTGACCGAAGAACTTGCCAGTGAAATTGCCGCAAAGGACCTGAAGGCGCTGGCCAGCATCAAGCGCGGCTTCCAGATGGCCGAGCCCATGCCCGAGCGCGACGCCTATCGTTACGAACAGTCAATCACCCATGACCTGTCCCGGCGTGCCGAGACCCGCGCGCTGCAACAGGCTTTTGGAAAGAAACGGAAATCAAACCACGGAAGCGGCGAGGTCTGACGCGGGTGTGCAGGGTCACTTTTGCATTTGATGCAAAGCACCAATTCGCACTCACCAGTTTGACACAATAAACTGCAAAGGCAATCGTGGGTCACGGAGGAGAACCGGGCAACAGCCCGACAAAATTAGGGAGAAGTGAAATGCATAACCGAAAGCGCAGGACTGCGAAAGCGATGTTCGCGGCCACCACGGCGCTGGTGATGGGGGCAGGCGTGGCCATGGCGTTCCCCGAGCGTCCGATCACCTTTGTCGCGCCCTATAATCCGGGCGGGACAGTGGACCCGACTGCGCGCATCACCGCCGCTGCCATGTCCGAGATACTGGGTCAGCCCGTGGTCGTCGAGAACCGCGCTGGCGCTGCGGGGACGGTTGGTACTGATTATGTGGTTCGCTCTGCCGGGGATGGTTACACCGTCTTAATCCACACCAATGTTGTGACCTCGGAAGCCTGCCTTAAGTCCGATCTACCCTATGACTTCAGCACAGAGATGGTCAGCGTCGCCAATCTGGTGGAAACGCCCTTTGCTATCCTTGTGAATCCTGATGTTCCTGCGAACACGCTGGACGAACTTGTGGAGTATGCCCGCGCAAATCCGGGCGAGTTGCTCTACGGCTCAGCTGGTGTGGGCTCTTCGGGCCATTTGCGCGGCGAACAATTCAAGGTGGCGCAGGGCGTAGAGATGGATTTCATCCCCTATCAGGGCGGCGCCGACAACCTGCTGGCACTGGCGGGGGGCGAGATTCAGGTAGCGTTTGACACGCTCGTGGGGTCTGTTGCGATGCTGGCAGACGGGCGTGTGCGCGCATTGTCGGTCTCGACGGCGGAACGCTGGAGCACCCAGCCCGATGTTCTCACCATGGCCGAGCAGGGCTTTGAGAGCCTTGAGAACCAATGGATCGGTGCCTTCGTGCCTGCGGGAACGCCAGCCGACCGCATTGCCATTCTTGAGGCCGCTTTCGCCGAGGCACTTCAGCGCGAGGATGTGATCGAGCAATTCGCCCGCATCAATTTCGCCGTGGTGAGCGAGGGAGCGCAGGAAACTGGTGCGCGCCTCGTGGAAGAAACGGCAATGTGGTGCGATGTGATCGGCCGGGCCGGGATCTCGCTGGACTGATCCTATTGTCACGCGCGACACGCTTGCAAAACAGGGGGCGCCGAAACCTGCGGCGTCCTTTCGAAACCATCAGAGAAACCCAGAGATATGGCGACAGGCAAATACGTTTCAGACCTTGAAGAAGGTGACCGGCTTGGTCCTGTGGACTACACGCTCAGCGCATTCGTGATCCGCGAATATGCTCATACCGTGGAAATGCATCAGCCCTGCTTTCAGGACGGCGATGCCATCACTATGCCACCAACCCTGGTGCATCTGGACAAGCTGCGGCTCTACCGCCACGCCTGCCCCATGGGGACCGGCCCGGATGCGCGTATTCATTACGAATATGATTGCGAGGTTTTCATGCCGATCCCGGCAGGCACGGAATTGTCTGTCTCTGGTTTCGTGAACCGCCGCTATCAAAAGAAGGGGCGGACCTATGTGGAGTTGACCATTGACCTGAAGCGTCGCAGCGATGGGGTGTTGATGATCCGCTACCGTGACACAGTGATCCTTGCCTTCCAGCGGGCGGAGGCCGCATGACAAAACTGACATTGACGCCCGGCACCCAAGTTTCCAGCCCCTACCGTGCCATGACGCGCGAGAGGATGCGCTGGTATGTGGATGCCCAGCCGACCATCGCAGCCGATGACGGTCGCATTCACACTCAGGAACCGACTATTCATGACGATGACGACTATGCGCGCGCGCAGGGCCTTCCGGGGATCATCGCCGATGGGATGATCTCAACCAACTGGATCCATTCGCTTTTGATCGACATTTTCGGCGCGGGAGTGAACGGTCGTAGCAAGCTGAGCACCAAATATGTCGCGCCCGTCTACGAGAATGATCGGATACGCGCGGTTGTGGAAGTTGAACAGGCCCTGAACGAAGCCGAAGGTGCAGTCTGCGTCGGCTGCAAGGTGTGGTGCGAGGACGACAAGGGGCGCGTGGTCACGTTCGGTAACGCCACGGTCTGGGTTTGACAGGGTAATGAGAGACGCTTTGACGTGATCCTCGAGGGTATAAAAGTCATCGATTTCAGCCGCGTCTTTGCAGGACCGGCGGCAACGCAACTTCTGGGCGATCTTGGTGCCGATGTGATCAAGATCGAAGCCCGAGGCGGCGATGAAACACGCCATTACGGCAAGCCGCCTAGCGCGGATCACGCCAAAGCTGACAGCGCGCCCTTCAACGCGCTGAACCGGAACAAGCGATCAATCGTTATCGATCTGAAATCGGACTCCGGTCGCAAGGTGGCGCTGCAACTGGTCCGCGAGGCCGATGTCGTGGTCCATAACTTTCGTCCCGGTGTCATGGAGCGACTGGGACTAGGCTTTGATGCCCTCAAAGCAATCAACCCTGCACTGGTCTATGCAGAGTTCACAGCTTACGGCGACTGTGGGCCGCTGCGCGATGTCGGTGCGAATGATCTGGCGCTTCAGGCCCATAGCGGCCTGATCAGCATCACCGGTGCCCCAGGGCAGGACCCGGTGCGCTGCGGAACTGCGGTGGTGGATCTGCACGGCAGCCTTGCGCTGGTCGTGGGCATTCTGGGTGCACTTTTCCACCGGACGCGGACGGGAACGGGCCAGAAGGTGGCCTCGTCGTTGCTGCTGAGTGCCGCACATCTGATGAGCTATTTCTACACCGAGTACTGGGAAGACGGCACCGAACGCGCGCCAATGGGCACCGCCAATCACCTCAGCGTTCCAAATCAGGCGTTCCCCGCGCGGGATGGGCAGGTGGTGATCATCGCCAGCACCGACCCGCAATGGCGGCGCGTCAGCGAGACGCTCGGCGACCCGCGACTGAAAGCGGACCGCTTTGCCACTGTCCTGTCGCGCAAGGCCAATCGCGAGGTGCTTGTGGAACTGATATCAGAGATCACCTCAAGCCACAGCGCACAGGCGTTGGTCGAACGGCTTGGCGCAGCGAAAGTGACCTGTTCCAAGGTCAATTCGATTGGCGAGGCGGCGAGTTGCGATCAACTTGCGGCCATCGGCGGACGACTCAAGCTGGAAGGCGCGCATGGCATCGAAAGCGTCGCCCCGCCAGTGCAGTTCGGGGAAAACCCGGCACCGCCGATATCGCCCCCGCCAGCGGCTGGTGCCGATACCCGAAGCATTCTGGCCGAAGCGGGCTTCGCCGAAGCCGAGATTGCAGCCCTTTTGCGCGAAGGTGCCGTCGATGCTTGCTGACGCGCCCGCGCTCTGGAGCGTGGGTCTTACTGGTCAATCTTCAACTCATGGCGCAAACGACGGAAGTATTCTGTCAGGTAATCGATAAAGACACGTGAGCGCATGGAGAAGTGGCGGCCCGCTGGGTAGACCGCGAAGATGCCGTTTTCAAAGGTTGTGAAGCTGATTTCATAGTCAGGAAGCAGGCGCACCAGTTGCCCCTGCTGGATTTCTCGTGCCACGGACCAGTCCGGCATCAGCGAAATACCCAGCCCGCCCAGCGTGCAAATCTTCAACGCTGTGCCGCTGTTCGTCTGAAGAAAACCGTCGATCGAGATTTCCTCGAGCTGTCCGCCCGGCTTGCGGAAGCGCCAGACCACTGGCTCCAGTCCGGGCCTGTAGGTCAGGCATTGGAACTGCGTCAAATCCGCCGGGCTTCGCGGGACATCGCCATGCGCGGCCAGATAGTCGGGCGTGGCACAGAGCCAACGCTCGGAGCGGATCAGCTTCTTGGCGATCAGTGAAGAATCCGGCAGTTGACCGATGCGGATATCCAAATCGATATAATTGCCAACCAAGTCGATGGTTTCATTGCTCAGGGACAGATCGACACGAATATCGGGGTATCTGCTGTTGAAACCGGGCAGGAGCTGGCAGATATGTTCATGCCCGACCAGAACCCGTGAATTGACGCGCAACAGGCCTTGGGGTTTGGCGTTGGTGTCCCTGAGTTGCTCGCACATCTGGCTGACATCGCCAAGAATAGCCTCGACCTTGGTTGAGAAAAGCTGGCCCGCTTCGGTCAGTGTCAGAGTACGGGTCGTGCGGTTCAACAGGCGCACCTGAAGACCGTCCTCAAGCGCCTTCATATGGCGCGAGATAGAGGCTGGCGAAAGCCCCAGCAGGCGCGCCGCGGCTGAAAAACTGCTCTCTTGCGCAACGATCAGAAATATCCGCATGTCCTGTAATGAGGGCGACTGCGTATCTGCGGCGCTCTGTGCGAGCGTGACGCTTGTTATCTGGACCGTTTTCTTTGTCATCCCAAAGCCCCCGAATATCCCCTCACGTCCAGGAGCAGATGCCCCAACCTAGCTATAACAGTGCGCCCCGACAATGCCATGGATGCTCGGTAGGCCCGATGCGCGCACTTGGAAAGAGCGGCTTTTCGTGTCCCGGAGAGTAGCCCCTTCGCGAAGTCGATCCCGGCCAGATCCACAGCTCTGGCACCTGCGCCGCGCTCCTCCTCTAAACGGCTGACAGAGGCAATCTTCGCCAGAACCGGAGATATAGCGCTTTCCTCGACCCACCGGGACGCAGGTGCCCGGAAAAGTCCGGCCACACGTGACGCAAAGTCGCGATCCTGGCTATGACACAGGTATGCAGATGAAGCATCTGGCGCGTGGGGCTTTCCGGTATTTCAATGGCATGCTCGGGCATTGCAGGAAAAGCAGACGGAAGCTGCAGATGCCATGCTCAAGTCTGTGCTTGGCACCTCTGATCTGTCGTCCGTGGCAAGGTCATCAGTCTAACGGGTCGCGCAACTCGCCTGTGGGACCGGGGCGTGGGTCCGGCGACTGAGGATCTGGCGCCTCTCGCCCGCCTCAACCCTCTACCAGCGGCTCAAACCCGCCAAAGATCATGCGTTTGCCGTCAAAGGGCATTCGTATGCTGGCGAAGCGCGCGTCCTGCATCATGCGGCGTGATCCTTCGTCGCGGGTGGCCTTGTCAGGCCATTGCGTCCATGAAAAGATCACGTTCTCGTCCGGTCCGGCCAGCACTGCGCGTCGGAAATCGGTGACTGTGCCATCGGGAATGTCAACTCCCCAGCATTCCATGATCCATGTCGCGCCATATTCTATAAAGATCGGGTCCACCTCTTGTGCGAAGCTGCGAAACGTCTCGCGTCCGTCTTTCGGCACGGCGCAGATGAATCCGTCGATATACCCGCCCATCTGACGTGACCCCAATTCTACAATTGGCTCGAACCCGCCATGGATCACGCGCTTGCCGTCGAATGGCATGGGGTTGGTGTCCATGTTTAAACGTGGATCGTTGACGGCATCTATCATGGCCGCGTCATGGATGGCCCTGGACGGCCAGAGATACCAGGCAAACACCACGGTTTCCCCTGCCTGCGCCTTCACGGCCATGGGGAAGGATGTCAGCTTGCCCTCGGGCACGTCATCGCCCCAACACTCGGCGGCCTGCTGCATTCCATAGGCGTGGAAACCCTCCATGGCTTTTTGGGCATGAGCGCGAAACGTGACGCGGTTGGCAGTCGGGACGGCGGCAACAAAGCCTTGGATATAACTCATCTCTCGTTCCTTTCTTGTGAGGGCTAGGGTATTGCGTGGCGTCAGTCTGCCGCCGCGAAATGGGCCATCTGGTCGGCATGCGCTTTGGCAAAGGCAGGGCGGGCTGTGGCGCGGGCGACATAGGCGCGGCAGGCGGGCGCATCGGCCAGTCCGTCAAAGCGGTGCACAAGGCGCAGCACATCGGACATCGCGATATCCGCGATTGAAAACGCGCCTGCCAGCCAGTCGCACCCCGCCAGAACCTGTTCGGTATAGCACACCCGCGCTTGTAGAAACGCATCCAGATGCTGACGCGCCGGTGTTTGTTCCCTGTCCCTGGTAAACTGATAGATCGACCATGGCAGACTGGCCGCCTCGACCGAATTCAACGCGGCAAAAAGCCATGTGATGACATCTTGCCGGGCTTTCGGGTCGGTTGGCATCAGCGAGGCACTGCGCTCACCCAAATACAGCAGGATTGCCCCCGTTTCAAAGATGGTCTGGTCGCCATCACTCAGCCACGGCACCTGCGCATAGGGGTGCTGCGCCATCTGGTCTGTATCAAGGTCGCGGAATGGCACGCTGGGCGTAAACGGCACACTGGCCACGCGATAGGGCAGGCCAGCTTCCTCCAGCGCCCAACGCACGCGCAGATCACGCACATAGCCGCGCGGCAGGTTGGGCACCCAGTCAAAAGTTGTCAGTGTCATAGCGGGCATTGGTGTGTCCCTGGATGTGTCATCCGGCGTCAAAGGCCGCAGTTGTAAACGCGTCAGACAGCGCGATATCGTCTGCGCCGGTCATCATGCGTTGGGTGAATAATGCCGCAACAGTGTCTGTGGCCGGATCGCACCAGAAGCTGGTGCCAAAACCGCCCCACCAGCCAAAGCGCCCCTTGGCGGCTTGCGGTGCTGTGCGCATGGCCACGCCCAAGCCCCAGCCATGGGTGTCCCAGAAGTCGGCCGGAAACCACGGTGATGCGGCTTTTTGCGCAGGCGTGATCTGGTCGCGCAACATTTCATCCACCAAAGCTGCATCCAGCAGTTGCTGGCCATCAACCATGCCGCCCGCCAGCAGAAACTGGCCAAAGGCCATAAAGTCATCGACAGTGGAAACATGACCGCCACCGCCAGACTCGAAGCTGGGCGGGTCTGCGAAACTTTCGCCAGAAGCGGAGTTCCACTGATCCAGCGCGCCAGTGTCGGGGTCTGGCCAGTATTGGGTTGCAAGACGGTCTGCGGGGCCGGAAAAGCCGGTATCAGTCATTCCCAGTGGCGCGCAGACCCTCTCGCGGAGAAACTCTTCCAGTGACATGCCACTGGCGCGCGTGACCAGAATTCCTGCGACATCCAGACCGGTGTGATAGTGCCACCCGTCACCCGGTTGATGGACCAGCGGCAATGAACCCAGCCGCGCCATATAGGTATCGGCATCCCTGGAAAACAGTGTTGGCCCCGGCGCGACGTCCAGCGCCTGCATCTGGCCGGCGATCGGCACTTCGGCAGGGTCGGCCAGAATGACGCCCAGCCCCATGCGCATCGACAGCAGGTCACGCAAAGTGATTGCGCGGGTGGCAGGCAGCGTGTCATCCAGTGGGCCGTCCGGGTGGCGCAGCACTCGGCGCGCGATCAGTTCGGGGAGCCACGGGTCTACGGGGTCATCCAGCTCAATTATCCCGTCTTGCACCAGCATAAGTGCTGCGACAGCGGTCAGCGGTTTTCCGATAGAGGCAACAGCAAAAACGGTATCGCGGGTCATGGGTGTGGCCCTGTCCAGATCGCGCAGGCCTGCAACATGGGTCCAGACATCCGGTCCACGCGCGATCAGCGCAACCAGACCCGGCACGCGCCCCGAAGTGATCGCCGCATCAAGCTTGCCGCGCAAGCCGCCGAACTCCAGCGCCCGCAACGGATCAACCCAACTCATAGCTATTGGCAGTGACGCGGCACCGGCCAGCGCTTGCCTGCGCGTAAATGTCGCGGATGAGCACATCATTTACTCCTGTTGGAATCGGCATGACGGATTGTGTAACAATATTAACTTGCATATACAAGTTTAAGTGTCAAATTGCGCTGAAAAGCGCCCATGACTGCACCAATGGGGTATGCGATGAATCATATCGAAGCCGCACAGATCATGGCTGCTGAATGCCTGTGTTTTCGGGCCAGACGCACAGCGCGTGCGATCACGCGTGCCTATGACGCCGCGCTGCGCCCCACTGGGTTGCAGGCAACGCAGGTCACCTTGATGAATGCCATCGCGCTGGGGCAGGGGGGGCTGCAGCCCGTAGCAAGGCTGAGTGATATTCTGGGGCTGGAGTTGTCTACCCTGACGCGCAACCTGTCCGCGCTGGAACGCGTCGGACTGCTTGCGGTTATGCGCAGCCCTCGAGACCGGCGCGTACGTGTTGCCAGCCTCACCGATGCGGGCAAAGAGCGGCTGGCAGCAGCCCTACCGCGCTGGAAACAGGCGCATGCGTCGATCATCGCGGCACTTGGGCAAGAGGATGCAACTGCGCTGCACACAGCACTTGATCTCGCAGCGACGGCACTCGCCTCAGTAGAACCCCCGCAAGGTTAGATTCTGAAACTGGGGGAATTGTTCACTTCCGGGCAGGCTTTGCCATGAAGACGGGGGCAGTGTGGACAGTCTCGCCATTTTTGCCGGCCCAGGTCGCGGAGGATCAAGTTGAAACTGACATCCGATCCTGTTACCGCAAACGTGCCTGCTGCCAGTCTGTCGAGAGCGGCCCGCAATGCCCGATGCCTGAACAATTACAAGGACTGAAAATGCCTGCGAAGACCATCCATTTCATCCGCCACGCGCAATCGCAGCATAATGCGCGCGTTCAGGAACTGGCCAATGAGGACCCGGCGCGCCGCGACCCTGCCCTGCGCGATGCCCCGCTTACCGTACTTGGCCATCAACAGGCCGCCGCATTGGCCGATGAGGTTGCGCAGTTGCACGATGTCGAACTGGTCATCACCTCGCCTCTGACTCGTGCGATCCAGACAACGCTTGCCGGTTTTGCCCATCATCCCGCGCCTCGGATTGTGGAGCATCTCCACCGAGAACATCAGGATAGCTTTTGCGATATCGGGCGCTCACCAGACCTGCTGGCGGTGGACTTCCCGATGCTGCGTTTCGACCATCTCGAAGATCCGTGGTGGGCTGTTGCCCCGGAACATGATGGCCCTTACCTGCGCGAGTCACTCAGCGCTCTGGCGCGTCGGGTTGAGGTGTTTACCGATTGGCTGCAAACCCGTCCTGAACAGACGATCGCCGTGGTCGGCCACGGTACATTCCTGCGCACACTGACTGGAAAAGTGTTTGCCAATGCCGAACGGTTTGTCTTTCGGTTGTGAGCGCAGCCCGAAAGCCGCTTTCAGAAATGGCCACAGCCACCTGAAAATGTAAATTTGCGGACGGTCATAGCACTGCGGCGTTCTGGTGGCCCGGGTAAGTTGGCAAGCGTTATCCAGAATTAGTGTCAGAAAGGGGTTGGTGCTTTGTCATCCTGCGGTGGCGCGTCTGGCTTTGCCACATGGCACGCCGGGCGGCGGATGACGTATGACCAGTCCGAGGCATTTACCATCGCCGACCGTGACGGCGGTGTCGCCTGGCTGACTTCTGAGGTGTCACTTCCCTTTACCCTAGGGCTATGCGAGCGATCCCGAAATAGCCGAGTGTATTGAGGCGACTCAACAGTGGGATGCGGATCTGGATCTGGCAGTTTGCTGGTCCGGGTCACCTGTCGCGATGCGTTCTCCGAAGTCCTGAGATCAGGCAGGTCAGGCGCCACTGATGCGGTTCGTGTTCTTGCGTCTTGTCAGGGCGAAGCGGCTCCCTTTGCCTTGACCAGAAGCAGGTGACATCTTATCTATCTAGCTATGTGGCTAGCTAGGAAGCGATTATGTGGACACTCCAGGATGCAAAAAACAGGTTCAGCGCGGTTGTTGACGCTGCTCTTGCTGGCACACCCCAAGAGGTGACGCGTCGCGGCAAGCCCGCTGTCGTAATCCTGTCAGCCGAAGAATATCGGCGTCTTCTGGAGGGGGCTGTGAAATCACGCGAGAGTTTTGCTGACCATCTGATGGGCTTTCCGGGTGGCGAGTTTGCCCGCGCTCAGGCGGCTCCGCGCGACGTAAATTTCTGATGTATCTGCTGGACACGAATGTCATTTCTGCCGTTCGTCGCCCCGATCGCGCCCCACGCGTAGAGGCGTGGTTACGCGGCAAATCTGAGCAAGACCTTTTTCTGAGCGTTGTCACGCTTGGCGAAATCGAACGAGGCATTCGGCTTCAGCAGGCGCGCGACCCAGCGTTTGCGCGCGATCTTCGCACCTGGGTTGATCGCACGGTTCTCCTCTTCTCTGACCGCCTGCTTCCTTTTGGGGCTGAAGATGCACGCATCTGGGGCCATCTCTCGGCCGAAATCGGACATGGCGGTGCAGACCTTATGATCGCAGCTACAGCGCTTCGGCACGGGGCAATTGTCGCAACTGGCAATGTGAGGGATTTCGCGCCGACTGGTGTCGCGATTGAGAGCCCCTTTGACAATCTGTAGGCAACCGATGGGGTCGGGGACCCCGACCCTGCCGATCTGGATATCTGATCCGGGGCCAATATAGGTGGCGGGACATGTCCGATCCTCGAATGACCGAATGCGGACGGTTTCGGTTCGCAAAGGCAACAGACAGGAGAATGACCATTTGCAGGGCACGCGACCCGTGCCGCCCAGCCCATGGGCAGAGCCGTGGGAGGCCATTTGGTCAGGTCGCTGCGAATGAGTTACCTGGCCATCTGTCGAACTATCGCGTTTCTGCCTGATATGCGATAAAGCCCTTTGCGCATTGCGGCTCCGCCCGGTTTCCGCATGCTCTACGCCTCGATGTTCAAGCGGGCCTGAGGAGTCACACCTGCCAGTGGAATACGTGAAGTCCGACGAAAGGCGGCTGGGGCCCCTTGCAAGTGCTTACACCAGAAGGTCGAGCAGACGGTTGACTGTCTTGACTCTGCTGGTGATCTTTCTGGTCCTGTTCGCCGTGACCCCGTCGCTGCTGACGCTGGGCCCGGCCTGGATTGACCTGTGGTACATCGTCGGCTGGATCGTCGCACCCCTGACGTCTGGCGTGATCGCGTTGCGCGTTGCTGCGCAAAGCGACGGTTCAGCACGCAAAGCGTGGCGCTGTATTGGACTGGCGTGCCTTTTGTGGATGGCTGGCACAGTGATCTGGGTGGGCTTTGGCTGGTTTGGGGCGGACCTGCTGTTTCCAAGCATCGCTGATGCTTTCTACCTTACCTGCACCGTTTTTCTTATGGTCGGCACATTTCACTACTGTCTGGCGGACTCGCCAGGACGCCGCATTCAAATGACCAACTTTGCGCTGGCGCTCTGCGCGACGATTGCCGTTGGCTTCATTCTATACGGGACGGTTCTTTTTGGCTCCGGGATAGGGTGGCTGGGCGCTGCGATTGCATTTGCCTATCCGACTTTGGGTCTTGGCGCGTGGACATTCGGCCTCGTATGTTTCGTTCTGTATATCTCGAACGAGCGCCGCTTTCCGTTTCTACTCATTCTGATCGCGACCGGTGCCTTTGCGGGTGCCAACTACTTTTATGGATTAGATATTCTGAATGACGTCTATGCGATCGGCACCTTCTATGACGTGCTGTGGATCGCCGCATTCGCGTTCATTGGCTGGGCCGCGCTGGAGCACCGGGGCGCAGGCACGGTCACTGCTGAGCCGACAGCCCACCCCGAGCAGGCACCCCGTCCGGCAGAAGCCTTGATCCCGGCACTGACGGTCGCAGCGATCCTCGCAGCGGGCGCGGCAGCAAGATGGGGGGAACTGCGCCCGGAGCATATATTTGTCCTGCCAACATTGCTGGGCTTTGCGGCATTGCTGACCCTGCGTGAATACGCGCTGATCGGCGCAGAGCGGACATTGCGGCACGAGCTAGAGGATCGCACCCTACAGCTTGCCGATAGCAAGGCGGAACTCTCGGCTGTGCTGGCCAGCACGACAGACGGGGTGCTGTCTATGGATACTGACTGGCGCGTCACCTATGCAAACCAGAACGCCATCGACTTCTTTTTTTCGGGTCGCGCGTTTCTGGGCATTTCTCATTGGAAACTGCTTCCGGACTTGGTTGGCAGCAAAATTGACGCTCTTTATCGCAGAGCGATGGACCGACAGGCACCGGAAAAAATCGACGTGTATTACGCAAGATTGGGCAGATCGTTCGAAGTGCATGCGCATCCAACGCCCGAGAAGCTGACGATCTTTCTTCGGGATGTGACGGCGCAGCGCCGCGTCGAGGACCGGTTCCGCCATGTGGCGCAAGCATCAAGCGACTTCATCTTTGATCGCGACCTTGCAAGCAATCAAACCTGGGTCAACGATGCTGCTTCCTGGCTCCCTGACTACACTCCTGGTGCTCACGAGGTTCCGCGTGACGCGTGGGTAGACAGCGTCCACCCCGACGACAGCAAGGAAATCCTGTCGCAGATAGAGGCCGCGATCGAAAGCGGGCAGGATTTCTGGGAGGGCGAGTATCGCCTGCGGAAACGTGACGGCGAATATATCCCCGTGCGCGAACGGGCGAGCATTCTGCGCAATGACACTGGCGAGCCGGTTCGGTTGGTCGGGAACATCATCGACCTGTCCGAGCAAAAGGCGCTGGAGGCGCAGTTGCGCCAATCGCAACGGCTCGATGCTGTTGGTCAGCTTACCGGCGGGATCGCGCATGATTTCAACAATCTGCTCACCGTTATCCTTGGCAATGCCGAAGCCCTGGCCGACACGCTGCCCGCCGACCAACCAAACGCGACTCTGGCCCGGCAAATCATGATCGCATCGGAACGCGCAGCACACCTGACGCAGCACCTGCTTGCCTTTGCGCGCAAACAGCCTCTCTCACCCAGTGTCTTTGATGCAAACAAACTCGTCGAAGGCATGCGAATGCTGATCGAACGCTCAATAACCCCGGCGATCACACTGGAGATGGAACTGGCCGAGAGTCTGGGAGCCGTCAATGTTGATCGGGCATTGTTCGAGAGCGCGCTTCTCAATCTGTGCGTGAATGCGCGCGATGCGATGCCCGGCGGGGGTATTCTGCGCATCGAGACATGCGCGAGTTCATTGGCCGAGTCGGCCATTCCTGATGCACCGGCGGCGGGCGAATACGTGCGGATCGCAGTCTCGGACACGGGCAATGGGATGGATGAAGACGCGCGGGATCGGGCATTCGAGCCTTTCTTCACCACCAAACCCGCAGGTGAAGGCAGCGGGCTGGGTCTCAGCATGGTCCATGGTTTCGTGCATCAGTCAGGTGGGCATGTGCGCATCCACAGCAGTCTGGGAACAGGTACCACGGTCGAGTTGCTGTTGCCGCGTCATGCGCCGCCCGCCGACCACCACGACGCGCAGGAGGTCGAGTCTGCCGCCCGGCAAACCGCCACGCGCGCGCGCATTCTTGTGGTCGATGACGAGGATCAGGTGCGGGAGTATATCTGCATGATCGTCAGGTCGCTGGGATACGAGGTCGAGGCCGAGCCGCGTGCAACCACAGCATTGGTCCGGTTGCGAGCCGGTGAGCCGTTCGATCTTCTGCTTTCCGACGTAGTCATGCCCGGTGGGGTAAGTGGCGGGCAACTGGCGGCGACGGTGCTCGAGGAGCGGCCGGGTCTTCCTGTGCTACTGGTGTCCGGTCATGCCGAAGAGTTCGCTGCGCCTGACGGGCAACTCGACCCGCGCATCCGGTTTCTGCGCAAACCCTTTCGCAAGAGTGAACTGGAGCACAGGTTGGCGGAGATGCTGCCCGGCTGAGATCATCGAACCGGGTCCCTTCCAGAAGACGTGCCGAGGCACTCGCCACTGATGCCTGCGATTCGACGTCGAGGTGATCGTTTTGCTGGGGGGAGTCCGTGACGCATCGGGGTTAGCCGCTACGCCCTATCGAAATGCCACAACGGCGATCACGGACAGGGTGATCAATGCGATTCCCATGCCTTCGCGCGCGGTGATGCGCTCGCCGAAAAACAGCACGGCGGCGAAAAGCGAAAAGATCACTTCCACTTGTCCGACCGCGAAAACCAGCGCGGCGTTTTCCAGCGTGAACGCAGTGAACCAGCACAGGCTGCCCGCCATCCCTGTCAGGCCCATCCAGACTGCAGTGCGCCGCACCTCGATGACGCGCCCAACCTGTCCTGGCTCACGCCACACAAGCCAGAGTGACAGGCCGACAGCTTGTAGCAGCGTGACCACACACAGCGTGAGAGCCGCGCGTAGCAGCGGATCGTCACTGGCGATTTCCAGTGTTGCCCCGCGGTAGCCAACGGCCGAAATGGCAAAGAAAGCACCCGATGCCAACCCCAGCACCGTCGCGCGACTGCCAAGCCGCCGCCACCAGCGACCTTGCAGGCCGGGCGAATCCGACAGCAGCAGCACCCCCACAAGCCCCAGCAGGATCGCACCCACTGCGAGAAAGGATATCCTGTCCCCCAGTATGACAAGCCCCACAACCGCTGTCTGGACGACCTCGGTTTTCTTGAAGGTAATTCCCACTGCGAAGTTGCGCTCGGCAAACAGCGCCACAACACACCATGTCGCCAGGATTTGAGTAAGTCCGCCGACAACGGCATAGACCCAGAATATCGGCATATGGTCGGGGAACCTCAATCCGCCGAAGGCCAGATATCCAAGGGCGAGTGCAAGGATAAACGGCGCAGAGTAGAAAAACCGCGCCAGCGTTGCGCCGCCTGCGCTGAGCGCACCCATACTCAGATGCTTTTGCAGCATGAATCGCAGGGTCTGAAACGCAGCCGCCGCAATTGAAAGGGTGATCCACAATTCCATGCAAGGTTATCCCAGTTTATGTGCGCAGTTATCTGCGCCGACGCGCGCGCCGCCAGCCGCCGTCTCATTGTCGAAGCGTCTGGACATGAATCACAAGCTGCCAGATTTCGGGCGCTTTCATAACCCATCAAACGCGGGCATGCCGTCGCACGCCCTACAGGTGATACGCGTGGCCTGCGCAGGGCGGGGCGGTCGAGTTGCGCGAAATCAGGCATGCCGCGCTCACCCGGCTGGGGTCGTCAATGTTTGAAAACCCGGAGTTCGAACGGCCTGGGCCACGTCCCTGCACCGGTTTTGCTGGAATCGTGTTGTCGTGCTGGAGTGCCCCGAATGGGGGATCGGCCCCATACCGCCAGAGCAGGCATTGGGCGAAAGTAAGGTCAGTCGGAAGCAAGTCACAACGACTTGACCGCGCAACCCGAAAGGACCCAAACCATGACCAAATTTTTCCGCACCGCGCTGCCGCTGATCGCTGCCCTTTCCGCCACCGGGATCGCCTCGCAGGCTTCGGCGATAAATGTCTACAACTGCACCGGCATGGACATCCGCGTGCACATCTACAACAATGCCGATGCTGTTCAGGCCTTTGCCCGCGCTGGCGGTTACATCTATGCTGGCGAAGGGCACTATTACGATGTCGGCAACGGCCAGATGGCGCTGAAGATCTTTCAGACAGGATTTTTCGACCAGATGCGCCTGTCGGTGAGCAATGTCGCCGGCAACAGAACTCACAGCGTCCAGACCAATACCCAAGGTCGCTGGTCGCTTGTTGACGGGCGCCGCTGCTGACCTGTCGCCCAGCCCACCACCAGCACACTCGGACGGCCCCCTGCACTGGCGAGGGGCCGTTCGCATGTTGGGGTTTTGTGATGTGAGTGCACAGGATGCGATGACAAGCGCAGATTTCTGGTAGTTTGGCAGTTTGGCGCGGCGATGTCCGCACGCTGTCACGAAGCTTCCGGGTGTCCAAGGGCGTCTATTTTGCCATCCAGTCGATGTGGAGACCGGTTCCGCGCAAATCCCCGGCGCGTAGTGGCAGACGCAGCACTTCGCGCATCTCGCCGTGATCCTCGCGCCACAGATACAGAACCTGAGGCCGGATCGTGATGCCTGCGCATGCCGAGGCCCCCGCCGCAGCTACGAATTGTGGTGCGGGCCCCGCAGCCAGCGAGAACCCTTTTCGGCCGTTCCCGGTCAGATCGTGCAGGCAAACGAACAAGCCGTTGCGCTGGGTGCGGTCAGTACTGGCGGTATGTGGGGTAACGCGCAGCAGATCACCTAACTGACTTTCTACGCGCCAGCCTTCGCCCTGTGCAGGTGCCGCTAGCAGGCAGCAAAGGGCCATAATGCGTGTACGGGACGGGGCGGTCATCGGTGATCCTGACTGGAAAATCTGGATCCAAGGATCGCCGGTTCAGACGTGCCCCGCCATGGGGCTGATCCCCCAATCCTACAGCTCGGACGCAGGATCGATCAGGCCCTGGCGCAGCGCCAGCGAGATAAGTTGCGCCACCGAATGAACGCCCAGCTTCCGCATCAGGTTGGTGCGGTGGCGATCCACCGTCTTGATGCTGATCCCCAGAACTGCGGAGATCTCCTTGTTCGACTGGCCCATGACGATCAGGTTCAGCACCTGCCGCTCGCGTGACGACAGCAGGCTCTGCTCCGGTGCCGCCTCGATCGCTGCGACAATATCAGGCGCGATAACGCGGCCCCCGCGCAGGATCTTCGGCAGCGCGGCGTAGAGCCCGGCATTGTCTGTGGCCTTGGAGAACAGCCCGTCCACTCCGACTTCGATCAGTTCGGCCAGCTTGCCGGGTGCCGTGATGCCGGTCAGCACGACGATCCGCGTCTGTGGTGACCAGCGGCGCACCTCCAGCGCCACCTCTACCCCGCCTGCAAAGGGCATCTGCACATCCAGAAGCACCAGATGCGGGCGCAGGCGGCGCACTGCGGCAACCGCTTCGATCCCGTTCGCAGCCTCGGCGAGCACGGCTATCCCATCTTCCTCGATCATGCCGGGGGTCTCGAGTACCGACCGTAGCCCCTGCCGGACAATGGCATGATCATCGGCGATGACGGATTGAAAACGGGGCAAAGTAAAGCTCTACTGGGGGTTCGCGTAGCGGAAGGTAGCACAGAATGGCGGGGCGCGTCCAAATTTGTGTCGGTCTGGCAACGGGACTGGCATTGTGCCTCGTCGCCATTCTACTGCGCGCGCAGTCCACCATCCTGCTGGAAGGTGACGAGGCAGAGCTTGGACCGTCGCTGGTTTTCGCACTCGACGATGGGGAAACGCTGCTCGAACAGGTCGCGCGGTTTCGCGCCGGGGGCTTTGCGCCCGGCCTCGCGGCAACCATTGCCGACAGACGCGATTATCAACCCGTCTGGGCCGCAGTTGAACTGACAAACCCAGTGCCGGCAGATGGACGCGCAGGCGATCCCTGGCTGGTTACCTCGCAAGTCTATGGGTTGATCGCGCTGGAGGCCTATCTTCTGCGAGCCGATGGACGCACCGAGATCCTTTTGGCGCATGATGTTCGCCGTCCCTTCCAGCCTTCCGACTATTCGGGCCTGCGCCTGCGGACGAATAGCTTTCTGCTCACTCCGGGCGAGACCGCAGTGCTGATGCTGCGCGTGACCTTTGGCCCTGTGCACGACGCGTCCTTTCGTGCCGAAACGCCCGAGAGGATGGAGCAGCGGACCTTTCTCTCGGGTATCGGACATACCTCGTTCTATGCCTTCGCGCTGTCCAGCCTGATCTTCTTTGCCGGTTTCGCGGTAGCCATGCGCAGCGCAATCGCGCTGGCCTATGCCGGGCTTTTGCTGGTCGGGTTGATGTTCGTGGCGCATCTGGACCTGTTGCTGTTCCGGTTTCTTTACCCCGGCGCGCCAGGATTTAACCTACCAGTCGGCATCGGGCTACTGTGCCTGCTGGCAGGCGGCGGGTTACTGACCGCTGCAGCGGTTGCGCCCAAGGGCCGGACTGCCCTGCGCTTCTCCGGACTGGCGGTTCTGGCCCTTGGCGTCGCCCAACCCCTGTTCCCACCCGAGCCGGTCGTGTTGCTGGTTTACGGGCTGTGCATCGTCATGCTGATGGCCAACCTCGTCGCCGTTTCCAGCGCGGGGCGGCTGGCAAGCGGTGGGCCGGACCGCGCAGGGCGCGCGCTGTTTCTTGCGGCACTGGTGGCGGGCGTCGGGCTTCTGGTGCTGTTGCTGGCAGATCGTCTGGGCGGTCGCCTTGACCCTGCGCTGCTGATAAAGGGTTTCTATGGCATCGTGGGGGCGGGGGTGATTGCGGCGAACGCGTTGGCGCTGGTGGATCTGCGCCGCGCGCATGGCCAGGCTCAGTCGCGCGAGATCGTTGCCCTCAGATCCGAAGCGGAGGCGCAACAGCGCTACCAGAGGGCTCGTGACCTTGCAGCGCGCCGCCAGCGCCGCCTTGCTGCCGCATCACACGACCTGCAGCAGCCGCTCGCGTCGCTGCGGATGACAATGGACACTCTTGCACAAGACAGCGAGCCGCGACTGCGTGACCGATTGGCCGGAGCGTTTGACTATATCGAGGGGCTTGCGCATGGCTATCTGGAAGAGGGTCACCCCACAAACGCCGAGTCCGGGGACCCCGCTGAAACGCAACCGGAGGCTTTGCCACTCTCGCTGGTCATCGGTGCGGCAGAGCGGATGTTCGCGGACGAGGCGCAGGCCAAGGGGCTGGTTCTGCGCAACGTAGACAGCGGTCTGTCGGTCATGGCCCCGGCAATGCCCGTGATGCGGATCGCGACCAATCTTGTTTCGAATGCAATCAAGCATTCACCCAAGGGCAAGGTTCTGATTGGTGCCCGGCGACAGGCCGACCACGCCGTGCTGATTGTTGCCGATCAAGGACCAGGGATGAGCGATGCAGAGCTGGCCGCGTACCGGCAGGAATGGCGCAAGGGTGCCGACTCTGACGGGAGTGGTCTGGGCTTGGCGATCTGCTTCGAGATCGCCGCAGCGCAAGGCTGGACCCTGTCCGTGACATCGCGTCCCGGCCATGGCACCTGTTTTGCCTTGGTGCTGCCATTGGACGAGACCGGTCTTGATGACGCGGATGCTATCACCTGACGGGATCGCAATCTGGCATCGCCGGGATTGTTTAATCCATCAATCAAGACAAACGCTGCCGGACCCATGCTGCCCGCGTCTGCGCCAAACTGTTCTTGGCCTGGGTGGCAATTGGAGTTTCGGGTGCCAGAACATGACTATGTGAAAGGAAAACTGGATGCCCGCTGACCGGAACATGATTGGGGACAGAATCGAGGTTGAAAACATCATGTCCCCCGGCAAGGTCCACCGCGTGGACCGCGCCACATATGAAGCCATGCGCGCGGCCTTGCTGGCTGTCCTGCCCAAATCCCCGCCGGCGCTGACTGTGGCAGAGGCCATGGCGGCAGTGTTGCCATTGCTGCCAGATGCTTTGTTTCCGGGGGGTGACAAGGCGGGGTGGTGGCAGAAAGCCGCGCAGCTTGACCTCGAGGTCAAAGCGATCATCACCCGAGAAAACACCAAAACCCTACGCCTGCATACCGGGCAATAGGGTTGGCTGACCCCTTTTGGCTGTCGCATAGCTTAGCCTTTTGGATAAGTAATGATTGACATTGCATCATACGACGCATAACTTAGCCATATGGCTAAGCATGATTCCCGACTGGACCTGTTGTTCACCGCCCTTGGCGACCCGACGCGCCGAGCGATCCTGACCCGCCTTGCGCAAGGCGCGGCCAGCGTGACCGAACTGGCCGCCCCCCATGACATGGCGCTGCCCTCTTTCATGAAGCACCTGCGCAAGCTGGAAGACGCGGGGTTCATCACCAGTACCAAGGCTGGCCGCATCCGGTCTTGTGCCCTGTCGGCGGATGCCTTCGCGCCTATTGAAACATGGCTGGACGCGCAGCGTGCGCTGTGGACCGCCCGGCTTGACCGTCATGACGACTATGTCCACAAGCTATACAGGAGAAGACAAGATGAAACTGAATCCGAAAACTGATCTGAAACTGGAACGCACCCTTGATGCGCCGCGCGCATTGCTTTGGGAATGCTGGACAACGCCGGAACACATCAAACAGTTCTTTGTCCCGAAACCGCATCTGGTCACAGCCTGCGAGATTGACCTGCGCGTTGGTGGACGGTTCAACACAGTGTTCGACGTGGACGGCGCAGAAGTAAAGAATGAAGGCGTCTGGCTGGAGATTTTGCCTGACGAAAAGCTGGTCTTTACCGATGCCTATAGCGAAGGCTGGGCCCCAAGCGAAAACCCCTTCATGACCGCGATCATCCTGTTTGAGGACGCTCCGAATGGCGGCACCCGCTACACCGCCATTGCCCGCCACCGCACCCCCGACGCCCGGCAATCGCACGAAGACATGGGGTTCTTTGACGGTTGGGGTACAGTTGCGGATCAGCTTGTCGGCTATGCCAAGAACCTGGAGCGATAGGCGCTATCGGCGTTGTTGCAAGACGCTCGCTTCATAGGGTCCACATCCGCATTGCTTGCTTCGAGATGGGTTGCGTAACACCGCTGTGCCGGGGCTACAGTCCGGCTGTCCCTATCGGGCCGCCCAAGTTCGGCAAAATCGGCCGATATTTTGCTCGATCGGCGTGACCGCCTGAGTCATATCAATGAGTTAGTGGTGCAGGTTTGGCAAACCTCTGTAGTCACACGCTGATCCTATAAT
>SKRW01000036.1 GCA_007118295.1 Paracoccaceae bacterium | reverse complement strand
GGCCCGGTGTGGTCAAGGCGGGCGATATCGAGACCAGCGCGGGGATCGAGGTGCTGAACAAGGATCAGGTGATCTGTCACCTGGACGACGGTGCATCGGTTTACATGGAACTGACGGTCAATACCGGCAAAGGCTATGTGTCGGCTGACAAGAACCGCCCCGAAGATGCCCCGATCGGTCTGATCCCGATCGATGCGATCTTCTCGCCCGTGCGCAAGGCCAGCTACGAAGTTCAGCCAACTCGCGAAGGCCAGGTGCTGGATTATGACAAGCTGACCATGAAGGTGGAAACCGATGGGTCGGTCAGCGCAGATGATGCCGTGGCATATGCCGCGCGCATCCTGCAGGACCAGTTGCAGGTCTTCGTCAACTTCGACGAGCCCGAAGCGGCAGGGTCCAAGGACGATGATGACGGTCTGGAATTCAACCCGCTTCTTCTCAAGAAAGTTGATGAACTGGAGTTGTCGGTGCGTTCGGCCAACTGCCTGAAAAACGACAATATCGTGTATATTGGCGATCTGATCCAGAAGACCGAAGCCGAAATGCTGCGCACGCCGAATTTCGGGCGCAAGTCGCTGAACGAGATCAAGGAAGTGCTTTCCGGCATGGGTCTGCATCTCGGGATGGATGTCGAGGAATGGCCGCCAGAGAATATCGACGATCTGGCCAAGCGTTTCGAAGACCAGTTCTGACCAATGGTGGGTGCACAGCACCCACCCTACAAGAGACGACAGTAGGGTGGGTGCTGTGCACCCACCTTCTGACGACCGGGCGATACGCCCCAAGGAGAGTCGAGGTCACGCAGCCCCGGCCAGACAAAGTAAAAACAGACGTTGAAGGAGATACACAATGCGTCACGCAAGAGGCTACCGCCGCCTGAACCGCACCCATGAACACCGCAAGGCGCTGTGGGCGAACATGGCCGGCTCGCTCATTGAACATGAGCAGATCAAGACCACCCTGCCCAAGGCCAAGGAACTGCGTCCCATTATCGAGAAGATGATCACGCTCGCCAAGCGCGGTGACCTGCATGCCCGCCGTCAGGCTGCCGCCCAACTCAAGCAGGACAAGCACGTCGCCAAACTGTTCGAGATTCTGGGTCCGCGCTACAAGGACCGCCAAGGCGGCTATGTGCGCGTGCTCAAGGCTGGTTTCCGCTATGGTGACATGGCCCCGATGGCGATCATCGAGTTTGTCGAACGCGATGTGAATGCCAAGGGCGCTGCTGACCTTGCCCGTCTGGATGCCGAGGCTGCAGCAGACTAAGGCCCTTTCACAAGGATTGTTCCGGGCCCGCATCGCAGATGCGGGCCTTTTGCATTGAAACCTGCTGGCCGCCCCCTCTATATCGACGGAAACTCTTCTGTCAGGGTCTGCACATGCGTTTTCTGCGTCTCGTTCTTGTCTGGCTACTGATTGCGCTGCCTTTGCGGGCCGAGACCGTCCCGCAATCGCAACCTCAGATTTACCTCAGCTTTGCGCCGGTTGTGCGTGCCGCAGCCCCTGCCGTTGTCAATATCTATGCGCAGCGTGTCGTCGCGCAGCGCGTCTCGCCCTTCGCCGATGACCCTTTCTTTGGTGGTTTGTTTCGGGATTTCGGGCAAGTCACCCCCCGCGTTCAGAATGCACTCGGCTCTGGTGTCATCCTGTCCGACGACGGGATCGTGGTGTCGAATTTTCATGTTGTCGGAAACGCGACCGAGATCCGCGTCATTCTGAACGACCGGCGTGAGTATGACGCCGATATCATCCTGACGGATGAGGAAAGCGACCTTGCCGTGCTGAAACTGCGCGGGGCAACTGACCTGCCGGTGCTGGCATTCGCCGATTCCGATGCGGTCGAGGTGGGAGAACTGGTGCTGGCCATCGGCAACCCCTTTGGGGTGGGGCAGACCGTGTCCAGCGGCATCATCTCGGGGCTGGCGCGGTCGGGGATCGCAGTGGGATCGGGGAGGGGCTATTTCATCCAGACTGATGCACCGATCAATCCGGGCAATTCTGGCGGTGCGCTGGTCGATATGCAGGGTCGGCTTGTGGGCGTGAACACCGCGATCATCACGCGCTCCGGGGCCTCGCACGGGATCGGCTTTGCAATCCCGGCCAATCTGGTGGTGCAGGTCGTCGAACAGGCCCGCGCGGGGCGTAACCGGTTTCAGCGCCCCTGGGCGGGGGTCACCGCGCAGGCAGTCGATGCCTCACTGGCCGAGGCGTTTGATCAGCGGATCCCCGAAGGTGTGGTCCTGCTCGACCTTCACCCTGACAGCCCTCTGGCACAGGCCGGGTTGCTGCGGGGCGATGTGGTGCTCATGGTCGATGGCGCCCCGGTGAATTCCGGCCCCGAGATGATGTTTCGCCTCGCTGCGCGTGGATTGGACGCGCAGTCAGAGTTGACCTATCGCCGCGGGCTGGACACCTTGCGCGCCGAGATCGACCTGATCGCCCCCCCTGACAGCCCGGACCGTCAGGCCCGCACGGTCGAGGGGAGAGTGGCGCTTCGGGGGCTATCCGTCGTGCGGATCAACCCGGCTGTGATTGCCGAATACGGGCTTGCCCCTTCGGCCGAGGGCATTCTCGTGACCGAACTTGCTGATCTTGCAGCGCGCACGGGCCTGTTGCCGGGCGATGTGCTGCTCTCGATCAACGGTGAGCAGGTCACCACGACCGAGGATGTGATCCGCGCGGCCCGGACCCAAACCCGCAACTGGCAGATCGAGGCGTTGCGCGATGGACGTCGCGTGCTGCTGCGCTTCCGGGTCTGAGTAGGACCCCTTCCGCAGGCAACCCAAGCCGACTAGACTGCACTCATGCCCGACCTGTTCGACACTCCTGCGCAAGACGCGCCAGCCGCCGCCGCGCGCCCACTGGCTGACCAGTTGCGCCCCCAATCGCTGGATGAGGTGATCGGACAGGCGCAGGCGCTGGGGCCGGATGGTCCGCTGGGGGCGATGCTGGCGTGTGGCGCGCTGGCCTCGCTGATCCTGTGGGGGCCACCCGGCGTGGGCAAGACGACCATCGCGCGGCTGCTGGCAGACCAGACCGACATGCATTTCTCCCAGATCAGCGCGATCTTTTCTGGTGTGCCGGAACTGCGCAAGGTGTTCGAGCAGGCGAAGCTACGCCGCCAGAACGGGCGCGGCACATTACTGTTTGTCGATGAGATTCACCGCTTCAACAAGGCACAGCAGGACAGTTTCCTGCCGCATATGGAAGATGGCACAATCGTTCTGGTGGGGGCCACGACCGAGAACCCGTCATTCGAGTTGAACGCGGCGCTGATGTCGCGCGCGCAGGTGATCGTGCTGGACCGGCTGAGCCTGACCGATCTGGAACTCTTGGCGCAGCGCGCCGAAAAAGCCATTGGCCATGCATTGCCGTTGACTGGCCCCGCGCGCGAGGCGCTGCTGGAAATGGCCGATGGCGACGGGCGGGCGCTGTTGAACCTGATCGCACAGGTGGCGGGCTGGCAGGTCGCAGGCAAGCTTGACCCCGAGGGGCTGGGCACACGGTTGATGCGGCGCGCGGCGCAATACGACAAATCGGGCGATGCGCATTACAACCTCATCTCGGCGCTGCACAAATCGGTGCGCGGGTCGGACCCGGATGCGGCCCTCTACTGGTTTGCACGCATGATCGATGGCGGCGAGGACCCGCGCTATCTGGCGCGACGGCTGACGCGCATGGCAGTCGAGGATATCGGCCTTGCCGACCCGCAGGCGCAGGCCGTCTGTCTGGAAAGCTGGCAGACCTTCGAGCGGCTTGGTGCGCCCGAGGGGGAACTGGCGCTGGCACAGGCGGTGATCTATCTTGCACTCGCGCCCAAGTCGAATGCCGCTTACGGGGCATGGAAGGGCGCGCTGCGGATGGCAAAGGAAACCGGATCGAAGCCGCCCCCAAAGCATATCCTGAACGCGCCCACCAAGCTGATGAAAGAGCAGGGCTATGGCGCGGGCTACGCCTATGACCATGACGCCGAGGAGGGATTCTCGGGGCAGAACTATTTTCCGGACGGGGTAAAGCGTCCGGTGCTGTATCAGCCACTGGAGCGTGGGTTTGAGCGGGAGCTGGCCAAGCGTGTAGCCTATTTCGCAAAGCTGCGCGCGCGGCGGGCCGAGTAAAGGGGGGCTGCGCGCCCCCCTCTTGGGCTGACGCCCAATTCACCCCCGGCGGAGTATTTGGGGCAAGATGAAACGAATCCGGGCCTTTGGTTGACAACGCGACCTGTGCAGGGAAAGAGGAAGGCGCAAGCGAAGGGGCAAGGCATGAGTGGCGTGCAGACACGGCAGGTAGGGACGGATGAGGGCGCGCAGCGGCTGGATCGCTGGCTGAAGCGCCAGTTTCCGCAGATCACGCAGGGGCTGATCGAGAAAGCCTGCCGCAAGGGGGATATCCGGGTGGATGGGGGCCGGGTCAAGGCATCGACCCGGATCGAGGCCGGGCAGAGCGTGCGTATTCCGCCCCTGCCCGAAGGCGCGCCCGCGCCTGCCGTTGTGCGGTCCGGTATCAGTGCGAATGATGCCGAGATGATCCAGCAGGCTGTCTTGTGGAAAGACCAGCATATCATTGCGCTGAACAAACCCCCCGGCCTGCCCTCGCAGGGTGGCAGCGGGCAGGGCGGGCACCATGTGGACGGTCTGAGCGAGGCGCTGTGTTTCGGCTACAAGGAACGGCCCATGCTGGTGCATCGGCTGGACAAGGACACATCCGGGGTGCTGCTGCTGGCGCGTACGGCCCGAGTGGCACGGCGGCTGTCCGAGGCCTTTCGCGCGCGCCAGACGCGCAAGATCTACTGGGCACTGGTGGCGGGTGTCCCGACCCCTGCCATGGGCACCATCCGCTATGGTCTGGTCAAGTCAGGCGGGCGCGGCGCAGGCGAGAAAATGCGCTGCATCCATCCGGGTGAAGTCGATCAGGTCGAGGGGGCCAAGCGCGCCACCACGGATTACGCGGTGCTGGAGCGGTTGGCAGGGCGCGCGACCTGGGTCGCGCTGTCGCCCATCACGGGGCGCACGCATCAGTTGCGCGCACATATGGCCGAGATCGGGCACCCGATTATCGGCGACGGAAAATATGGCGGTGCGGCACAGGAAAACATGGGCGACGGGTGGGGCGCGGGCATAGGCGGAGAGGTCAGCCGCAAGCTGCACCTGCACGCCCGGTCCTTGCGGCTGGAGCATCCGGTCACCGGGGCGATGCTGTCGCTGACAGCCCCCCTGCCAGAGCATATGGCACGCACTTGGTCACTGTTCGGCTGGCGCGACGGTGACGTGCCTGCCGACCCGTTCGAGGACGCCTGATGCGCCTGCGTTTGGTGGTTTTCGATGTCGATGGCACATTGATCGACAGTCAGGCGCCTATTTGTGCGGCGATGGCGCAGGCGTTTGGCGGGTTGGGGTTGCCCATGCCCACGCGCGAGGCGGTGCTGGGCATTGTGGGGCTGTCATTGCCGCAAGCGATGGTGCGGCTGTCACCAGAACTGGCAGCGCGCGACCACGATGCGCTGGTCGCGGCTTACAAGTCGGCCTTCTCCGGGTTGAGGGCGGAAGCGCTTTCGCCGCTTTATCCCGGTGCACTGGCCGCACTTGATGCGCTGGCGCAGGATGCGGGCCTGTTGCTGGGGATCGCCACAGGCAAATCACGGCGAGGTCTGGCGCATATCCTTGCCGCGCATGATCTGGGGCGGCGCTTCGTCACCACGCAGGTGGCCGATGACCACCCGTCCAAGCCACACCCGGCCATGCTGCACGCCTGCCTGCGCGAGACAGGGGTTGCCGCCAGCGATGCGGTCATGGTCGGCGATACGAGCTACGACATGGACATGGCGCGTGCAGCAGATGTGCATGCACTGGGCGTCGGCTGGGGCTATCATGCGCCGGGATTGCTGGGTCCTCGGGTGATCGCGGATTTTGGGCATCTGCCCGAGGCGCTGGAGGCGATCTGGTCAGGGGCACGGAGATGAGCGGTTGGGTCAAAAAGCGATTCTGGACAGTGGTGGAGGTTTGCGCCGTTGAGGGTGGCTACACCATCACGCTGGACGGTCGGGCCATCAGGACGCCTGCCAAGGCGGCGCTGGTCGTGCCGACGCGCGCGCTGGCCGATTTGCTGGCAGAGGAATGGCGCGCACAGGGCGAGACACTGTCACCCGAACACATGCCCGCCACCCGTGCAGCCAATGCGGCAATAGACAAGGTGCGCGGGCAGAAGGATGCGGTCACCGAGTTGCTGGCGGATTATGGCGACAGCGATATGGTCTGCTATCGTGCCGAATCGCCCGATGAGCTTGTTGTCCGTGAGGCGCAGGCCTGGGACCCGCTTCTGGATTGGGTGGCGCATCGCTATGGGCTCCGGCCGATCGCATGTTGCGGTGTGGTTCATGTGCCGCAGCCAAAATCCCTGCTGGACAATCTGCGCGCCGATGTTGCCCGGTTATCGAGTTTTGAATTGACGGCGTTCCATGATCTGGTCGCGATGTCAGGGTCGCTGATCATCGCGCTGGCGGTTCTGGACCGTTATGCCAGCCCGGAAGAGTTATGGCAGGTCTCGCTGATCGATGAGGACTGGCAGATCGCGCAATGGGGTGAGGATGAAGAAGCGCGCGCGCTGACCGCAGGGCGGCGCGCCGCGTTCCTGAATGCAGCACGGTTCTACTTTGCCTTGCAGCAGTAAACCGGTGGCCTGAACAAGCGAGGAATGGCGCACCGTGGCGGTAGAAGATGAGAACTGGAAAGTTGTTTTAAAACAAAAGTTTAAGGCGGAAAAATTTGATTGAGTGCCCTATGGCTGCGAGATCATCGCCGGGAACGTCGACTTGCTTAAAGCCGCCCGATGTCGGCCGAGTTTGAGTCCTCCGAGCTGGTCGACCGCGACGACGAGATCCCGTTCTGAAAAGAACGGGGTCTCCCACATCGGGCCCGGCGGGGCAACCCGCCGGGTTCGGTCGATATCCCGGGGAAACGTGACCAAAGTGGAAGGGCTGAGCCGAATATTCGATACTGATCTGGGCGGATGGTTTGTTACTATGCCAATCGCTTACTGGTTTCACAGATCAAGTTGCGCAAGCGGACGGATCAAAGCGTCTCAGCCCATCATCAATAATCGGCCATTGCAGCTCATCTATCAAATTCAGACGTGTCCATGCCGAAATCGTCGACAAGCGCTTGGACCTCTTCGGAATTAAGCACGCCGGGGTGCTTTTTGTGGGCGACGTAGACCCCCTCTAGGGCAAGATCCCATTCCCCGACATAGAAGAACTCTCGATCACCCGACATGTCGATGCCGGCTCGTTCGAGAATTTTGATCTGCTTTTCAAGGAGGTCGATTGCTTCTTTGTCGTCCATGACTGTCCTAGTTCCTTCTCACTCCGGGCCCTGACACCGGATAGCCCGTTCGCACTTCGCCGTTGGGCTGCACGACAACTTTGATCGAGACGCCATTTACCTCGCCGACGATCACCAGATCGCCATCGCGATGCGCTGGTCGATCAACAGTACCAGTACCCGCAACTCGCCTTATGGCCTCCAGAATATCATCGTCGGACCAACTTGCGGGAAATTCCGTCTTGCCCGGTATACCTGTTCCGTATCGATGCCCTCCACTACGCCCCTCGCCATCCAGAATATGCCGCGCGCGATCTTCGGGGATAGAGACGCTGTCAATCGAATGCGGGTTCTCCATGGTCACGATGTTCGGACCTGCCGCGTCCGGGATCGGCGTGGAGACGACATTCCCGGTCGGGTCTTCGGCAGCGGGTGATCCGGTGTGGCTCGGCAGGCCAAGGACCTCGGCCGGGTAGGTTTCCAGCCATTGTTCGATGCGTTCGGGCGTGAAACCGGGAAGCTGCCCGAGGCGTCGGTCATCCTCAGACAGTTCAGGAAAGACCTCGACCCAACCTTGCGAAAGTAAGCCTTCGTCGATGACAAGGCGACCGGTGTCCAGTGCGGCGAGAGCGTCTGCGGCGAGGCGGCGTGCGAGATTGACTGCGTCACCGGCGTTCTCGTTGGGCAACGTGAACAGACCGGGGCGGTACATCTCGTACAAGCCTATGGCCTCGGCTATCACCCTCGCAAGTTCGCCGCGTTCCGGAGCACCGGACAGGAAGCCATTTTCAGCCAGAACCAGCGCTTGAGCGTAGGATCGCGCGGCGAGCAATCCTTCTACGGTGCCAAGGTCAGCACCCAGGATGGCGGCGGCTTCTCTGACTCGCTGCTCGCTGGCGAACTGCACGAAGCCTTGAAGCAGGTTGTTCGCTTCCAGCGCAGCATAGGCCGCCAGCCCTGCAGGTGACCGAGCTAACAGGCCGTTTGCCAGCCTGCGTACGTTCGGAAAACTGTCTGCCGTCGGTGCAAACTCTGCAAGGATCACATCATTCCGCGATCCCGGCGCAACCGGCTCGGCATAGCAACGACAGTTGTGCGCCTGCCCCGGATGGCCGCCTGCG
>SKRW01000028.1 GCA_007118295.1 Paracoccaceae bacterium | reverse complement strand
TCAGACATCCACGCCGCCGAACAACGCGCAACCGAGGCGCTGATGCAGCGCGAAAACGTGCTGGAGAGTATCAGCGAGGCCTTCTTCACGCTCGATGACGACTGGTGCTTCACCTATGTCAACAATCAGGCCGAAGACCTGCTTGGAAAGTCGCGCAACTATCTGTTGGGCCGCCGGATATGGGACGAATTCCCCGAAACCGTCGGCAGTGTGTTTCAGAAGCAATACGAACTGGTGCGCGCCGATGGCCAGAACCGCCGGTTCTCGACGTATTTTGCGCCAACCGATGGCTGGTACGAGATTAACGCGAATGCGGTTCCCGGTGGGTTGGCAATCTTTGCCCGCGACATCACGGCAGAGCGTATCCAGGCAGAGCGCTTGCGTCTGCTTGGGTTGGCCGTCGAAAACCTCAATGACATGGTTCTGGTCACCAAGGCGGACAGGCTCGACGCTCCTGACGGTCCCGAGATCACTTTTGCCAACCCGGCAGTGTTGACGCAGACTGGCTATAGCCAGCAGGACCTCGAAGGTCAGACTCCGCGTCTGTTTCAAGGCCCGGCGACCAGTCGCGCGGAAAGGAGCCGAATCGCCAAAGCGCTCAGAAATGGCGAACCGGTGACGGCTGAACTCGTCAACTACCGCAAGAATGGCGAACCCTACTGGATCGAACTGAACATAACCCCTGTGCGCGATGAACAGGGCGCGGTCGTCAATTTCGTGTCGATTCAGCGTGATATCACGCTGCGCAAGCAGGCAGAACAGGATCGCCGCATCAATGAGGAACGGTTCCGGATCGTCGCGTCGCAGGTAAGCGATGCGATCTGGGATCTGGACCTGCGCGCGCAAAAGCAATGGTGGAGCCCCGGCCTGACCGAGATTTTCGGCCATCCGCGCGATCCGCAAGACCATCTGCCAACTGTCTGGCAGGCGCATATTCACCCGGATGATTCCGCATCTGTTGCCGAGCAGATGCAGCAGGCGGTTTCCAGCGGAACGCACAGTTTCGCGCTGGAATACCGTTTTCGGATGGGTGACGGTTCATGGGCGCTGGTGTCGGATAGCGGGATTATCCTGCGCGATGACGAGGGTGTGCCCATCCGCATGATCGGCAGCGTGTCCAACATTACCGAAAAGCGCGCCGAGGACGACCGCAGGCAACAGACGCAGCGACTTGAAGCGATCGGCCAGCTTACGGGCGGCGTTGCGCATGATTTCAACAACATCCTGACCGTGATCCTTGGCAATGCCGAATTGTTGCTGGAACGGCTGTCCGAAGATCAGCAGGCCAGGATCATGGCAGATGTCACGGTCAGGGCCGCCGAGCGCGGCGCGGAATTGACGGATCGGCTGCTGGCCTTTGCGCGCCGCCAGCCGCTTGCGCCTCAGGTGCTGGACCTGAACAATCGCCTTGGCGAAATCGAGACTCTCATCCGTCGGACCCTGCCCGAGAATATCGCGACCGAAATGGTGCGCGGTGCCGGGCTGTGGCGAACGGAACTTGACCCCGGTCAGCTAGAGGTTGCATTGCTCAACCTTGCGCTGAACGCCCGCGATGCGATGCCCGATGGCGGAAGGCTGACCATAGAGACATCGAATAGCTGGCTGGATGATGACTATGCCGCAGGCCATGCCGAGGTGGCGCCGGGGCAGCATGTTCTGATCTCGGTTTCTGACACTGGTCATGGGATGGACAGCGCCACGGTGCGCCGCGCGTTCGAGCCGTTTTTCACCACCAAGCAAGTGGGCAAAGGCAGTGGCCTTGGGCTGAGCATGGTGTTCGGCTTCGTGAAGCAGACCGGCGGGCATGTGAAGATCTATTCCGAGCCGGGAGAGGGCACCACCGTCAAGATGTATTTCCGGCGCGCACATGGGCAGGAACAGCCCGAAGAAACGGTGTGTGACGGTGCCGCTATGCGCGGAAGCGAATGCATTCTCGTTGTCGAAGACGACATTCTTGTGCGCGAAAACCTGTGCAATCAACTCAAGAACCTGGGCTATCGCGTGGTATCTGCTGTGAACGGCGATGAAGCCTTGCCGATAATCGAGGAACGACCCGATATCGACCTGCTGCTGACAGATATCATCATGCCCGGCAGCATGCATGGCGGTGCGCTGGCGCATGCCGTGCGCAAGGTGCGGCCGGATATCAAGGTCCTGTTCACCTCGGGCTACACAGAAAACTCGATTGTGCATAACGGACGGCTGGATCCGGGGGTCGATTTTCTGGGCAAGCCGTACCGGGTCAAGCAACTGGCACGCAAACTGCGTCTGGTCCTCGACCGATAAAGAGCGCTGGATGCTATGCGCCCGGCGCGGAACAGAACCGTATGACTTGCGGCCACGCAGAGCGCCCCGTGGTGAGTTCGGGTGCGCAATCATGGACCGCCCAAGCGCATCTGCAATCGGCACCGTGTCCCGACGCGACCTGCCGGACCGCAAGAACGCAGGAAAACCGCCTGTATTTGTGCCATTCTGCACGCGAAAGCAGCAGTTTTGCCCAGTTGGGCATATTCCATACTTGACCGGCCAAGGGAAATAGGCGCAAATTCGCTCATGTGCTACGAGAGAACCTGTCTCGGGCCATATATCCCGGAACCATCCGGGGAGACCGCCGCCAAGGCGGCGTTAACAGAGAGGTTGAAATGAAAAAATCCGTATTTGTCGGCGCTTTTGCCGCGTCAGCGTTTGCTGCAGGCTTTGCACAGGCGCAGACACTCGAAACTGTGCAGGAACGCGGCGAAGTGAACTGTGGTGTCTCCACTGGTCTGGCCGGCTTCTCGGCACCCGATGCCAACGGTGTTTGGCAAGGCTTCGACGTCGCAGTGTGCCGCGCCATCGCTGCGGCAGTGCTCGACGACCCGATGGCGGTGAATTTCGTCCCCACCACTGGCCAGACCCGTTTTTCTGCTCTGGCTTCGGGCGAAGTTGACATTCTGTCGCGCAACACGACATGGACCTTTTCGCGCGATGTCGACCTGCGTCTGACCTTTGTCGGCACCAACTACTATGACGGTCAGGGCTTCATGGTGAACCGCGAGCTGGGCGTCAGCTCGGCGACCGAACTCGATGGCGCAACTGTCTGCATTCAGACCGGCACCACGACCGAACTGAACCTTGCCGACTACTTCCGCGTCAATGGCATGGCCTACGAGCCCGTTCCGATCGAGACCAATGCCGAAGCGCAGCAGCAGTATCTTGCCGGCTCCTGTGACGTGTACACGACCGACGTTTCCGGTCTGGCCGCAACGCGCGCCAGCTTCGAGAATCCGGGCGATCACGTCATCCTGCCAGAGGTCATCTCGAAAGAGCCGCTGGGCCCCGCAGTGCGCCATGGTGACGATACATGGGCCGACATCGTGCAGTGGACACTGTTTGCACTGATTGCGGCAGAAGAACTGGGCATCACATCGGCCAATATCGATTCGCTCAAGGAAGGCACCGACAACCCGGAGATCAACCGCATTCTGGGAACCGAAGGTGACCTTGGTGCAATGTTTGGTCTGGATTCCGACTGGGCTGCGCGCGCGATTGCCGCAGGCGGCAACTATGGCGAGATCTTCTCGGCAACCATCGGCGATCAGACGCCCATCGGGCTGGCCCGTGGCCTGAACGCTCAGTGGACTCAGGGCGGGCTGCTTTACGCACCGCCGTTCCGCTGATCTGAACACCTGCGCGCGCCCGGCATTCCGGGCGCGCGCAGCCTGTCTGCGACCTTGTCCGATCCGAGTTGATGCCGCGCGGTGGCCTTCCCCCGCGTCAGGAGACACGTATGTCCACCACCAGTGACCAGACCACAATCAGCACTCCGCCGAAACCGGCCTTTCGCCTGAGCATGCTGCTGTACGATCAGCGCTACCGCTCGATCACGATTCAGGTCTTCTTTCTGTTCATGCTGATGCTGGGTGCGGCATGGCTGATCGACAACACGGTCAACAATCTGCGCGCGCTGGGCAAGGATTTCAGCTTTGCCTTTCTGAACAACCCGGCTGGCTATGACATCAACCAGCGACCTATCGAATATAACAGCCAGATGACCCACGGGCGCGCCGCGCTGGTCGGGTTCCTCAACACGATCATTCTGGCCGTTCTGGCCTGCATTCTGGCGACAGTGCTGGGTGTGATCGCGGGTGTGCTGCGCCTGTCGAACAACTGGATCGTCGGTCGGCTGATGACCGTCTATGTCGAAGTGTTCCGCAATATTCCGACGCTGCTTTGGATCATCATCTTCGGCGCCATCATGACCGAGGCCATGCCCGCCCCGTCGGCTTTCCGCGGCGACACGCCCGCTGCAAGCATGCTGTTCAACGATTCGGTCGCCATCACCAATCGCGGCGTCTATGTGCCGTCCATCGAGTTTGCGCGCGACCTTGGCACACTCACCATCGGCCCGGTGTCGCCTGACATATCGTGGCTGCTGGTCTTTGCGATCATTGCTGTGGGGATTGTTGCGAACAAGAAACTCATCGACCATGCGACCGCTGTCCAGAATGCAACGGGTGTCCGGCCAAAGACATGGTGGAAATCCATCCTGATCCTGCTGGGCCCGATCGTGGTCTATTTCATCGCGCTTGGCGCGCATCTGGAGTACCCGGAATTACGCGGCTTCAACTTTGCCGGTGGCACCCATATGCGCAACTCACTGATCGCCATGTGGCTGGGGCTTGGCATCTATACGGGCGCATTTGTTGCGGAAAACGTCCGCTCGGGCATCCTTGCCATCTCGCGCGGGCAGAGCGAGGCCGCCTTTGCGCTGGGCCTGCAGCCCGGAAAGACAATGCGCCTCATCATTCTGCCACAAGCGCTGCGGGTCATCATCCCGCCACTGATTTCACAGTATCTCAACATCACCAAGAACACCTCGCTGGGGCTGGCGGTGGGCTATATGGACCTGCGCTCGACGCTGGGGGGCATCACGATCAACCAGACCGGACGCGAGTTGGAGGGGATGCTTCTGATGATGCTCATCTACCTTGCCATCAGCCTGACCATCTCGGGCGCGATGAATGTCTACAACTCTCGCGTCAAGCTGAAGGAGCGATAAGATGAGCGATGTGCACGCCCAGACCGTCGCTTATGTCCGTGACACGATGCTGCCGGAACAATCGCCCCCTCTGACCGAAAAGGGGGCCATCAAATGGCTGCGCGAGAACCTGTTTTCGGGCTGGTTCAACACTGTGCTGACGCTTCTGTCGCTGCTGGTGATCTGGTATACGCTGGCGGCCATTGGACCCTGGTTGCTGAACTCTGTCTGGAATGCAGGCTCTCTCAGCGAATGTCGTCGGATACTGGACGGGACCAGCGGCGCGTGTTTTGCGGTCATCAATGACCGTTGGCACCAGTTGCTGTTCGGGTTCTACCCGCCCGCGTTGTATTGGCGTCCGGTGCTGGCACTGGTCCTGTTGTTCGTGGCGTTGGCTCCGGTGCTGTTCTTTGCGCTGCCGCGCAAGATGCTGATATTCTCGGGGCTCTACCCGTTCGTCGCCTATCACCTGCTCTGGGGGGGGTCGGTGTGGCTTCCGATCTCGGCTGTGCTGGGGTTTGTCGCGGGTTATGTAGCTTTTCGCCTGCTGAGCAGGATAAGCGCACTGGTCGCAGTCTTTGGCGCTGTTCTGGCCCCGGTCCTGTGGTGGATATTCGCCGCAGGCGCGTTTGACAGCACAATGAGTTCGATCCTCCCACTGGGGCTGGATTTCGTGCGCTCTGACCGGTTTGGTGGGTTCCTGATCTCGCTGGTCATCGGGGTGACGGGTATCTCGCTCTCGCTGCCCATCGGCATCTTGCTGGCACTGGGGCGGCAATCGGACATGGTGTTCGTGAAGTCTGTCTGTGTGATATTCATCGAATTCATCCGGGGCGTCCCGCTTATCACGCTGCTGTTCACCGCATCGCTGCTGCTGAACTACTTTCTGCCGCCGGGCACCAGCTTTGACCTGATCCTGCGGGTGATCATCATGGTGACGCTGTTCGCCAGCGCCTATATGGCCGAGGTGATCCGCGGCGGTCTGGCAGCGCTGCCCAAGGGCCAATACGAGGCCGCGGATGCGCTGGGGCTGGACTACTGGAAGGCGCAGCGGCTGATCATTATGCCGCAGGCGCTGAAAATCTCGATTCCGGGCATTGTGAACACCTTTATCGGGCTGTTCAAGGACACCACGCTGGTTGTTTTTATCGGGCTTCTGGACCCGGTTGGCCTGTCGAACGCCATTCGCGCCTCGACCGATTGGAACGGCATCTACTGGGAGCTGTTCATCTTCATCGGGGCATTGTTCTTTATCTTCTGCTTTGGCATCTCGCGCTACTCCATGTATCTCGAGCGCAAGCTGAAAACGGATCACAAATAAGAAAAGGGGCCGTCCATGTCAGAACCTGTCATCGAGATGCCGGTCGATCGCAAGATCGATGCCAGCAAGATGAAAGTCAGCGACCAGGTCGCGATCCAGATCACCGGCATGAACAAGTGGTTCGGCACGTTCCATGTGCTGCGCGACATCAACATGACGGTCAATCAGGGCGAGCGGATCGTGGTCTGCGGCCCGTCTGGCTCGGGTAAATCGACGCTGATCCGCTGTATCAACCGGCTGGAAGAACACCAGTCCGGCCAGATCATCGTCGATGGAACAGAGTTGACGGGCGACCTGAAGAATATCGACAAGGTGCGCTCGGAAGTGGGCATGGTGTTCCAGCATTTCAATCTGTTCCCGCATCTGAGCATTCTGGAAAACTGCACGCTGGCCCCGATCTGGGTGCGCAAGACGCCGAAGCGGGAAGCCGAGGAAATCGCGATGCATTTCCTTGAAAAGGTCAAGATCCCCGAACAGGCGCTGAAATATCCCGGCCAGTTGTCGGGTGGTCAGCAGCAGCGCGTGGCGATTGCGCGCTCGCTGTGCATGAAACCCCGGATCATGCTGTTTGACGAGCCGACATCGGCACTTGACCCCGAAATGATCAAGGAAGTGCTGGATACGATGATCGCGCTTGCCGAAGAGGGGATGACGATGATCTGCGTAACCCATGAGATGGGCTTTGCACAGGCGGTGGCGAACCGCGTGATCTTTATGGATCAGGGGCAGATTGTCGAACAGAATGAGCCGCGCGAGTTCTTCAACAACCCGAAATCGGACCGCACAAAACTGTTCCTGAGCCAGATCCTCGGGCACTGAGCGCGCCAAGGTTGGCAAAAAGCCCTCTGCTTATGGCAGAGGGCTTTTTCACATGGTGGAATGAGTTTTCAGATCTGCTTTTCGGGCATGAACACTTTCAACCCGTCCAGCGCGTCGCTGACCTTGAGTTGGCATGTCAGCCGAGAGCGGGCCGGATCGGGCTGATAGGCGAAATCCAGCATGTCCTGCTCCATCGGGTCGATCGTGGGCAGTTTCTCCACCCAAGCCGGGTCCACATAGACATGGCAGGTTGAACACGCACAGGCGCCACCGCAATCCGCCTCGATACCGGGGATGCCATTGTCGCGCGCACCTTCCATGACGGTCAGGCCACTGGGCACGTCGACCACGTGTTCTGTCCCGTTGAATTCAACATAGGTAATCTTGGCCATGCAACCCTCTCTGCCATGCGTTTCCAGAGTTGCAGATAGGCCAGCACGGGCCGATTGACCAGTCGAATTTCTGCACGAAAGAACCCGGCTTTTGTCACGGACAAGTCCAGCTTTTGCCCGAATCGCCGGGCATTGTGCCTATATGAGCAATAGAAACCCGCAGAAATCGAGGCATGACATGCTCCGCGCCAAGCCAGCCTCCGCAACGACCCTTGCCATTGCGCTGGCGTTGTTCGCGCCTGTGGCCCCCGTCTCGGCCGACACGGTCGAGGCAAGCCGCGCGCGTATTGTGCCCGCCAACCTTGCCCTGCCGGAAACCGACGCGCGCCAGTGCTGGGCGCGCTACACGATCAATGACGGAAAGGCACGCAACGGGGCACTGGAAGAGGTCGCATTTCGTGTGCCTTGCCCTGAACACGTCACGGACAGGTTCATCAGCACACTGCAACGTGCCCTTGCCGCCAGAGGGTATTATGATGGCGCGGCGACAGGCCGCGCCGATAATGCCACCCGCGCGGCTGTGCAGGCCTTTCAGCGCGACAACGGGTTCAACAGCCCGATCCTGACACTGGAATCCGCGCAGCGACTGGGCCTTGTGCCAATCGAGATCACACGCAACTGAGCCAAGGCCCGGAATGACAAAGGCGCGCGCCCGAGGGCGCGCGCCTTGTCGTCGCTGTGGTCCGGGACTCAGTCTTCAAGTGAAAGTGCGACGAAACGCGGATCCCCGCCCCGACGCAACAGAACCAGCAGCGAGCGCCGACCAGCCTCGCGTGCTTCGTCAGCGCGTGCGATAAGGTCGGCAACCGTGTTCAGGGGCTGCTGGTTGGCCTCGGTTATCAGATCGTTAACCTGAATGCCCTTTTGCTGCGCATCGCTGCCAT
>SKRW01000157.1 GCA_007118295.1 Paracoccaceae bacterium | reverse complement strand
TCTTGCGATATTGGCAATCGTGTTCTGCTCGCGGCAATGCGCGGGACTGCCGGACTCGGCGAAAGCGCCGCCTTCGATCACGACATCATTCTGCATGTCCTGAATAATCAGGGCGCAGCGGCTGGAATCCAGCCGCAACGGATCGTCGCCAGTGCCTGCACCATGGCTTTCGCTGCCCCCTGCCGGGGCCGCGCGCCGCGCACGCATGAACGGCTCTGACCGGGGACCGATCTTCACTGGAATCGCATAGACACTGGTCGAGGCCGTCACATAGAGCGTGCGCCAGTCGGACCCACCCCAATGGAAATTCGCAGTCAGTTCGGGTACAGACACCTTGCCGATATGCCTGCCATCTGGCGCATAGACCCACAAACCGCCCGGCGCGCAGCACCAGACATTCCCGTCAGTGTCGCATTTCATGCCATCGGGTACGCCCGGCGACAGGCTGTCGCGTATGCCCGTGGCAAAGACGCGCCCATTGGACAGCTTGCCACCCTCGCCCACATCGAAAACCCGGATATTGGCCTGTTCGGTGTCGTTGACGTACAGCAATGCCTCGTCTGGCGAAAAGCACAGCCCGTTCGGCTGGGTAAAGGTGAAACGGTCCACGACCAGTTGCGGCGCGTCACCGGGACGGTGGCCGGGGGCCATGCGGAACACACCCTGCCAGCCCAGTTCGCGCGTCCGCTCGACCCCGAAATGCGGCATGCGACCATACCAGGGGTCAGTGAACCAGATTGATCCGTCGGAATGAACGACAATGTCATTGGGACTGTTCAACTCGCGCCCGTCGAAATGGGTGCACAGCACCTCGCGCGTGCCATCGGGGCGGAACCGCGCAACCGCGCTTGTGGCATGTTCGCAAACCAGCAGATTCATCTCGGCATCGAATGTCATGCCGTTGCCCTTGTTCGAGGGGTTCAGAACCTCGCGAACGTCGCTACTATCCAGAGAACGGCGAATACTGGCCGGAATGTCCGAGAAATACAGACGTTGCTCTGCCGGATGCCAGACGGGCCCTTCGGTGAACACAAACCCGCTGCCCGCCTGACGGACAGGGGCGTGCTCGTCGATCAACTGCCGGAATGCGGGGTCGAGTGCCTGATGTGCCATGGCCGCCCCCCTCAGGCCGGAAACCAGTCGCGGCGTGGCACCGATTGCGACACCGGACCGGGAACGGCCATATCCATCCGTCCGATCACGCGCCCACCCTCTATCTTGGCGGGCTTGTCATGCACCGGAAGCAAGAATTTCGACCGTGAATACATCAACTTGCGCATTGCTGCCTTCTCGCCGCGCTTGCTGCCGCCATGATTGCCGGTCACCTGATATTCTTCGGGGCCAAAACTGCGCTGCGGCTCGATGATCTGGTCGTTGAAATCATAAATCACGTCGCCACAGATCGTGGCGCGTCCTTCGTCCGTCTCTACATGCACATTCATTGACCCTTCGGTATGCGCGCCTGCTGCGTCTATCGAAATGCCCGGCAGGAGCTCGATTTCGCCAGAGATTTCCAAATCCTCCAGCCGCAACGCACCCGGCGTGTGCAACCGCTCGACCAGATGAATGATGTCGGGTTTGGGGTATTGCGGATGCATCAGCCCCGAGACCGAATATTCCAGCTCGCGCCGGTTGATGACAACCGTCGTGTTCATTGGAAAGCAATCATCCTTGCCGGCATGGTCGATATGCAGGTGCGTGTGCAGGATGTAGCGCACATCGCCGACCTTGACGCCGTGATTGGCCAGTTGGCGCTCGACCATGTTTTCATGGAATTGCAGCCCGCGCATACCCAGTGATCCCATGATGGCATTGTCCCGGTAGCCGGTATCCACGACAACCGGATAGGCCCCGCCAAGGATCAGGAAACCGTAGACCGGCACCCGCCGAACTCGCCCACAATCCCGCCCCAGCACCAGAAACGAGCTTTCCAACTCGATATCGCCAAAATCCAGAACCTTGATTTCAAGTGCCATCCTGTCCTCCCTGAAGTGTCAGCCGGTAAACCCGGCATGCTGTGTCGTGGAAAATCGCGGCCTGCGCCGGTGGCGGCAGCGGCGCCGCCGCGTTGCGATGCGCAGCCAGAAGTGCGGGGTAATCGGTCCAGAGTTTCTCGATGGGGAAATTCGATCCCCACAGGCACCGATCAGGACCGAACAGCGCCACAGTCTCGTGCCAGAGCCACGCAATCAGATCGGGATCGACCCGGTGCACGAACGTGCCAAAACCCGACAGCTTGACGCACACATTCGGATGGGTCGCAAGCGTCGTCATGGCCTGTCGCCACGCGATGCGTCCTGCCTCTGACAGGTCCTCCAGCATCCCGGCGTGCTGCAGGACAAAGGTCACATCCGGGCAGCTTTCCACCAGACGGCAGGCATGCACCACCTGGCCTGCAAAGACCTGCAAATCGAAACTCAGCCCATATTGCGCAAGATGACCGACATTTCGGATGACAGCCGCATCAGCACACAGGTCAGGGCGCGGCGCAAAGCGGTACTGCGGGGTTTCGTGCCAATGGAACTGTTGGCGAATCCCCCGAAGCAACGGGTTGCGCGCCAATCTGTCCAATGCAGGGCGCACATCGGCGACGGTCATGTCGGCATAGGCCACCAGCCCCTGCGGCCAGCCTGTCTCGCGCGCCAGCGCCGCGATCCACGCGGCCTCATTCTCGGCCTGCTCGGGTGGCCAGTTGGCCTGGACATAGACCGCGCCCACCACCCCCGCGCCTGCGATATCATCCAGATATTCGCTGATCGGATAATCGCGGCGCAAAGGCTCGTAAGGGCCAAAGATGCGCGGCTGCATGGGGCCAACCAGCCATGGCAGATCGGCCTGCCGCCAGACGTGGAAATGTGAATCGATGATCTTCATCGCGCGGCCCTCCCGAAAGCCAGTATCTCGCGGGCCAGTGCGTCTTGCGTGCCCCCTTCGGCCAGATGGTCGAGATAGGGCAGCACGGCCTGCATGGCCGCCGTCTGCGGTTGAAAATCCGGGTCGCCCGCCAGTGGGTTCAGCCACAGGATATGCTGGGCAAGCCCGCGTAGCCGCGCCATTGCACTGACCAGCGCATCAGGGTCACCACGTTCCAGCCCGTCCGACAACACGATCACAAGTGCGCCACGCGCAAAGGCCGCAAAACGCGGGACGGACAGGAACACCTGCAACGCCTCGCCCAGTCTTGTGCCGCCATCCCAGTCGGCAACCAGCCCCGACGCCTGCGCCAACGCCTGATCGGCGTCGCGCAGCCGTAAAGCCCGGCTGACGCGGGTCAGCCGTGTGCCAAGGGTAAAGACCTCTGGCTGTTCGGCCCCACGCATCAGCGCATGTGCCGTGCGCAGCGCCCCTTCGGTCTGGGCCTTCATGCTGCCCGATACGTCTATCAGCCACAGCACCTTGCGCTGACGGGCGCGTCGGGCGCGCGACGGCAGGCGCGTGATCTCGCCATCGCGGCGCAGCATCTGACGAAAGGCGCGCGCGGGGTCAGGGCGATTGCCCTTGGCGGCACGAAAGCGGCGGGACCGGCGGCGCGGCAACGCGGCAGGCAGCGCGCGGGAAAATGCAGCAAGCGACCCTTCAGCCACAAGCTGACGCTGGAACAGGCGCTCGGCGCGCGTGGCCTCGGCCCCGGACGGGTCCTCGTCGCCCGCGTCGATCTGCATTTCGGTGTCGCTGGCATCAAAGGCAGGCGGCATCTCTTCAGGCATGCCCTCGGCGGGCGCATGCAAGGCGCGGCCCAGAAACACGGCGTCAAAAACCGCGTCGAAGATCTCGGCGCGTTCCGGCCCCGGCCCATAGACCGCGAACGCGGCGCGGCGGATGTCATGGATCGAGCGCGGACCCAGCAGACCGACCGCCGCCAGAAACCCCTGTGTCTGTTCCGGTGCCGCAGGAAAGCCCACAGCGCGCAACGCGGGCGGGAACGCCATGAAAGGGGCCAGCGCCGTTGGCAGGGTCATGCGGCATTCCCCCCGACAAGCGCATCCATGCGCGGCGCGATCCAGGCCAGATCATCCTGGTCCTTGATTGCCACCCCGATCGCGCGGGCAAAGGCGCGCGGCCACGGCACGCCCTGCGTATTCAGCAAGGTGGCTGCCTCGGCCCATTCGACGGTTTCAGCCACGCCGGGGGGCTTGGCCAACGGCTCTGCACGCAGACGCCCCACGGCGGCCACCACGCGTCGCGCTGTATCCGCAGCCACGCTGGAGGCCCGCATCGTGACAATCTGCGCTTCAAGCACTGGGTCGGGATAGTCGATCCAGTGATAGACGCAGCGGCGGCGCAAGGCCTCGTGCAGTTCGCGTGTGCGGTTCGATGTCAGGATCACGACAGGCGGCTGGGCCGCGCGGATGGTGCCGCGTTCCGGGATGGAGATGGTGAAATCCGACAGGAATTCCAGCAGGAACGCCTCGAATTCCGGGTCAGCGCGGTCGATCTCGTCAATCAGCAGCACCCGGTCGCGCGGGGCCTGCAACGCCTGCAACAAGGGCCGCGCAAGCAGGTAATCGTCGGCATAAAGGTTGACATACTCCGTCCCCGCCTGCCGGATTGCCAGCATCTGGCGCGGAAAATTCCAGTCATAGACTGCGGCTGCCGCGTCGATCCCCTCGTAGCATTGCAAGCGCACCAGTTCGCGCCCCAGAACCGAGGCCAGTGCCTTGGCAGCTTCGGTCTTGCCCACACCGGGCGCACCTTCCAGCAGCAGCGGCTTGCCAAGCGCCAGTGCCAGATAGGCCGCTGTCGCCAGCCCCTCATCGGCGATGTACTGCGCCTCGCGCAGCGCCTGCGCCAGCGGGTCGGGCCCGTCAATGCCCTGTATCACGCCCGTGACAGCCATCAGAGGCGCTGCCTTGGCTTCGCACCACCAAGCGCCCTGAGGCCGCGCAGGACCTTTTCGGGAGTGACCGGCAAGTCATCTATCCGCACGCCCACAGCGTCATAAACTGCGTTGACCACGGCCGGCAGCACCGGATTGGCGCACATTTCGCCCGGCCCCTTGCCGCCATAGGGGCCATCTTCTGCGGGGCGTTCCAGAATACTGATGTGATGCGGTGCCAGATCGCCCGGTCCGGGCATGATGTAGCTGTTGAAATCCACTGGCCCGTGGTCGCGTTCAGGGTAATAGGGTTCGGTCGTTTCCCATGCGGCATGGCTCATGCCCATCCATGCCCCGCCGCGCAGTTGCTGTTCGACCAGACGCGGGTTCAGCGCGCGACCAACCTCATAGGCCGATTGCATGTCGGTCACGGTCACTTCACCAGTCTCATCACAGACCTCGACCGTGACCAGCATGGCGGCATGCGCGAAGGTTGTGACCGGTGACATCTCGCCCGTGTCGGCGTCCACTTCTGACAGTGGGATCAGGAATATCCCGCGCCCTGCAATCGTGCGGCCCTGCCTGAATTGCGCGGCCTGCGCGGCGGCCATGACCGTGATCGTGCGCGAAGGTGCGCCTTTGACATGGATATTGCCCTTGCCATCAGTCACCAGATCACCGGGGTCGACCTCCAGCTCTTCCGCTGCGGCTTCCAGCATCACTTCGCGCGCTTCGGCGCTGGCGCGGATGACCGCATTGCCCATGCGGTGGGTGCCACGACTGGCGAAACTGCCCATGTCATGGGGGCCAGTGTCACTGTCGGCCGTGTCGACATAGACATCCTCGACCGGGACGCCCAGCGTTTCGGCGGCAATCTGGCGGCACACGCTTTTCATGCCCTGCCCCAGATCAATGGCCGACAGGGCCACAGTAAACTTGCCGTCAGGGTTGGAATGCACCAGCGCCTGAGACGGGTCGCCGCCAAGGTTCATGCCGATGGGGTAGTTGATCGCAGCAAAGCCGCGTCCGCGATGAATGGCCATCAGCGCCTCCGGAAACCTGAGAGAGAGGAAAAGCGGATCGCGCCTGCGCGTTTCGCGGGGCCGCTGGTGGGGGGGGGCGGCTCTGGCGGTGGGGGGCTGGCAGCGGGCGCGGCACTGGATTGCGCAGGCCGTGGCGCAGGTGGCGTGGGCGACGCAGGCACGCCCGGAAACTCGGGCTGCGCCGCACCCTTGCGCGCGTAATTCGTGGGCTTGTAGCCGCTGACGCGCCCGGCCTCATCCGTGGCGGTGAAGGCGGGCATCTGTGCGCGCGCACCGCCCCCGCCACTGCGCGACGCCGCCGCCTGCAACTCTGGCGACAGTTTGACCCCTGCCTTTTCGGCGACCACCTGACAACATTCGATCAGCGCGCAATTCTTGGCCATTCGGCGATGTGCCTTCATGTCGCCATCGCGGTAAGCGTTGAGAATGCGCAACTCTATGGGGTTCATGCCGATGGTATCGGCCACCTTGTCCATATGCGCCTCGATCGAGAAATCGACCCCGGTAATGCCAAAACCGCGCATTGCCGTGGCGGGGGTGCGGTTGGTGTAAACGCAATAGACATCGGCATAGACATTCGGGATCGTGTAGGGGCCCGGCAGATGCCCGACCCCCTTGATGATCGCGTAGGAGGACAGGCGCGTATAGGCTCCGCTGTCGAAATAGCCTGTGAACTTGCGGCCAATGATGCGCCCATCCTTCATGACCGCATCCTTGAGATACCACCGCTCTGCCCCGCGCGGGGCACCGACCTGCATCTCTTCTTCGCGATCCCAGGCATATTTGACGGGCCGCCCTGTCAGCATCGTGCCCAGAATTGCCAGCGGTTCGTGGATCGAATCCACCTTGCCACCAAACCCGCCGCCCACGGTGCCGCCAATGAAATGCAGCCGCGACGAAGGGATTGCCAGCACCTTGGACGCCGTCCCCAGCGAGAAAAACAGCGCCTGTGTCGAGGTGTAGCAGACATAGCGGCCATTCTGTTCCTGCGCGGCAATCGCGCCGCAAGTCTCGATCGGGGCCTGTTCGATGGGTGACATCTGATAGCGCCCCTCGATGACGTGATCGGCCTCGCGGCACGCGGCCTCGACATCGCCAAAGCGCAGTTTCTGATGGTCGTACTTGCCGTGATAGACGAACTTGTTGCCGGGGTAGATGTCCAGCACAGTGGGCGCGCCGGGCTTGATTGCCTCTTCGACATCCAGCACATGCGGCAGAACTTCCCATTCCACCCGCACGGCTGCCACCGCATCGCGCGCCTGTGCCTCGGTCTCGGCGATGACTGCGGCAACCGGCTCTCCCTTGTAGCGCGTGCGCTCGGTGGACAGGATCGGTTCGTCATCAATGCCGAAATCCAGCAGGCTCAGCAACGTGTTCAGGTTTACCGGCACATCCTGCCCGGTCAGGATGCGCACGACACCGGGCATCTTTTCCGCCGCGCTGGTATCGACCCGGCGAATGCGCGCGGCATGATGTGGCGAGCGCACGCAGCGCAGATGCAGCAGGCCCTCGAACAGGTGGTCATCGAAGAAGGGCGAGCGCCCGGTGACATGGCCGGTGATATCTTGCCGCCGCGTGGGCTTGCCGATTTCGTTGAGGTTGTCGTCGCGCTCATCGGCAAAGATGTCCTTGCGGAATTCCACCATATTCCCGCGGATCATGGGGGTGTCCTTCATGCCTGTACCCTCCCCTCGGCCACATCCAGAATGGCGTCGATAATCGGCTCATACCCGGTGCAGCGACACAGATTGCCCGAGATCGCCTCGATCACCTCATCGCGCGTGGGGCGCGGATTTGCATCGAGCAGCGCACGCGCTGCGACCAGCATGCCCGCCGTGCAATAGCCGCATTGCGCGGCGAAGCGTTCCATGAACGCTTCTTGCAGCGGGTCCAGCCGGGGGCCATCTGCCAGCCCTGCCGCCGTGGCCACATGGCGACCATCGACTGTTTCGGCCAGCACCAGACAGGCAAGCTGCGGCACACCGTCAATCGTGACCGTGCAAGCCCCGCAAGTGCCCTGCCCGCAACCATATTTCGGGCTGAGATCGCCTACCCCCCGGCGCAGAAACTCCAGCAGGTTCTGCCCGTCAGTCGTGAATGCGGCCTTGGGGCTGCCGTTGAGCGTGAAGGATACAGGTTTGAATGTCATCTGCTGTGTCTCCGTTTCAAAGCGCTCATGCCATCCGCTCCAGCAAGCGCCCCAGATGCACGCCCGCCACTTCGCGCCGATACCAGCTTGACGCCAGCGCATCGGTGGGTGGGTCCAGCCCCTCGCAGGCAGATTGTGCGGCACGCGCGATCACGGCAGCATCCAGTGACTGCCCCTCGAGAACGCGTTCCGCACCGGCACTGCGCAACGGGTTCGGCCCCATCGCCCCAAAGGCCACGCGCACATCGCGCAACCGCCCCCCGTCGCGCGGCAGGTGCAGTGCGATGGACAGGACCGACACGCCCTTGGGCTTGATGCGGCTGACCTTGAGCCAGCCAAAGGCACGCGCATCGCGCGGTCGCGGCACCTCGATCGCAGCAATCAGCGGTGGGCGGGTGCGGTCGCGCATCAGGTCCTCGACAGGGCGGGCACTACCCTGCACCAGTAGCGCACGCGCGCCCAGCGCAATCAGTGCAACCGCAAAATCGCCGTAGGGATGGGGCGCGAACAGGTTGCCGCCCACTGTCGCCATGGCGCGCACCTGCGGCCCGCCGATCGCACGGGCGACAGGGTGCAGAAAATCCAGATCGCGGCTGGCGAGTATATCGGTCATCGTTGCACCCGCGCCAATCCGAACCGAGTCACCCGTGGCCGTGATGCTGCGCAATGCCGGGTCGGTCGCGCGCACGATCAGGCCCTGAACCGCGCCTGCGTTGACTCCACGCATGACAATCGTTCCGCCCGCCAGATAGGTGCCGCCCTGCCCCAGAGCCTGCTGCGCGGCAGACAGGCTTGCATGTGTCTGAACCTGAACCGCCATGTCAGCCCCCTACCCCCATATGCGCGCGGATCGCATCGAACCCGCCCTGATAGACATTTGTCGCCACCATATCGTGCAACTCTTTCTCGCGGCCCGGAGGCGCGTCAAACCGGCTTTCCCAGTGCCAGAATGTGCGATCCCCGTCGGTCACCGGGGCCAGTCGCACATGCGCCACATAGTTCAACAACGGTACCGGCGTATCGAGCAGGCAATAGCTGAAGGCCATGTCGGCATCCGACAGCGTCAGCAGCAACTCGCGCAGGTTCGACCCGTCCTGGAGATGAAAATTGCGCACGCAGCCCACCTTGTCCGATGGCAGGCGGCGTTCCACATGGCTGTCGCGCACAATCGGGTGCCACACGTCATGGCCGTTGAAATCGCGGATCACGTCCCAGACCTGTTCGACCGGGGCATCGATGATCGTTGATGTCACCACCTTGACCATTCAGGCCCCCATCTGGCGCTTGAGGGCATTGAAACCGGCCAGAAACACGTTGTTCCCGACCCCGTCGACCAGCCCCTCTTCGTCGGCAGGGTCGCACTCGAACTCGGCGGTCCATTCGGCAAAGGTGCGGTCGCCATCGGTGACCGGGGTCAGGCGCAGCGTGGCGATGTAGTCGGTCAGCGGCATGGGCGATTCGAGGATCGCATAGGTGCAGAAATAGTCGTAATCCGACAGGCCCAGCAGCTTTTCGCGGATGCGGTCACCGTTTTGCAGGTTGAAATCGCGCACGCAGCCGACCCGGTCCGATGGCTCGCCATTCTCTATGCGCGAATCGCGGATACGAGGATGCCAGCGCGGCAGGCCATTAAAGTCGCGCACCTTTTCCCAGACCTTGGCCGCAGGCGCATCGATGACGGAACTGACATAGACACGGGCCATCTATTTCTTCTCCCCATCGGACTTGCCAGCCTTCTTGGCACCATCGGCGACGCGCTGCAGGTCGCTGGCCTCGCGCATCAGCCCGCCCTGTTTGGCCAGCGTGCCGCCCTCGATCCCGATATCGGACAACAGGCTGTCGATCAGCGGGGCCTGCACGCGGTAGCGCAGGGCCGAGTTGATGACCTCGTCAGTAGGGCTGCCTTCGCGACCGCCTGCCCCACCCATGCCGCCGTCAAGCTGCATGATGCGGATGTCCTGTATCTTCTCCAGCGGTTTGACGCTGGCCGCGACGATGCCCTCGACATGCTCCAGCATCTTGCGCTTGAACAGCGAATGGCGGGCCTCGTCGGTCAGGATATTCTCGGCCTCGTTGATCAGGCGCTGTGCCTCGGCCTCGACCGCGCTGCGCAGTTTTGCGGCCTCTGCCATATGGCGCGCTTCGGCAGCGGCTTTTTCGGCCATCAGCACATCGACCGATTTCCTGCGCTCGGCAGCTTCGGTCTCTCGGACGGTCTGGATCTTCTCCTCGGCTTCGGTTGCGCGGGCAGAGGCGACAGCGGCCTCGGCGCGGGCGGCCGATTCCTCCAGCGATTTCTGCGACAGGGCGATGGCCTTTTCCATCGTGGCTGTCTCGACATCGCGTTCGCGCGCGACCTCCAACTGGCGACGGATCTTTTCTTGATCGATGCGTATTTCATCCAGCGCACGCTCTGACGCGATACGCGAACGCTCGACATCTTCGCGGCTTTCGATCTCGGCCTCGCGCAGGGCCTGCACGCGGGCGATCTCCAGTTGTTCGATGGCGCGACGGCGCTCCATCCGCGCGGCTTCCAGCGCCTGTTCGCGCTGCACATCGGCGGTTTCGACGTCTTTCTGTGCCGTGATCTGAGCCTGTTTGACGCTGCCCTCGGCGGCAACCGCCTTGGCACGTTCTCCTGCCAGCGACACGATGCGCGCCTGCTCGGCGGCCTCGATTTCGCGCTCGCGCAGGATCTCGCGTTCGCGGGTGACCTGTGCGGCACTGATACGCTTGGCGTCCAGTTCCAGTTTCTGGGCAATGCGCGCAGCCTCGACGGCCTCATCAGCGGCGACGCGGGCTTCGTCGATGGCCTGATTGCGCGCAATCGCCTGCTCGCGGGTTTCGGCATCGGCGCTGATACGCCCCACCGCCAGCGATTTTTCGCGCGCAATACGTGCAGCCTCGATAGCTTCGCCTGCGGCAATCTCGGTTGCCTCGACCGCCTTCTGGCGCTCGATTTCCATCTCGCGGATGCGCCGGTCCTCGGCAATGCGGACCTCGCTGATTTGCGACGCCTGCATGATCCGCGCCCGCTCGACAACTTCATGGGCGGCGACTTCAGCCTCGTCCAGTGCTTGCTGCCGGGCGATTTCCTGCATGCGGATCTTTTCCTCGCCGGTCAGGCGGGTCTGGTTCAGCAGCAACTGCTCGGCCATCTTGCGCTTTTCGGTCTCTTCATGCGCGGCGATCTCGGCCTGCTGGATTTCGCGCTGACGCTCGATCTCGGCAGCCTGTGTCTCGCGATCCTTGGCAATGCGCGCCTCTATCAGGGCCTTTTCCTGTGCGATCTGCGCGCGCTCGGTCTCTTCGCGTGCTGCGATTTCGGCGGCTAGCAGTGTCTTGCGCTTTTCGATCTCACGTGTCTCGGTTTCGCGCTCGTTCTCGATGCGGGACTCGCGGATGGCGCGCTCTTGCAGGATGCGGGCTTTCTGGATCGCTTCCTGTGCAGCGATGTCTTCGGCTTCGTCTGCTTGTGTTCGGGCAATCTCGCGCGAGCGGATGTCGCGCTCGGACGCGATGCGTTCTTCGGCAATGGCCCTTTCATTCAGGATGCGGGACTTCTCAATGGCCTCGCGCGCAGCGATCTGCGCTGTCTCTGCCTCGGTGTCGCGCTGCGAGCGTTCGCGGGCCAGTTCGGCGCGCTGCTGGGCGCGGCGGAACTCGATCTCACGTTCCTGATCCAGCCGGGCGGATTCGGATTCGCGCTCGATATCCAGCACCTGTTTCTCGGCTTCGAGATTGCGGGTCCGGATCAGGACGGTGGTTTCCTGTTCGATATCGTTGCGCAACTTGCGGCGCGCTTCGATTTCCTTGATCAGGGCGGTCATACCCTCGGCGTCAAAGCGGTTCGACGGATTGAAATATTCAAGGCTGGTCTGGTCAATATCAAGGATCGCCACTGATTCCAGTTCCAATCCGTTCTTTTCCAGATCGGCCTGCGCCAGCGCCTGCACCCGCTCGACATAAGCCGCGCGGTTCTCGTGCATGCCGCCCATTTCCATTTCGGCAGACACGGCGCGCAGCGCACTTTCGAACTTGCCGGACAGCAGGGCATGCAACTGCTCTGGCTCCAGTGTGCGGCGACCCAGGGTCGAGGCCGCCATCGCGACCGATTTTCGCTCGGGGCGCACCCGGACATAGAATTCAGCATCCACATCCACGCGCATCCGGTCCTTGGTAATCAAGGCATCCCCGCGCCCGCGACTGATGCGCAGCGGCAAGACATTCATGTTTACCGGGGTGATGTCATGGATAATGGGCCAGACGAAGGCGCCGCCGTCTATCACGACTTTCTCGCCAAGGAACCCTGTACGCACAAAGGCGATTTCCTTGGTCGAGCGGCGGTAAAGCCATTGCATGACCCAATAGATGATCGCGATGACGACTACCGCCACGATCAGCCACAAGATCAGTTGTCCGATGAGTTGCCCGGTCATGTTGCGATCCCTCCCGTCTTATCGGCCCGTGATGCGCTTGAACGCGCGGGTCTGTTCCGTCAAAGCCACTTCGGTCGGCAGACGCTCCATCGAGGAGGCGCCATAAAACCCGTGGCAGGTGTCTGTATTCTTCAAAACGAATTCCGCATCGTCGGGCATGGCGACCGGGCCGCCATGCACCAGAATGATTGCGTCCTTGTTGACCTTCAGCGCGGCCTCGGCCCAGCGGTCCACAAGGGCGGGGCAATCGGCCAGTGTCAGCGCAGTTTCGGCCCCGATGGCCCCGCCGGTGGTCAGTCCCAGATGGCAGACGATGATATCGGCCCCGGCCTGCGCCATGGCACGCGCGCTGTCCTCGTCAAAGACATAGGGCGTGGTCAGCATGTCGCGGGCATGGGCCTTGGCGATCATGTCCACCTCCAGCCCGTAGCCCATGCCGGTTTCTTCCAGATTGGCGCGAAACGTGCCATCGATCAGCCCGACTGTCGGGAAGTTCTGCACCCCGGCAAAGCCAATGCGTTTCAGGTCATCCAGAAAGACATCCATCAGCCGGAACGGGTCAGTCGCGCAGACCCCCGCCAGCACGGGCGTGTCCCTGACCACTGGCAGCACCTCGGCGGCCATCTCGACGACAATGGCATTGGCATCGCCATAGGGCATAAGCCCCGCCAGCGACCCACGCCCCGCCATGCGATACCGGCCCGAATTGTAGATTACGATCAGGTCGATCCCGCCCGCCTCTTCGCATTTGGCGGACAGGCCAGTGCCTGCACCGCCACCGATGATCGGCTCGCCTCGGGCGATCATGTCGCGGAATTTTTCCAGTATGGTCGCGCGTTTGATCATGTGCGTCCTCGTGGTTGAGTCCTGCGGCGGATGGGTCGGTCACCATGCAGGGTGCGGAAAGTGGCCGTGACAGCGGCGGCGAATTCCGGATCGTTGATGTTATGCGGAAGGCGGATGATCTGGCGTGATGGTGTCTGTCGCACGGTGCTTTCCAGCGCATCAAAGAGCGCACGGCGCGCAACAGGGTCGTCAAAAGGCTTGCTCGCTGCATCCAGCGCCGAAACGCCCCCCTCGGGCAGAAAGAAGCGCACTTGCCCTTCCATCTGGTTCAGGCGCTCGCCGATCCAGCGGCCCATTGTGGCGTTTTCGTCCGGCGTGGTCCGCATCAGGGTCACTTGTGGGTTATGGTCGTAAAACAGCCGTCCACGGTAGCGTTCCGGCACAGTTGGCGGGGCGGCAAAATTGACCATATCAAGCGCACCGACCGACCCGATATAGGGGATGCGCGTGCGGATCATGGCACCGAACCGATCATCATTGCAGGGAAAGACACCGCCGAACAGATGATCGCAAACTTCGGTCGTGGTCAGGTCGATGATACCGCGCGCCAACCCGCCATCGACCAGCTTTTCCATCGATTGGCCACCGATCCCGGTCATGTGAAACACAAGGCAGTCCCAGTCATCCTGCAACAGCGCCTGCACCTGCTGCACGGCGGTGGTGGTTACCCCGAACATCGACAGGACGACCGCAGGCTTGTCCGAACTGACCTCGGGCTGGGCGCGCCGCCCCTCGACCATGCCGATCATGGCCTGCGCGGCATTGCCCAGAACGGCGCGCGTGATCGCGTTCAGGCCCTGCACATCGGCCACGGAATGCATCATCATGATATCCGAGGGGCCGACATATTTGCTGACCTCGCCGCTCGCCACGGTCGAGACAATCATCTTGGGCACACCAACGGCCAGCGTGCGCATGGCAGGGGCCACAATCGCCGTGCCGCCCGAACCGCCTGCCGAGAGAACCCCGGCAATGCCCTGTTGCCGCGCAATCCAGCGCGCAAAGGCCAGCGTCATGCCCGCGACCGATTCGCCCCGGTCACCCGTGAACACCCCGGCGGCGCCACGCGGATGGAACGCGGCGACCTGATGCGCCGGAATATCGGCCCCGGTATGCGTGTTGGTGGTCGATAGATCGACCAGCCGCACGGGCAACCCCGCCGCGCGGATACGGTCGCGCATGAATCGCAACTCGTCGCCCTTGGTGTCCAGTGTGCCCGCTACCAGCACCACCTCGCCCCCGATGGGCGCAAGTGGGCGGATCTCGGTCTGGGCGGGCGCAGTTGCCGTTGTGCCCGCGGATTGCACACGCGCCAGACGCTCATGCACGGCATAGGACACTGATTGCGACCAGCGATTAGGGGTCTTCGGGTTTGCCTGCCAGATGCGCGGCATGGCGGGGGCCGCTTGCGTCACCTCGTGCGTGTCGGTTTCGGGCGTATCCGGGGTTTCGTCATGCGCATGCCGTCCCACCCCCAGAAGCCGCTGCTGCAACGCACGGTCGGACGCCAGTTCCATCGCAGGGACTATCCGGTTGATCTGACCATTGACCATGATCGCGACATCATCCGCCACGCCACACGCCACGCCGATATTCTGCTCGATCACGAGCACCTCGATATCGGCAGCCTCGCCCAGCCGGATCAGCATTTCCTCGACCTGTGCGACGATGACAGGGGCCAGCCCCTCGGTCGGTTCGTCCATTACCAGCAGACGCGGGTTTTGCAGCAAGGCGCGGCTGATCGCGAGCATCTGCTGTTCGCCACCCGACAATTCGGCCCCGCCATTGCCTTTGCGTTCGGCCAGACGCGGGAATGTGGAATAGATACGCTCTATCGTCCAGGCCCCGCCCTTGGTCTCGACCATCTTGAGATGCTCGTCCACGCTGAGCGAGCGCCACAGCCGCCGCCCCTGTGGCACATACCCCACGCCGAGGCGCGCAATCTCGGACGGGCTGCGCCCGACCAATGACTGGCCATGCAGGCTGATTGACCCTCCGGCGATTGGCACCATACCCATGATCGCCTTGCACAAGGTCGTCTTGCCCATGCCATTGCGCCCGACGACCGACAGCACGCCGCGAGTTATCTGCAGATCGACGCCCTGCAGCGCATGGCTGGCCCCGTAAAAGACATTCAGCCCCCGAATATCGAGCGTGGGCGCTTTGGGGCGCTCAACCATGGCTGTGCCCTCCGTCGCCCAGATAAAGCTCCTGCACCTCGGGGTCGTTTTCGATCTCGGTTGGGGTGCCTTCCTTGAAGACACGGCCATTATGCATCATGGTCACCGACTCCGAGACCCGCAGCGCCACATCCATGTCATGCTCGATGATGATATAGCCGATATGACCGGGCAGCCCGTTCAGGATTTCGATCAGTTCGCGCCGTTCGGTGGGCGAGAGACCCGCCGCAGGTTCGTCAAACAGGATGAAACGCGGTGCCCCGGCAAGGGCCAGCGCAATTTCAAGCTGGCGTTGTTGCCCATAGCTGAGTTCCGAGACAAGGGTATTGCGCGCCTCGGTCAGGTTGACCGCCTCGATCAACTCTCCGACCCGCGTCAGCAGCGGGTCGCCCCGGCGCGGTCGCAGCAGCGAGAATCTGCCACGGCTGACGCCCCGGCACGCGATATAGACATTGTCGGCCACACTCAGCCCGCCGAACAGCAGACTGATCTGATAGGTCCGGCGCAACCCCCGGCGGATACGTTCATGCGCTGGAAAGGTTGTCACATCCTCGCCAAACAGCCGGATCGACCCTGCTGTGGCAAAGAAATCGCCGGTGATGCAGTTGAACAGCGTGGTCTTGCCCGCCCCGTTGGACCCCAGCACGGCGCGGCGCTCGCCCGGACGCACCGAAAAGGTGATATCCGAAATGGCCGCCAGTGCGCCAAACATCTTGGTCACTCCACGCAGTTCCAGCGCATTGCCCGAAGCGACCGAATTGAGCGTTGAAGCCTCTGCCATGTTACCGCTTGCCCCCGTCACGCAGCGGATCGCGCTTGCGGCGCTGGCGCTCGCGCCAACGATCCCACAGGCCTAGCACCCCATCCGGAGAGAAAAAGACAATCAGCAGAAAGCCCATGCCGATCAGAGTCTTGAAGCGCTCTCCCGACAGACCGAAGCCCAACAGGATATCCGGGCTGAAGGTGCGCAGAAGCACATAGATCAGGGCACCGATAAACGGGCCTATGGGGCGGCGCAGCCCGCCCACAACCGCGATCACCAGAATGTCGATGACAGCGGGAATACCCACGGTTCCGGGCGAGACCTGCGAGTTCTGCCAGACCAGCAGAATGCCACCCACGGCTGCAATCACACTGGCAAAGGTATAGGCCGCAATGCGATGTGCCGTGACATTGTAGCCCAGCGCCGCCATCCGGCGCGGCCCGTCGCGCACCCCTTGCAGCGCCAGGCCGAACGGGCTGCGCGACACATAGACGACAGCCAAATAGGACAGGACCGCACACCCGAGTGTCAGGTAATAAAACGGGATGGGTCGGCGCCAGTCCACACCAAACAGGCGCGGTGGCACGACAAGGTTGAAGCCGCTGTAGCCGTTGAAAATCTCGTAATTCTGGCGGGTGAAGTAAAAGAACGCCGACGCGATCGCCAGCGTGATCATGATTGTGTAGATACCCTCGGTCCGGACGGCCAGCGCACCGACAATCGTGCCGAAGATGGCGGCTATGATGATCGCGACGGGGATATACAGCCACCACGGCCAACCAAGGCTCAGATCGCCCATCCCCGATGTGCCCAGGATCGCAACCCCATAGCCTGCCATGCCCGCAACCGACATCTGGATCAGGCTGACCATGCCGCCATATCCTGCCAGAAACATCAGGCTCAGCGCGATCATGCCCAGAATGAAGGTCCAGCCAAACACCTGAAACAGCCAGAAGTTGTTTGCGATCAGCGGCATGATCAGCGCCACGAAACCCACGATCCAGACAGGAAGCGGAACGCGTTCGATCCATGACGGCTCGGGTCTCGACCGGCGGGTGCTGGCGAAGATTTCGCCCAAGGGGTCCGTCGTCGACATCTCAGCGCGTCCTGCCCAGCAGGCCTTGCGGGCGGAAGGCCAGCACGGCAACCATGATAAGGAACGTGAACACCACCGAATAGGTGGGCGCATAAACCAACCCGAGCTGTTCACTCAGCCCGATCAGCACTGCCCCGATGGCAGCCCCCGGAATCGACCCCATCCCCCCCACGATGACCACCACAAGGCTGGCCAGCAGAAAGCGTGTGTCTTCGCCCGGAGAGAGTGACTGAAAGGTGCCGCCGATGATGCCGCCAATCCCGGCCAGCCCGGCACCAAAGGCAAAGACGGCCAGAAACACCCACTGGATGCGGATGCCGGATGCGGCCAGCATGTCGCGGTCATCGACGCCAGCGCGGATCAGCATGCCCAGTCGCGACTTGTTCAGGATCAGCCACATCAGCACCCCGATGACGATGGCTGCGATCAGAATGGCAATCCGCACTGCCGGGTAACGTAGAAAGACAGTCTCGCCGTCGCGGTTTGTCCCCGAGATGATGGGCAGTTCGGCAGGCCCTGACAGCCAGTCGGGTGTCATGATCGTGTAGCTTTGGCCGCCCCATGTCCACAGCATCAGATCTGCCAGAACGACCGAGATTCCGATCGTCACCATCGTCTGACGCAGTTCTTCACCCTCCATGCGACGAAAGACCTGGTTCTGCAGGATGATCCCGACCAGACCCACTAGGACAAATACAATCGGAAAGGCCAGAAGCCACGATCCCGTCCGCTCGGATATCTCGAAGCCTAGATAGCCGCCAAGCAGATACAGCGAGCCATGCGCCAGATTGACATTGCGCATCAGCCCGAAAATGAGCGTGAACCCGGCAGCGACCAGAAAATACAGTGCGCCCAGTGTCACCCCGCCGAAAACAGCGTTCAGAAATACGCGCTTGCGGCCCATGACCGCTTCCATCTCGGGCGACCAAGGCGCAAGGACCAGCCACAGGAACACCGCAAGCGCTAGCGCGATGATCCCCGACCATATCGGACGCCGCTGAATGAATTCCTGCACCGAAACCACCTCCCAATTGGCGAGGCCCCCCGGACCTCTGGCGCGATGATGCAAAGCTAGCCGCAAAACTCGACAGGCGGCATACCTTGAAGTCTGTTCTCGTCGCCAAGCGTCGGCTTAAAGGCCAACTACAAAGCCCCGCGCGGCATGTTCTTGTGTCCGACCAGCAGTGACGCGCAGGCGGCAGGGCACGGTAGCATTCGGAAACGCAGGGCCAGGGCGCTCACGAACTGGCCTCGGGGATTTGGCCCCAAACCCTCTGGCCAGTGCCACCCCTCAGGTCGGCAAAGCCATCTGGACAGATCGCCGATAGGCGCTTGGCGCCACAACACCATTCGAGATAAAGAACCGGGAAAAGCTCGCCTGACTGGAAAAGCCCAGATCAAAGCCGATATCGGCCACGGCCTGCGCACTCTGGGCAAGTCGGTCAATCGCATTCTCCATAAGCAACGCATTGAGGTATAATTTCGGCGTCAGGCCGATCTGGTCGCGAAACAGCTTGAAAAAATGTGCGCGGGATAATCCGACCTCGCGGGCAATTTCATCCAGATCGGTGATCTCGCCGACGCGTTCCTCCAATAGGCGCAGGGCCTTGCGAATACGAAAATCACGGCCCGTCAGGCTGTGTGGAAAGAAGCGGTCGCCATGCGCTGTTCATTGCCAGGACTGGTCAAAAGCGGCATGGGTCAGCGTGTGAAGACGCTCTTCCATGGACGGATCTTCCAGATCCGGGTCCATCATCGCGCGCGCGGTCAATCTGACAAGCGATGACAGATGGTCAGTGACCTCTATGGCCGGTCGTCCGAATTTCAATGACGAGGTGACCCTGCGTGCTGTCTCCAGAAACCAGCCCGGACGGATGTAGAGCACAAGCTGCAAAACTGGCGCATTTGGCACCACTGGCAAATACATATGCGTTTGCCATGGACTGATCGCAACACCTTGGCCAGAGGACATCGGAACGATCTGGCCATCGACATCAAACATCCCGGCAGGCCCGTCAACATGGAAGACCAGATGCCCCTCTCGATGTGCATGCGATGCGGTCGCCCGGTCCACGCGATACAGGCAAACACGGCCAAAAGGGCCGTGGCAGACCGCCAGCGGAATACTCATTTTTTCCTCCCCGTTGCATCTTTCAGATGCATCACAAAAATTATGTCGATTCTTCCTTTTCACAAAGCAAAATGTTCTGATCCCGTCAGATACCGCCATTCACCGGGCGTCACCCGGCCTATATGGCGGACTCAATCATCGAGGCATAATCGGCAGACGTCGCGAGTCTTGGGTTGTCCCGGTTTGCACTTTCTCGGGCCGCACGCTCGGCGACAGTCGCGATGTCCTGTGGTGTCAGACCCAGCTTTCGCAGATCTCGCGGTAGCCCCAGTCTTGCGCCGAAATCCGCAAAATGGGCCACCAGACTGTCAGAGTCCGGCAGTCGCAGCGCATCGGCAGCGCGCGACATCTGTTCAGGAACAGCGGGCGCATTGAACTTGAGAACGGCAGCGATCAGGGCCCCATGAAGCAGCCCGTGTTCGGGCACCTTCTTCGTCGCGCCCTCAAAGGCATGTGCCAGCGCATGCAGGGCACCTGCCCCCTTCTGCGAGGCAAGTTCGCCATTCAGGGCTGCGGCCAGCACCTCGCGACCAGCTTCGGAGTCCTGCGGGTCGGCCACCATCCGCTCCAACCACAATCCGGCCCGACGCAGGCCATCAAAGGCCATACCATCAGCCGGCGGGTTCCACGCATCCGACAGCAGCGCCTCCAGACAATGCACCATCGCATCCATACCCGCCATGGCGAGGCGGCGCGGCGACGCCATCTGCAACAGACTGGGGTCGCAGAAAACGACATCGGGCACATTCTGCTGACCGTTCAGCACCCCCGGCATATGCGACGACAGAACAACCGAGGACAGACCCACGGAACCGGGCAATGTCGGTATGACAAAGGTCGGGCGTTTCGCACTGCCACTGCCGCCGCCTTGCACCTTCTGGATATCCGGGCAGCGCACCAGATCGAGCGCGCCCTTGCCACCCAGCCCGATGATCGCATCGCAGGGTGGCCGCGCATCCGGGTCGAGGGCAGCCCTGAGGGCTTGTGTCGCCTCTTGGGGCGACGGGGTATTTTCCAGATGCAGGACTTTTGGCGAGAGCCGCACCGGAAGGCTGTCCAGCACCAGCGAAAGACACGGCGCGCCATCTTTATCGACCACAATCAGCGGGGCGCGGATCGCATGGGCGCGCAACTCTTCGGCCAACGCGTCTTCAAGCACGCGCACGGCGAAATGTATGCGGGTGGCATAGCGTATCAGTGACATGAGAACCCCCCGCCCCATGACCGGCGATCTGAAGAACACATCGACCCCGAGGGAAACGGCGCGCCCAAGGGGCGCGCCGTATTTCTGTCAGCGACCGGCGAGCGCGTCACAATCGGGCGTGGTCCGCGAAGGCAGCCCCATGGCCTCGAAGTCTTCCATGGACATGCCAAGGGTCTGGGTCACGCCATCAGCACGCGCACGGAACACGCTTTCCAGATTGCCATCATCGCCTTCGACGACTTCGGTCACGAACACCGAACCGGTCGCCTGACGGTTCTCGTTCAATTCGACCGTACCCAGAGGGGTAACAAGCGTCATCGTGGACAGCGCGTTCATCAGCGCGGATTGCCCATCGGACAAGTCACCCTCGACCATGTCGAGAGCCTGCAGCGCGGCGAGGGTCGCAACATAGTATCCGACCCCGAACAGCGACGGAACGTCGAACCGGTCGCCCTCATCGAATGCTGACCTGTAGCTTTCAAGATAGGCCTGCCATGCCGGGTCGGGATTGTCCGGTGCAAAAGCGCCCGAGGTTGGTGTCCCGACCAGAGCCTCTTTCGCCCGTCCGCGCGATGACAGGACAGTCGCATCCGCCATGATCGTTCCGCCGATCAGATTGGTTTCGGCACCTGCCTGCTCGAACTGGTTGAGGAAGTTGATGGCATCCGTGCCGCCCAGCCCAAGATAGATGGCATCCACATCATCCGGCAGGCGCGCGATCACGCCACCGAAATCCGAGCTGCCGAGGGGGACCCAGAACCGGTCGACGATATCACCGCCAGCGCGGCAGAAATCGACGGCAAAGCCAAGAAAATTCGTGTAACCAAAGCTGTAATCGGCCGATACGGCGGCGATGGTCTGCCAGCCTTTCTCTTCAAACACATAACTGCCAAGGCCCTGCCCCCACTGCGCCCCGTCCAGATTGAACCGGAAGAAGTTGTCCGCCGGGTCTACCCAGGTTGCCTCCAGCGCCCCGGAAATCCCGTTGATGATCGTGGTTTCGGGAACCGTTTTCGCAAAGTCGCGGATCGCGATCCCTTCCGAGCCGGACAAGGGGCCGATGATGAAATCCGCACCATCCTGCTCGATCAACTGGCGTGCCCGCCGAACGGCAGTGTCAGGGGTCGTGTCGGTCGGGGCCACGACAATCTCGATCGGTCGCCCGCCGGCGGTGCCGCCGCGTTCCTGAATGGCCAGTTCGACATTGCGCACGGCATCGGCACCGCCTGCGGCAAAGGCACCTTCCAGAGCAACAAGAATGCCGATGCGGATCGGATCATTCGCGTATGCCATCGACGGCAGGGCAAGTGCCAGCGCCGATACAGTTGTGTAAATGGACTTTCGCATTCTGAGTATCCTCCCTCTAATGACGCAACACGGACCTGCCCGGATGCGCCAGAACTCGGCGCGATGGGACCTGTGAGCGACAGAGTAACAGGCTATGCTTGGAGCGGGGCTTCAGGGCATCACCCTCAGATGGGTGCCATAACCGGCAGTCTGATTTTTTGCGCAAGCATCCCAGGCAGGCTGGCAGTTTGGGCCGGTCGAAGGCACTGCATATATCGCGCGCTCGATGTTCGGCGCATGCCACCACGGGCAGGAACGCATGCGAAAGATCAGTCCCGTGCGGTTGACTTGCCGGTTCCAACCTGCACAAACACACGTTGGAAATAACGCAGAGGCCCTGACATGACCCATACACCCCATGGCGCACACCTGATCGCAGGTTCGCAGATTCACAGCGATACCAGATTCGCGTCGACGCCCGCTCATGGCACAGCGCATATGTTCAGCGAAGGCACCCCTGACCATGTTGCCCGCGCAGCGGAAGCCGCGGAAGAGGCGTTCTGGTCATTCGGCTACGCAACCCGCGAGGTGCGCGCGACATTGCTGGACACAATCGCGGATGAAATCGATGCGCGGGCAGATGCCATTACCGAAATTGGCACGCAAGAAAGCGGGTTGCCCGAAGCGCGGCTGGCAGGCGAGCGCGGGCGCACAACCGGCCAGTTGCGCCTGTTTGCCGAACATATTCGCAAGGGCGCCTATCTCGACCAGCGCCACGACCCGGCCCTGCCGGACCGGCAGCCCCTGCCCCGCCCTGACCTGCGCATGGTTCAGCGCCCGATTGGCCCAGTGGCCGTGTTCGGCGCATCGAATTTTCCGCTGGCGTTTTCGGTCGGCGGTGGTGACACGGCAGCGGCCCTTGCGGCAGGTTGCCCGGTCGTGGCCAAGGGCCATCCCGCACATCCCGGCACGGGCGAGTTGGTGGGCGACGCCATCACTGCCGCCGTCAAGGCATGTGGGCTGCATCCGGGGGTGTTCTCGCTGGTGCAGGGCGGATCACATGACATGGGCGCGGCGCTTGTGACGCATCCGCTGATCCGCGCTGTCGGCTTTACCGGGTCGCTGCGTGCCGGTCGCGCATTGTTCAACATGTGTGCCGCACGTCCCGAACCCATCCCGTTCTTTGGCGAGTTGGGCAGTGTGAACCCCATGTTCCTGCTGCCCGAAGCACTGGATGCGCGCACAGACGAGATTGCCAAGGGTTGGGCAGGCAGCCTGACCATGGGCGCAGGCCAGTTCTGCACCAATCCCGGCATTGCGATTGTTCTGGATGGCCCGCAGGCGGACCAGTTCGCGGCCACGGCCACGGCTGCGCTGCAACAGGTCGGCGCGCAGACCATGCTGACCGACGGAATTGCCACTGCCTACCGTGCAGGGCGCGACCAGATGGCAGACAGTGCAGGGGTCAAGACCCTCGTTTCCACCGAATGCGAGGGCCGCAACGCAACCCCCTACCTGTTCGAGACGACAGCCGACACATGGCTTGCAAACCATGCCCTTGGAGAAGAGGTCTTTGGCCCGCTGGGGCTGATCATCCGGGCGCGCGATGCAGACCAGATGCTGGAAATCGCCCATGCAATGCAAGGCCAGTTGACCTGCACCCTGCACATGGATTCAGGCGATACGCCACTTGCACAGCGTCTGATGCCCGTGCTGGAACGCAAGGCAGGGCGCATTCTTGTCAATGGCTTCCCGACCGGGGTCGAGGTTGCGGACAGCATGGTGCATGGGGGACCGTATCCAGCCTCGACGAATTTCGGGGCAACATCTGTCGGCACCCTGTCCATCCGTCGCTTCCTGCGCCCGGTCTGCTATCAGAACCTGCCTTCCGATCTGCTGCCACAGGACCTGTCCCCGTCCTGACCTGCGACCCTGCGGGCCTTGACGGACTGCGCCTGACCCCGGATTGTAGCACACATGTCGTCAGGCTGACGAACTGCAAGAGGGAGCGGGGACATGGCGCAAGAGATACATGGAATGCAGGGCGATCCTGTGCCCGTGCCCGCCAGCATCGACCAGACCGAGGCGATGCTGGCGGCAGGTGGGTATATCAGCGACCGTGCACTGGCAACAGTGCTGTTTCTGGCCCTGCGGATGCAACGCCCCCTGTTTCTCGAAGGCGAGGCCGGGGTCGGCAAGACCGAGATCGCCAAAGTACTGGCAAGCCAGTTGGGGCGCAAGCTGATCCGTCTGCAATGCTATGAGGGGCTGGATGTCAGCTCTGCGGTCTATGAATGGAACTATCCTGCGCAGATGATCGAGATTCGTCTGGCCGAAGCCACAGGCATGACGGATCGCGCGGCCATTCAGGATACCATCTTTGCCGACCGCCACCTGATCCGTCGGCCCATCCTGCAAGCCCTGAGCGATGACCCCGCAGGCCCGCCCGTTTTCCTGATCGACGAGCTGGATCGCGCAGATGAGGCATTCGAGGCCTACCTGCTGGAAGTGCTGTCCGAATTTCAGGTCAGCATTCCGGAACTCGGTACGATCAAGGCGGCTCAGCCCCCCATCGTCATCATCACCACCAACCGCACGCGCGAGATCCATGACGCGCTGAAGAGGCGCTGCCTGTATCACTGGGTTGACTACCCCGATGCCGCCCGCGAACTCGCCATCATTGCCAGCAAGGTGCCGCAGGCCAATGCACGGCTTGCGCGCGAGTTGGTGGCCTATGTGCAGAAGCTTCGCAGCCTTGATCTGTTCAAGGCTCCGGGCATTGCCGAAACGCTCGACTGGGCGTCGGCGCTGACCGAACTGGACAAGGTCGCCATCGACCCCGAAACCGTGTCGCAGACCATCGGGGT
>SKRW01000299.1 GCA_007118295.1 Paracoccaceae bacterium | reverse complement strand
GGGATCGTCTGGCCGGTGACTGTGGGGGCAAAGCCGCCGAAATATTCCAGCGCATCCGCACCCGAGGCTGCATCGGCCACCAGCGTTTCCTGCAACGGTTTGCCCGTGTCGAGGGTTTCCAGCACCGATAACTCGTGATTGCGTTCACGCATCAACTCCGCCGCGCGGCGCAGGATGCGCCCGCGCTCGACGGGCGGGCGCGCGGCCCAGTCGGCCTGAGCGCCCTGCGCCGCCGCCAGTGCGTGGCTCAGAATGGCGGGCGTTGCGGCGTGCAGCCGGGCGATCACCTCGCCCGTTGCCGGATAGACGCTCTCGAATATCGCGCCCGAGGTGTCATCGGCCCAGTCGCCGCCGATGTAATGGCTGGCATTTGGTTGTGCGCGCATCATTCCCCCCTTGGAAAACGCTGATTGTCTTCCAGCACGTTCAAATCCATATGGTTGCGCATGTAGCGCTCCGAGGCTTGCTGCAGGGGCTGGAAATCCCATGGGAAATAGGCCCCGTTGCGCAAGGCGTCATAGACAACGTGGCGCCGCGCCTGACTTTCGCGCACGGCACTGTCGAAGCGGTCCAGATCCCAGCGGTCGCGCGCGTCCATGCGCATCTGTTCCAGAACCGCGGCATGTTCGGGGACGCTGGCCAGATTGACCCTTTCCTGCGGGTCCGAACTCAGATCGAATAATTGCTCGGGGTCGGCGCGGCAGGCGATGTATTTCCACTTGCCCTGACGCAAGCCCACAAGCGGCGTGATCGAGGCTTCGGCAGCGTATTCCATCGCCACGGGTGTCTCGCGCACGCCCCCCGCCATCAGCGGCAGCAGCGTTTCGCCATTCGTCCATGGTGCCACCCCGGACAGATCCAGCCCGGCCAGATCGGCCAGTGTGGGCAACACATCCATGGTGGACACCGGGTCGGCGACCAATCGCCCCGCATCCCCCGGCACCGAGATCATCAGCGGCACGCGCGCCGAACCTTCAAAGAAGCTCATCTTGAACCACAACCCGCGTTCGCCCAGCATGTCGCCATGATCCGAGACAAAGAGGATCACGGCCTCTTGCCGCGTATCGTCCAGCACACGCAAAATCTCGCCAATCTTGTCGTCCAGATAGCTGATATTGGCGAAATAGGCGCGCCGTGCGCGGGCGATGTGTTCTTCGGTAATGGTAAAGCTGCGCCAGTCATTGGCGTCAAAAATGCGCTGGCTGTGCGGGTCCTGGGCATCATAGCCCAAATCCCCCTGTACAGGCAGCAGATGCTCGCAATCACCATACAGATCCCAGTATTTGCGCCGCGCCACATAGGGGTCATGCGGGTGGGTGAAACTGACCGTCAGGCACCAGGGCCGCGAATCCTGCCCACGCGCCAGATCATAGAGCTTTGCCTTGGCATGGTGCGCGACCTCGTCATCATATTCCATCTGGTTGGAAATCTCGGCCACGCCTGCGCCCGTGACCGACCCCATATTGTGATACCACCAGTCGATCCGCTCGCCCGGTTTGCGGTAATCCGGGGTCCAGCCGAAATCGGCGGGGTAGATATCGGTCGTCAGGCGCTGCTCGAACCCGTGCAACTGGTCCGGCCCCACGAAATGCATCTTGCCCGACAGGCAGGTATGATAGCCAGCGCGGCGCAGATGGTGCGTGTAGCACGGAATATCAGACGCAAATTCCGCGGCATTGTCATAGACCCGCGTGCGCGAAGGCAACTGCCCGGCCATGAAACTGGCTCGCCCCGGTGCGCAAAGCGGGCTGGCCGTATAGGCATTGGCAAACCGCACCGACCGCGCGGCCAGTGCGCGCAGATTGGGCGTGTGCAGCCAGTCGGCGGGGCCGTCCGGGAACAGGGTGCCGTTCAACTGGTCAACCATCAGGATCAGGATATTCGGAGAGCGTGTCATCTGCGCCTCATTTCCCGCGCGGCAGGGCCGCCTCGATCCAGTCCAGAACCTGCGCAGTGGCGCGGGTGCCATCCGGCTCGCCTGTGCCCAGAGCCTCACGCAGATAGACCCCGTCGATCATGGCCGCAACGCCATCGGCCAGCCCGATGGCACCCGCGCCGCCGCGCAGACGCAAGCCATGGCGCAGGTTGGACCGCAACCGCGCCTGATAAATGCGCAACAGACGTGCCGCGTCGTCATTGCGCTGCGCCATGACATAGAAATTCAGCCATGCCGCAACCACTTCGCGCCGGAAATTGGTGCCGGTGAACGACACGCAGACCAGCGCGCGCAACCGCGCCTGCGGTGTTTCTGCCGCGACCAGCGCGCCCCGCGCCTCGGCCCCATAGACCGACAGGACATGGCGCATGGCGGCCAGAAACATTTGCTCCTTGGAGCCGAAATAATGATGCGCCAACGCCGAGGACATGCCCGCGCGCCGTGCAATCTGGCTGACCGTCACATCCAGCGACCCAGTCTGCCCGATCTCGACAATCGCGGCCTTGATCAGTGCCTTGCGCCTGATCGGTTCCATTCCCAGTTTGGGCACTGTGTCATCCTGCTAAAACATTCCGCATCGCGCATCACTGATTTAGCCCATTGTTTATTGACTGGTCAATCAAACAAGTATCTTGACGGTTGGATTTCTTTTGTCTCTTATCATACGGGTCAGGCGCATGTAGTGTTCCGGTTACATCATGCGCTTAGAAACTGCGGTCAGGCGTGACGGGACTTCGTCATGTGCAAATCCGGACCGCAACAGGGAGAAACGCAACATGAATGACAAGACACATCACACTGGCATGACACGCCGCGGACTGCTGAAAGGGGCGACTGCCCTGGGTGCTGCCGGGCTGATCCTGCCTGCCAGCTACCGCGCCGCGCGCGCAGAGCCGCAAAAGGGCGGCACCTTCCGTATTGGCCTTGGTCATGGCAACTCGACCGATGGCTACGATCCCGGCCTGTGGGACAACCTGTATGCGCAGGTTTTCGCAGCGTCGCGCCACAACCAGCTGATCGAGGTCGATGCCCATGGGCAGTTGACGCCCGAGATTGCCGAAAGCTGGGAATCATCTGACGGCAAGACATGGGTGTTCCGCATCCGCGAAGGGGTGAGCTTTCATTCCGGCAAGGATGTCACGGTCGAGGATGTGATTGCCTCGCTCAACCATCACCGGGGCGATGAGGCGACATCCGCCATCAAGCAATTCTTCGATCCGGTGACCGACATCCGCGCGGACGGGCAGAATGTCATCGTCACGCTGGATGCGGCGAATGGTGACTTCCCCTATCTGATGTCGGATTACCATCTGGCGATCATGCCGGGCAGCGATGGCAAGATTGATCCAAACTCGACCGATGGCTGCGGCCCCTATGTGGTCGAAAGCTACGAACCCGGCGTGCAGGCCTCGCTGACGCGCAACCCGGATTACTGGAAATCGGACCGCGCGCATTTCGACCGCGTGGAAATTCTGGCGATCCTTGATTCGGCCGCGCGCCTGAATGCGCTGATGACAGGTCAGGTGGATCTGATCGACCAGATCGACCCGGCGACAATCGGGATGCTGGAAGCGCGCGGGGTGGCCAACATCCTGTCGATCCCCGGCAATGCGCATTACGTCTTTCCGATGGACAGCCGCGCCGCACCCTTTGATGACAACAATGTTCGGCTGGCGCTGAAATATGCGATCGACCGTCAGCAGATGGTGGATACCATTCTGGGCGGGCATGGCGCTGTGTCAAACGACAACCCCATCGGCCCTGCCAACCGCTATTTCTACGCGGATATGGAGCCGAAGGAGTTTGACCCCGACCGCGCGCGCTTCTACCTGCGCGAGGCTGGCATGGACAGCCTGAGCGTGGATCTGCATGTGGCCGATGCCGCCTTTTCGGGTGCAGTGGATGCAGGCGCGCTGTTTGCCGAAACGGCTGCGCAGGCGGGCATCAACATCAACCTCGTGCGCGAACCCAATGACGGCTACTGGGATAATGTCTGGATGCAGAAACCCTTTGTTGCCAGTTACTGGGGCGGGCGTGCGGTCGAGGACCACATGTTCACCACCGGCTATGCCACTGGCGCGTCGTGGAATGACAGTTTCTGGTCGAACGAGCGGTTTGACGAATTGCTGGTCAAGGCGCGCTCCGAGATCAACGAGGATCTGCGCCGCGAGATGTATCAGGAGATGCAGCGCATCGTGTCCTTCGAGGGTTCGGTCATCATTCCGATGAACAACAACTATGTGATGGCGACCGCGCTGAATGTCGCGACGCCCGAACGCGTGTCGTCCAACTGGAACATTGACGGGTTCCGCGCGGTCGAACGCTGGTGGTTCACCTGATAAAGCCACCCCGCCCCCGATGATGGGGGGCGGGGTATTCGCCTGCAGACAGGCGCAAGAACGACAAACAGGGGGGACGGATGCACGCAGTCCTCGTGATGATCCTGCAGCGACTGGGGCTGGGGGTGCTGACGCTCTTTGTGGTGTCATTGGTGATTTTTGGCGCGACCGAATTGCTGCCCGGCGATCTGGCGTCAAGCCTGCTGGGCCAGTCGGCGACGCCTGAAACCGTGGCAGCGCTACGCCGGCAGATGGGGCTCGATCAGCCGGCACCCGTGCGCTACTGGGCATGGCTGACAGGTGTTCTGCAAGGTGATTTCGGCGTCAGCCTCGCTTCTCGCCGCCCGATTGCCGACATGATGTCCGCACGGCTTGGCAACACGGTCTTTCTGGCGCTGTATGCTGCGGCGATTGCCGTGCCGCTGTCGCTGATCCTGGGTGTGCTGGCCGCGCTATGGCGCAACTCGCTGTTCGACCGCGTGGCCAATGCGGGCGCGCTGTCGGCCATTTCCTTTCCCGAATTCTTCGTCGCCTATATCCTGATCTTCCTGCTGGCGCAGAGCGGCTACTTTCCGTCAATGGTGCGCCTGTCCCCGGCCATGAGCCTTGGTGACAAGCTGTATGTCACTTTCCTGCCCGCGCTGACGCTAACGCTGGTCGTCACGGCGCATATGATGCGCATGACCCGCGCGGCCATCATCAACCTGATGGCCAGCCCCTATATCGAGATGGCGCGGCTCAAGGGCTTGTCGCCCCTGCGGATCGTGCTGCGCCATGCGCTGCCCAATGCGCTGGCCCCGATCATCAACGTGATCGCGCTGAACCTCGCCTATCTCATCACGGGCGTCGTCGTGGTCGAGGTGGTGTTCGTCTATCCAGGCCTTGGGCAGTTGATGGTCGATAGCGTGTCCAAGCGTGACATTGCGGTGGTTCAGGCGATAGCGCTGATCTTTGCCTCGGCCTATGTGCTGCTGAACCTGACGGCGGATGTGCTGTCCACCCTGACCAACCCGCGCCTGATGCGGAGGAAATGATGGGGGTTCTGCTTTTTCTTGTCATCGTCATCGCTGCCAGCATTCCGCTGGCATGGCTGTTTCGCGCAACCCTGGTCCGCACCCTGCCCCATGACATAGCGATTGTCGCACGCGACATGCCACTGACCGCAGCCTTTGGTCTGCTGGTGATCGGGGTCTATGTGTTTGTCGCGGTGCTGGCCCCCGTGCTGGCCCCCTTTCCCGAACGCGCAGTGGTCGGCACACAGTTCCAGCCATGGGACAGCACGCATTGGCTGGGCACGGACCGGCTGGGGCGCGACATGCTGTCGCGGCTGATATACGGGGCGCGCAACACCGTGGGCATCGCCTTTGCCACAACCACGCTGGCCTTTGTTGTGGGGTCCCTGCTGGGGATATGGGCGGCATTGCGCGGGGGCTGGCTGGATCAGGGGCTGTCGCGCTTTGTCGATGCGCTGATGGCGATTCCCTCGCTGATCTTCTCGCTGCTGTTGCTGACGATCTTTGGCACCACAGTCATGACGCTGATCCTTGTCATTGCCGCAGTCGATGCGACCCGCGTCTACCGGATCGCACGGTCAGTCGCGCAGGGCGTGGTGGTGATGGATTACATCGAGGCCGCACGCCTGCGTGGCGAGGGCAACTGGTATCTGATCCGGCGCGAGATATTGCCCAATGCGCTGGCGCCGCTGGTCGCGGAATTCGGGCTGCGCTTCTGCTTTGTGTTCCTGACCATTTCCTCGCTGTCCTTTCTCGGGCTTGGCATCCAGCCGCCCACCGCCGACTGGGGAAGCATGGTGCGTGACAATGCGACCCTGATCACCTTTGGCAATGTCACGCCGCTTTTGCCCGCAGGCGCAATCGCGCTGCTGACGGTGGCGGTGAATTTCGTGGTGGACTGGCAGCTTTACCGCGCCTCTGGCCTGAAGGAGCAAGGCTGATGACAGGTGACGTGTTGCTGAACATCAAGGGCCTGCATATCGAAGGGCGCGCGGGCGAGGATTGGCTGCCCATCATCAATGGCATTGATCTGACACTCCGTCGCGGCGAAGTGCTGGGGCTGATCGGCGAATCCGGCGCGGGCAAATCCACGCTGGGGCTGGCGGCAATGGGGTTTGCGCGCGATGGCTGCCGGATATCGGGCGGCGAGATCACATTCGACGGGATCGACCTGCGCGCAGCGTCAGAACGCAGGAAACGCGCCTTGCGGGGGCGGCGCATTGCCTATGTCGCGCAATCGGCGGCGGCCAGCTTCAACCCTGCGCACAAGCTGATCGACCAGTATTGCGAGGTGCCGGTGCTCAAGGGCATGGGCCGGTCCGAGACCGAGGCAGAAGCCGTGACGCTTTATCGCAAGATGCAGCTTCCGGCCCCCGAAGAGATCGGCTTTCGCTATCCGCATCAGGTTTCGGGCGGGCAGTTGCAGCGGGCGATGACCGCGATGGCGATGGCCTGCCATCCTGACCTGATCATCTTTGACGAACCGACGACCGCGCTGGACGTAACCACCCAGATCGAGGTTCTTGCCGCCATCCGCGACATCGTGCGCGACTACAACACCGCCGCCATCTATATCACCCATGATCTGGCCGTGGTGGCGCAGATGGCGGATCGCATCAAGATCCTGTTGCGCGGGGACGAGGTCGAGGAAGCCGATACCCGCACAATGCTGGCCAATCCGAAAGCCGATTATACCAAAAGCCTGTGGGCCGTGCGCAGCTTTGCCCGCCCCGAGGCCCCACCCCCCAAAGGTGCGCCGCTGGTCTCGGTTCAGGGGGTGCGCGCGGGGTATGGCAAGGTCGATATCCTGCATGATGTCAGTTTCGACATACATGCCGGGCGCACGGTTGCCGTCGTCGGTGAAAGCGGGTCGGGCAAATCGACTGTCGCGCGCGTCATCACCGGGCTGTTGCCCCCGCGCGACGGGCAGGTGGTGTTTGACGGCACGCCGCTGCCGCCGGATTACCGCGCGCGCACGCGCGATCAGTTGCGCCAGTGTCAGATGATCTATCAGATGGCCGACACGGCACTGAACCCCAAGCTGCGCCTGCGCGAGCTGATCGGACGGCCTGCGCGCATGTATCTGGGGCTACAGGGCCGCGCCCTTGACAGCCGTGTCCGCGAATTGCTGGACCTGATCGAACTGGACCCCGACACCTATATCGACCGGCTGCCCTCGGAACTGTCGGGCGGGCAGAAGCAGCGCATCGGCATTGCGCGGGCGCTGGCGGCCGAGCCGCAACTGATCATCTGCGACGAGGTGACAAGCGCACTCGACCAGATCGTGCAGGAAGGTATCCTGAAACTTCTGGACCGGCTGCAACGCGAATTCGGGCTGGCCTATATGTTCATCACGCATGACCTGTCCACGGTGCGCGCCATCGCGGATGAGGTCGTCGTCATGCAGCATGGCCGTGTGGTCGAGCAAGGCCCCAAGCCCGAAATGTTCGCCCCCCCGCATGAACCTTACACGGAACTGCTGCTCTCGTCGGTGCCGGAAATGGACCCCGACTGGCTGACGCGCCTGCTTGCCGCGCGCGGCGGGACAGTGCAGGCAGGTGCGCCGTGTTCGGGCGGCAAGGGGTAACGCCAGGACTGCCCCGGTCGCGTCCGTGGGTCAGTACCACGCATCCGGCGTCGCGGCCTTTTTCTGCGCGATGTAATCCTTCAGCGCCTCATCCAGACCGGGGTCCATCGGCGGCGGCACATAGCGCGCCAGCACATCCTTCCAGCGCTGATTGGCCCGTTCCGCAGCATCGACACTGCCGGTTTCGAACCATGTTTCATGGGTCCGGTCGTCGTTCAATCCGCTGTCCCAATAGGCATTTTCATAATGGCGCAAGGTGTGGTCCGTGCCGAACAGATGCTCGCCGGGGCCGTTCTGGGCCAGTGCGTCGAATGCCAGTGTGTCGTCATTCACCTCGATCCCCGCCAGATAGGCATGCAACGCGCCGCACATGTCCATGTCCATGATCATCTTTTCATAGGACATCGACAACAGCCCATCCACGAACCCTGCCGCATGCAGGATGTAGTTCGCCCCGCCCTGAATGGCGGACATCATCGACATCATGCCCTGTTGCATCGCCTGCCCGTCGGGTGCTTTCGAGGTGCTGAAATTGCCTGCACAGCGCAGCGGCAGGTTCAGCCGCCGCGCCAATTGGCCCATCACCAGCGACCCAAGCGCGGGTTCGGGCGTGCC
>SKRW01000029.1 GCA_007118295.1 Paracoccaceae bacterium | reverse complement strand
GCAACGCAGATGCTGGAATCCATGATCGAGAGCCCGGTGCCCACCCGCGCCGAAGTCTCGGATGTGGCAACCGCGATCTATGAGGGTGCAGATGCGATCATGCTGTCAGCCGAATCGGCGGCTGGCCAGTATCCGATCGAGGCGGTCACCACGATGAACAATGTTGCCATCGAGGTCGAAAGCGACCCGACCTATATCGACATCATCGATTCCTCGCGCAAGGTTGCGCATCACACGATTGCAGACGGGATTGTGGCTGCTGCCCGCGAACTGGCAGAGAAAACCGATATCGCCGTGATCTGCTGCTTTACGCAATCGGGCACCACGGCCAGTCTGGTTGCCCGCGAACGCCCGCATGTGCCGATTATCGCGATTACGCCGATCAAGGAAGTTGCGCGACGTCTGTCGCTGGTCTGGGGCGTGCATTGCGAAACAGTGACGGGCCAGGTCGAGCGTTTCAAGAAGGCCGTCATCAATGCAGTCCGGGTGGCGCGGAAATACGAATTCGCGCAGGAAACCGACCAGATCCTTGTCACGGCAGGGATTCCTTTCAACCAGCCCGGCACGACCAACATCTTGCGGGTCGCCCCTTGTGCAGAGCACCTGATCGTGCAGGGAGAGCCCGAGTAACCTGCAGGAATTGGTAGTGCCGGTGGCCCATGGATCATGAAACCATCTTTCTGCTGGGCGTTTATGTGCTTCCGCTGGCCTTTCTCAGTCTGGTCAGTGCCTGGGCGGGGGGGCGGCGGCCTTGGGTTGCACTCATCCTGGGCGGCTTGGGGGCAGGGTGTATTGCATGGGTCGCGTATCATCGCGACGAGGGGGTCTATGCCCTGCGTGAGATTCCCGAACTGTCCGTGATACTGGTCGCACAGTTGCGCACATTGTTCTGATCTGCACGGCTTGCGCGTCTGTGCGTTCCGATGTAGAGGGCAGTCTTCAATGCTGCGTCCGGCCACATGTGGCATGCCGAGGCGCAGGTACCACCACTGCCGAAAGGAGTTGGAAATGCCCAAGATGAAGACCAAATCTGGCGCGAAGAAGCGCTTTTCCATGACCGCCTCGGGTAAGGTCAAGGCAGGTCAGGCCGGCAAGCGCCATGGCATGATCAAGCGGACCAAGAAATTCATTCGCGACGCGCGCGGCAATACGATCCTGTCCGAACAGGATGCCCGCATCGTCAAGAAATACATGCCCTACGACCGCTAAGGAGGCGCTGTCATGTCACGTGTAAAATCCGGCACCGTCACCCATGCCCGTCACCGCAAGGTCGTCAAGGCAGCCAAGGGCTATTATGGCGCGCGCTCACGCAATTTCCGCACTGCAACGCAGGCTGTGGACAAGGCCAACCAATACGCGACCCGCGACCGCAAGGTGCGCAAGCGCAATTTCCGCGCGCTGTGGATTCAGCGAATCAATGCCGCTGTGCGGGAACTTGACCCCAACCTGACCTATTCGCGCTTTATCAACGCGCTGATGCTGGCCGGGATCGAGGTTGACCGCAAGGTTCTGGCCGATCTGGCTGTCCACGAGCCCGAAGCATTCGGGCAGATCGTGGAAAAGGCCAAGGCTGCGATGGCCTGAGCCAGTCTGCAGCAAGAGAGATGAAAACCGCGCGGCCTGTCTGGCCGCGCGGTTTTTTTCCGTCCGGGAATGGCGGGGTTTGATGCAGGCAATCCCCGCCCTCGCCCCGCCCGGCCGTTGCGCCCCACCCTCCCGCCCTCGCGCCGTCCGGGCGGCGCGAGGGCGGGGGGCAGATTGGCCCGCATGCTGAGCGTTTAGTTGGAGCCCATGACCTCTTCGGTCGCGGCCCGGATGCGGCGGACGCTGGCTTCCATCTCTTCCTGGCCGATATAGACGACCGGGAAGAAGGTGTTGCCTTCGGTGATGTCCTTGAAGGCCTGGCTTTCGCTGGCGTATTCAGCAGCTTCCATCAGCCGCGCCTTGACCTCGTCCGGAACGCCTTGAGGGACGATGACCGTGCGGTAATCCTCGATCGAATAGTCATAGCCCAGTTCCATCAGCGTCGGTGTATCCGGATAGAAGGGACTGCGCTCGGCGGACATGAAGGCAGCGACAACCATTTCACCAGTGGGCGTATACTGCGCATGCGTCCCGCCGGAATAGGCAAAATCGACCTCGCGGCCCAGCACCAGCGGGGCCATGCCGCCACCGCCACCTGTGGGCACGATGGCCAGATCAAGCCCTTCTTCTTCCGCGATGGCGCGGATGATCGCTTCGTCCAGCGGGGTTTGCTGGGCGTAGGTCATCTGGTTTTCCTTGCCGTGGGCGATGATCTCGTCAAAGGTCTCGAAAGGCTGTTCAGCCGATGTGACGATCGCATTCTGCCCCAGCGCGACAGCGGCCAGATATTCGAAATCGTCAATTTCGTATTCCACCGGTGTGATGATCGGCGTAAAAGTCAGCGCCGTGGTGCCACCAAAGAGGAATGTGTAGCCGTCAGCCGCAGTGTTCTTCAGGCGCGTAAAGGCCACAGCTGACCCGCCGCCGGGCTGGTTGACCACATTGACCGGCTGGCCAAGGAATTCTTCCATCACATTCGCCAGAACACGGCCCTGAATATCAGTCGAGCCGCCGGGGGCAAACCCGATCACCATTGTCAGCGGGCGCGTCGGCCAGTCCTGGGCGAATGCCGGGGCCGCCATCGTGGCCCCGATAGCGGCAGCCGTTGCAATCAGCGTTCTTCTGTTCATCTTGATCTCCTGTTGGTCGGTTTAGTCTGCCGGCGCATTGGCGACAGGTTTTCCTGTCTTGAACGTGCGTACGGCCAGAGCAACAAGGGCAACGAGTGTACACACGATAAAGAACAGGGCGATGGGGCGATTCAGCAGAATCTCCCAGTTCCCCCGCGACAGGATGATACTCTGACGCAGGTTCAGTTCGAGCATGGGGGTAATGATAAAGGCGACAAGGAAGGTCACAAAGGAATAATCGTATTTCTTCATCAGATAGCCGAGTGCGGCAAACGCAATCAGAATGACCAGCCCGAATGTGCCATAGCCTTGCAGCATCATACCTGCGAGGCAGAAGAAGATCACGATCGGGATCACCACATGCGGTGGCACCTTGGTGATCTGGGCAAAGATCATCAGCCCGAACCACCCCAGCGCAAGCATGATCAGCGAGGCAAGGATCATGCCTGCAAAGATCGAATACAGCAATTCGGGGTTGTCCCGTAGCAGCAGCGGGCCGACCGTGATCCCATGGATCGCAAAGGCCCCGATCAGCAATGCCGCCGAAACATTGCCCGGAATACCCAAACCGAATAGCGGGATTAGGGCTGCCGGGATCACTGCATTGTCAGCGGATTCCGACGCTGCAATGCCCTTGGGGTTGCCCTTGCCGAAACTTTCGGGGTCCTTGGAAGCCTTGACGGTCATCCCGTAAGACATGAACGACCCCACCGATGGTCCCAGCCCCGGCAGCGCGCCGACGAATGTACCCACCCCTGTGCCACGCAGAACAGTCGGGATGATGCTGCGAAAGAGGGGCCATGTGATGTGATCGCTGCGGTCATTCTTCAACTCGACCGACATGCCCGCGCGGTCATAGCGCAGTTTTTCGGATTGCACGAACATCTCTGACAGGGCCAGCGTGCCGATGGCGACCGCGATCAGCGGCATGCCGTCCATCAATTCGGTATAGCCAAAGGTCAGGCGCGGCAGGCCGGTCTGGTTGTCCAGCCCGACAGTGCCAAGGAAAATCCCCAAGCCCCCGGCGGCCAGCCCCTTGAAGATGCTGCCCCCGCTCAGCCCGGCAATGAAGACCAGCGCAAAGGCCAGAATCGCGGCCATCTCATAGGGGCCGAACAGAAGGGCGACGCGCGCAAAGGGGATAGCGACGAAAATCAGGATGATTGTTGCCAGAATATCGCCGATGACCGATGCCAGCAGTCCGACCTGCAATGCTGTCTTGGGCTTGCCTTTCTTGGCCATCGGATAGCCGTCAAGTGCAGTCGCAGCGGATGATGCCTCGCCCGGCGCGTTCAGCAGGATGGCCGAGACGGCGCTGCCCGCCGCCGTGCCCTTGGACAGCCCGATCAGAAAGGAAATCGCGATGAAGGGCGACATGTAAAATGTCAGCGGAATCGCGATCGAGATTGCGACTGAACGCGACAGTCCCGGAATCACCCCGACAATATAGCCCAGCAGCACCCCACCACCGATCCCGATGAAAGAGGCAAGGGTGAAGGCTTCGGAAGCGGCGGCGCCGACTGCGGAAAAATCCATGCCTACACAACCCCCACGCGCATCAGATAGACCGACAGCAGATACAGCAATGCGACCGGCACGACCGAACAGCCAAGGATCATCCACCAGCGCCGTTCACCCAGCAGCAAAAGCATCCCACCGATCAGCACCGGGCCAAACCATGTCAGTTTGACAAAACTCATTACCCAGATCGCGGCGCCCACGTAGGCAAATGGCCACAATGCCCAGCCGATTCCCGGCCAGTTCAGGTCGCGGGTCAGCGGCCCCATCCTGTTGCGGATCATGATGACAGCGCCCTTGATCGCGACGATGGTTCCGCAGACCACCATGATCCAGGCCGCGATGCTGGGCACAAGTTCCGGCGGCATCTGCGCAAACGGGTTGGAGCCCGCGTAATTGGGAATCATCCAGAGCAGAGCCAGCGCGCCAAAGGCGGCCACAGCTAGTCCGGACCAGAAATCTGATCTTGGCATATACGGTCCCGGTTGGTTTTGCGACTTATGAGTGTCGCTTTCAGTCAGCTTGGCACGGACCGTTCAGGCTTGGCAACGGTTTTCTGGCCCGTTTTTCGGGCAATGCTCGAAGAACAGGCAGATCTCAGCCGTGGGACGAGGTCGCGATTTCGCGGTGCAGCAGATAGATATCCATGATCCAGCCATGCGCGGCGCGCAACCGCGCGCGGTCAGTCCGGATGGCTTCTGACACGTCGCCAAGTGGCCCCGCGATCAGGTGCTGATGCGCCATGCCCAGATAGGCCCCCCACCAGATATAGGTGTCCTCTGGTGGCAGAAGCTCGAAGGCGCAGCCCTGATCCAGCATCACGGCCACGCGAGAGGCCCCTTCAGGCCAGCCTTCGGCGCGCAGGCGCCGACCCGTCGTGACCAGCACAGGCGCCCCCAGGTCGTTGAGTGGCACAGCATGCGCCGCCGTCAGGGCCTGCAGGCTGGTGATGCCGGGAATGACCTCGATCTGCATTTCCATGCCGCCTGCCTGCAACTGTCCGGCAATGCGCAAGGTGCTGTCGTAAAGTGACGGGTCCCCCCAGACCATCAGCGCGACGCGGCCCCCTTGCGGCAGATGCGCTGCAATCTGGTCGGCCCAGATACGCGCGATTGCGGCATGCCAGTCGCGCACCCGGTCCAGATAGGGTCCCGTATCCGCCCGCACCGGCAGATCGAACTCGACCACGCGCACAGGTGCCGTGACACAGGCCGCGCAGATATCGCGGCGCAGGTCGATCAGGTCCGACTTCTCATTCCCCTTACGGGGCAGCAGGATCAGGTCCGCTGCGTTCAGCGCCCGGATGGCAGCGCCAGTCAGATGGTCCGGGTTGCCCGTGCCGATGCCCACCAGCGCCAGATGGATCATGCCTCCCCCTCGGCCAGCGGTCCATACAGGATCAGCGCTGGTGCTGCACCCGGCGCGCCCCGCAACATCTCCTGCAGCGCGCCGACACTGGACCATGTCAGACGCTGGTCGGGATGGCTGACATTCTCGGCCAGCAAGGCGGGCGTTTCAGGCGGCAAGCCCGCTGCGATCAGTTGTGCCGCCAGTTCCGGAAAGGTCCGTCGCGGCATGAAAACCACAGTCGTCGCCTCCGGGTCGGCGAGGGCCTCCATCCTGATGCCGTCCGGCAGGGCACCGCGCACATCATGGCCGGTCAGGAACTGTACCCGCCGCGCACTTAGTCGCCGGGTCAGCGGAATGCCCGCCGCCGCCGCCGCCGCACTGGCCGAACTGACGCCGGGGATGATCTCGAACCCGATCCCTGCCGCGCGGCAGGCGGTGATTTCCTCTTCCAGTCGCCCGAATATCCCCGGATCGCCCGATTTCAACCGCACCACGCGCGCACCGCCTTGCGCATAGTCGACCAGCAGGCGGCTGACATGGTCCTGCCGGGGCGACGGCCGCCCGGCCCGCTTGCCCACCGCCACCAGTTCGGCCCCCTTGCCGGTATGACCCAGCATGGCTGCTGCCGACAGGTCGTCAAACAGCACGGCATCCGCCGCTTTCAGCCGTGCCACGGCCTTGAGCGTCATCAATTCCGGATCGCCCGGCCCTGACCCCACGAAAGAGACGAAGCCGCTCATGCTGATGCCTTTTCATCTTTGCCCCAAATATCCTCGGGGGGTGAATTTGCCGCAGGCAAAGAGGGGGGCAGACCGCCCCCCTTTGAGGCTGGCCTCATGGCGTTGCCTCCGAAATCAGGTGAAAGAACGTCCCCGTGACATTCCCGCGCACGGATCCGGTCTCGGCCACGTCGCCCCCGTCTGCGTCGTAGACATGCGCCAGTGGCGCGTCCGGTTGCGCCAGGATGGTCGAGTAGTGGAATTCATGCCCGCGCAGCTTTTGTGCTGTGCCAAACCCCGGCATGGGTGCGCGCAGCGTTGCCTGACGGTAGCCCAGATGCATGCGGCGTTTGGCATAGCTCGTTTCCAGCCCCAGCAGCCCCACCATCTGATGGCGTAGGCCATCCTTGTCCACCAGCCCGGCGCCAAGCGCCATATAGCCCCCGCATTCGCCATGCACCGGGCGCGTTTGCGCATGGCGCACCAGTCCCGCGCGGAACGCGCGGGCCTCGGCCAGCCGTCCGGCATGCAGTTCCGGATAGCCACCGGGCAGCCAGACCAGATCGGCTTGCGGGTCAGGGGACTCATCGGCGAGCGGCGAAAACGGCATGATTTCGGCCCCGGCGCGTCGCCAGCCTTCCAGCAGATGCGGGTAGGTAAAGGAAAAGGCGGCATCCTGTGCAAGGGCGATGCGCTGCGCAGGCGGGCGCGGCAATGTGCCGGCTGCCGGGTTGCGCTGCCCTGTCGCGCCTGCGCGCAATGCGTCCAGATCGACATGCGCCCGCAGAAAGTCTGCGTAATCGGCAATCGCCTTGTCCAGATCCGGGTGTTCGACGGCCTGCACCAGCCCCAGATGCCGCTCTGGCAGCGCCAGATCCCCCCGGCGCGGCAGCGCCCCCAGCACACGCAGCCCCGCGCGCTCCATTCCCAGTCGGGTCAGCCGTTCGTGGCGGGGGCTGGCGACGCGGTTCAGGATCACGCCTGCAAAGGGCAATTCGGGCCAGTAGCGCGCAAAACCAAGCGCCACAGCCGCCGCCGATTGCGCCTGACCCGAGACATCGACCACCAGCACCACGGGCCAACCCATCCGTTGCGCTGTCTCGGCGCTGGCACCGTGCCCGACGGCCCCTTTTGTCGCCACGCCGTCATAAAGCCCCATCGACCCTTCGGCGATGGCCAGATCCGCGCCCAGCGCCTCGGATGCGATGGCATCCAGCAACCCTTCGCCCATCGCCCATGTGTCCAGATTGAACGACGCCCGCCCGCTGGCTGCCCGGTGAAAGGCCGGGTCAATGTAATCCGGCCCGCTCTTGAATGGCTGCACCTGCACCCCGGCGTCGCGCAAGGCGCGCAAGAGCCCCAGCATGACCGTGGTCTTGCCCGTGCCCGAAGCCGGGGCCGATATCATCAGACCGGGGATCATTCGCGGCTGTCCCGATAGACCGATTCCGCAGTCTGCGGTCGAAAGCGCCGGTCATACTCGGGGGCATAGAGGCAGCTTTCCGCGAACCCCTCTGCCGCGAGCGCCGGGCCGACAAGGATCAGCGCGGTCCGCTCCATGCTGCCTGCCACGCGGTCCTCGATATCTTCCAGCCGCCCGCGCAGGATGCGCTGATCAGGCCAGCTTGCCCGCCAGATTACGGCCACCGGGCATTCCGCACCGTAGAACGGCGTCAGCTCGCTGACCACCTGCGCCAGATTCTGGATCGACAGATGAATCGCCAATGTCGCCCCCGTGGCCGCAAAACCCGCCAGCGTTTCGCCGGGCGGCATGGCGCTGGCCCGGCCCGAGGTGCGGGTCAGCACCAGTGATTGTGCAACCCCTGGCAAGGTCAGTTCCGCCCCAAGCGCCGCCGCCGCCGCTGCAAACGCTGGCACACCCGGTGTCACGGTGTAATCGATGCCAAGCGCGCGCAGGCGGCGCAACTGCTCGCCCATGGCTGACCAGACCGACAGATCCCCCGAATGCAGCCGCGCGACATCCTGCCCTGCCGTCTGTGCTGTCAGGATCTCGTCCATGATCTCGTCCAGTGACATGGGGGCCGTGTTGACGATCCGCGCGCCATCCGGGCAATGCGCCAGCACGGCCTCGGGCACCAGTGACCCGGCATAGAGGCAGACCGGGCAGGATGCGATCAGATCACGCCCGCGCAAGGTCAGCAGATCGGGTGCGCCCGGTCCTGCACCTATGAAATGAACTG
>SKRW01000086.1 GCA_007118295.1 Paracoccaceae bacterium | reverse complement strand
GTGCCTTTCGGATGGAGGGGTGCGACGCGCCGCAGGTCTTGCGTGACAATGTACGCTGCTGGCGGGCGGCTGACTTACCCGCCTTCGACGAGGTGTTGGCATGACCGCGCTTCTGACCCTTGAGAAGGTGTCCAAACGGTTTTCCAAGCCGCAAGACATTGCTGTGCGTCTTGCCCGTAGGCTGGGGGCGCGCATCCCGAATGAAACTGTGCATGCGGTTGATGATGTCACGCTGTCGGTGAATGCGGGTGAGGTGGTCGGGCTGGTGGGCGAATCCGGTTGCGGAAAATCCACCCTTGGCCGCGTGGCTGCGGGCATCCATGCGCCCAGCGACGGGCGGCTGTTGTGGAAGGGCGAACCCGCTACCGGCACGCGCGAGGCTCGGTTGAAAGTGCAGATGGTGTTTCAAGACCCCATGTCCTCGCTCAACCCCCGCCACAGGGTCGACCGCATCATCACCGAGGCACCGCGCTTTCATGGCCAGATCACCGCGCGCGCTGCAGATGGCTTTGCGGCGGAACTGTTGGAAAAGGTAGGCTTGGACCCGAATTTCCGCTCGCGCTATCCGCATCAGTTTTCTGGCGGCCAGCGCCAGCGCATCGCCATTGCGCGGGCGCTGGCAGTGAAGCCGGACATCATTGTGGCGGATGAATCCGTCAGCGCGCTGGATGTCTCGGTTCAAGCGCAGGTGCTCAATCTGTTCATGGATCTGCGGCGCGAGTTGGGGCTGGCCTATCTGTTCATCAGCCATGATCTGGGCGTGGTCGAACATATCTCGGACCGGGTGTTTATCATGTATCTGGGCCGTGTGGTCGAGGAGGCCCGCACCGAAGACCTGTTCGCCAACCCCCTGCACCCCTATTCGCGCGCTTTGCTGGACGAGGTGCCCCGCCTGACCAAGGGCAAGCGCCGGTTCCAGCCGATCAAGGGCGAAATCCCGTCACCGCTCAACCCGCCGTCGGGTTGTCATTTTCACCCCCGTTGCCCCTTGGCCGACGGGGAATGCCGCGCCACGCGCCCTGCCTTGCGGCAGATCGCACCGGGGCGCACCGTTGCCTGCCACAAGGTGGCAGGCCCATAACAGGGAGATACGACACCATGACAAAACTATCGCAATTTTTGGGTGCAACCGCACTTGCCGCACTGATGGCGGGCACTGCGGGCGCGCAAGGCATCACTGCCGGGCTTGCTGCGGCCCCATCCTCGATGGACCCGCATTTCGCCACCACAGGCCAGAACCAGCAACTTGCCGCGATCCTGTATGACAGGCTGATCCATATTGGCCCGGATGGCAATTTTGTCCCCGGTCTGGCCACAGAATGGAGCGTGTCGGACGACCGGCTGACATGGACCTTCACGCTGCGCGAGGGGGTCACCTTCCACGATGGCAGCCCCTTCACTGCCGCTGATGCCGTGTTCACGTTCGAGCGTATTCCCGAAGTGCCCAACAGCCCCGCACCCTTCACCCAGCGCCTTGCTGCCATTGAAAGCGCCGAAGCGGTCGATGATTATACGCTGGTCATCACCACATCCGCGCCCGCACCGGGCCTGCCAACCGACCTGTCCACCATCTACATCGTGTCGCAAAACGTGGCCGATGCGGAAAGTGCAGATTTCGACCGTGGCACGGCAGCGCTTGGCACCGGACCATACCGTCAGGTCAGCTACAGCCCCGGCGAGAATCTGGTGATCGAGCGCAACCCCGACTATTGGGGCGATGCGCCGGAGTTCGAGGATGTCACAATCCGCTTTCTGGATAATTCCGCCAGCCGCGTGGCCTCCTTGCAGGCGGGCGAGGTGGATTTCATCGATGCCGTGCCGCCCAATGATCTGGACCGCCTGCGCGCGATGGATGGCGTGACAGTTGTGGCGGCCCCGTCGGCGCGGATGCTTTATATGGGTGTGGACCAGCTGGAAGACACGACCATCCGGATCGACCCGTCGGTAGGCAACCCGTTCCGCGACCAGCGCGTGCGCGAAGCGCTCAGCCTTGCCATCAACCGCGAAGCAATCATTGACCGTATCCAGTTCAATTCCGGCGCGCCCGCCAACCAGTTCGCGCCCGAAGGCATCTTTGGCCATAACCCCGACATCCCGCAGCCCGAATATGACCCCGAACGCGCGCGTGCGTTGCTGGAAGAAGCAGGCTATGGCGACGGATGGTCAATGACCATTCACGGCCCGACCGGACGCTATGTGAATGACACTGATGTGCTGCTGGCCATCGGGCAGATGTGGTCACAGATCGGGCTGGATATCGAGGTCGAGAATGTGCCTGCCAATGTCTATTTCGGGCAGGCAACCGCGCGCGAGTTTTCAGCCTTCATGGTGGCGTTTGGCATCACCACGGGCGAAAGCTCGCTTGCCTTGCGCAATGTTCTTGGCACTGCGGACGAAGATCGCGGCTGGGGGTCCAACAACCGCTTCCGCTATTCCAGCGAGGCGTTTGATTCGGCCCTTGCCCGCGCATTCGAGGCATTTGAAGATGCCGACCGCGAAGCCGCGCTTCAGGAAGCTGCGGCCATCGCCGCCGAGGATGTAGCGCTGATCCCGCTCTACTGGGAAGGCAACAACTGGGCCGTGCGTGGCGAGATCGACTTTACGCCCAGCCCTGATGGCCGTTCGCTGATCACCAATCTCAGCCAGCGGTAATGACAATGTCCGTTGCCAGCCAAAAGAGCGATGCGCACGCCCTGCGCGATGTGATGGTGCCGATGCGCGATGGCATCCGGCTGGCAACGGACGTGTTCTTTCCCGAACATGCGGGCCAAGGACCATGGCCCGCAATTCTTGAACGCACGCCTTATGACAAGCGCGAAGCGCGCGTCAATGAGTACACCCAGCGTCACCCCGAAGTGTTTGGCCGCGAGGAACTGGCGCGGTTTTTCACCGATGCGGGATTTGTCGTGGTGTTTCAGGATTGTCGGGGGCGCTACGGGTCTGAGGGCCGCTTTACCAAATACCGGGGCGAGGCCGAGGACGGGTTCGACACGCTCGACTGGATCGCGCAACAACCGTGGTGCGACGGGCAGGTGGCCACGATGGGCATGTCCTATTCCGCCCATACCCAGATGGCGAGCGCCTGCCTGAATCCGCCCGCGCTGGCCGCGATGATCTGCGATTGCGGCGGCTTCTCCAATGCGTATCAGGGCGGTATCCGCTTTGGCGGCGCGCTGGAGTTGAAACAGGTGACATGGGCCTTCCGGCATGCGCTGCGCTCGCGCGCCGCTGCGGCTGACCCTGTCGCAAAGGCCGCGCTCGAAGCCACTGACCTGCGCGACTGGATGCACCGCCTGCCCTGGACCGAAGGCCACTCGCCGCTCTCACCCGTCCCTGATTATGAGAAATATCTGTTCGAGCAGTGGACGCATAATACCTTTGACGACTACTGGAAAATCCCGGCGCTCTATTCCGCAGGCTGGCACAAGACCATGCGCAAGGTCCCCAGTGTGCATATCTCGGGCTGGTATGACCCCTATGCCGTCACTGCGGTCGAGAATTTCACAGGATTGCGCGAGGCGGGGCATGACACAAGCCTTATCCTCGGACCGTGGACCCATGGCAACCGCTCACGCACCTATGCGGGCGATGTGGATTTCGGGCCGGGTTGCACCTTTGAAGCGGGCACAGGTCAGGATTTCGTTCAGTTCCGCATCGACACATTCCGTCGCCATCTGCTGAACGCCGATCTTCCGTCCTGCCCGCGCGTGCGCTATTTCGTCATGGGCGGGGGCGATGGGCGGCGCAATGCAACCGGGCGCATGGCACATGGCGGCACCTGGCATGTCGCAGATACATGGCCACCCCAGACGACACGGCAGGCCGGATTTTTCCTTGGCACAGGTGGCACGTTATCCGAGAGGCCACAGGACGATGAAGGCAGGCTGTCCTTCCTCTTTGACCCCGAAAAGCCTGTTCCCACTATCGGTGGTCCGATCACATCGGGCGCGCCGCTGATGGTGGGGGGGGCCTTTGATCAAAAGGAAACGCCAGAATTCTTCGGCGCTTCGCCAGATGGGTTGCCGCTGGCCAGCAGGCCGGATGTGCTGATCTTTCAGACGCAGCCGCTTGACCAACCCGTTACGATTGCAGGCAATGTTTCGGTGCGGCTCTTTATCAGTTCTGACCGGCCGACAACCGATTTCACCGCAAAGCTGGTCGATGTGTATCCACCCTCGCCTGACTATCCGCAGGGCTATGCAATGAACATCACGGACGGGATCCTGCGCACATGCTATCGTAAAGGATTTTCCCAACCAGTCGCACTTCGGGAACACGAGGTTGCCGAACTGACGGTTCGCCTCTACCCGACAGCCAACCGTTTCGAGGTCGGGCACAGGATACGTCTTGAAATCTCATCCTCGAACTTCCCCCGTTTTGATGTCAATCCGAACCTGGACGCCGGAAAAGACCTGAGCGCGGTAAAGTGCCGGGCGCTCAACACGGTCTATTTCGGGCCTGCCCACCCCTCTTGCTTGCAGATCAGCCTGCTCCCCGCCGAAAGGTGACGCACATAACCCACCGTCAGCCGGTGCTGCGCAACTCGAGTGGTCGGCCTGCGTGGCGCACACAAAGCCCAACTCACGCCCAGCGTGCCACCAAGGGTCGCAACGAAACCCGCGCCTGCATCCGTTGTGCCAGCAGGAACATGCCGCCGATCTTGCGGTGCAGAAACAGCAGGTCGGCAGGCGGCACATGCCAGAAATCGCGCGCATCTCCTAATACCTGCCCTGCCCGCGCCAGATCCTCGATCAGGGTCGAGCGTCCGAAATCATAGGGTGCCTGCATCCGCAACGGCGTGCTGGCCTGCAGGGCCAGTGCAACGATCAGGTCGCGCCGTGCCGCTGGCACTTCGGAACTGAAATAGCCCAGCGCCTGCATCTGCGCTGCCACCCGCCCTGCATCTTCGGCCAGAAGCGCACCGAGCAATGCGCGGTAATGCCCGGCGGTCCGGGGCGCAATCGACCGCGTCGCGCCAAAATCCAGCAACACGATCCGTCCATCCGGGGCCAGCCGGTAATTGGCGAAATTCGGGTCGGTCTGCATCTGCCCGAACTCGAACAACTCGCGCAGGGTCAGCCCGATGAGCCGCGCCACCGCATCATCGCGCACCGCTTGCGGCGCCCCTTGCAGCGTATCAATCGGCGCAGACTCGGCAAAATCCATCGCCAGCACGCGGCGGGTGCTGAACGCTGCGCAAGGCTCTGGCACACAAAACCCCGGATCGCCTGCCAGCAGCGCACCAAACTCCGCCAGCGCCCCGGCCTCGCGCTGGTAGTCGGCCTCGTCATGCAACTGGGCGCGCGCGTCCTCCAGCAACCGCGCGATCTGCAGGCCCTTGGGCAGAACACCGGGCACCCGCATCAGCCGCCCCAGCGTGGCAATGTCGCTGTCAATGCTCGTCGCCACACCGGGAAACTGCACCTTGATCGCCAGTGCGCGCCCCTCATCCGTCACGGCCCGGTGCACCTGACCAATCGAGGCCGCTGCAATGGGCCGCACATCAAAACGCTGGAACCGTGCGCGCCACCCAGCACCCCATTCAGCATTCAATACATCGCGCAACTGGCGCGGCGGCATCGCCGGGGCGCTGGCCTGCAACTGCGCCAGAATGGCCGACACCTCGGGCGGCAGGGCCACGCCATTTTCCATCGACAGCATCTGCCCCAGCTTCATCGCTGCCCCGCGCAGATGCGCAAGCCCCCCTGCCAGCCGCACTGCATTGGCCGGGGTCAGCGCAACCTGCGCCAGATCCGGCCTGCGCCCGCGCAAGACCTCGCCCATCGCCGCGCCAAGGGACGCACCCAGGATCCCGCCCGCAACCCCGCCCATACGCAGGTTGCGCGCAAATGCACGTTGCGGGACAGGGCGCGGGCGAAAGGGATCAGTGCTCATGCACGAGGAAATGGCGCGCACAGGTCAGAAGTCGAGCGTCACATCACCCCAGAAGGCGCACATAATCGCTGACCAGCAGACGCCACGGCGCGGCGTCTTCCTCGACCTCGGAAAAGCGCGGCAACACAGGGTCGAAGATGTTGTCATTCTCGTCATCATTAACGGTGCTGACCTCGCCGACCAGACAATCCGCGCCCTCTGCCCAGAAGGCATGCCAGTCGCCCGGTCGCAATGTCACCGACTCGCCCGGTGCCAGCCGCACCTGCCCGCCCGCAGGCACGCGCAGCGCCTGCCCATCACAGATAACGGTCACAGGGGCCGCCATGTCCCGCGCGCCATCGGCGGCAGCCGCGAACAACTCGACCACCAGCACACCACCTGCGCGGTTGATGATATCTTCGGTCTTGGACACATGCCGGTGCATCGGGCAAAGCTGCCCCTCACGCACGACCAGAACCTTTTCGCCGTAAACCATCCCTTGCCCGGCAGCGAGTTCGTCCAGGCTGCCATTGCGCAACGTGACCAGCACCAGCCCCATTGCCGCAAAATCGCCGCTGCCATAATCCGTCACATCCCAGCCAAGGCGCCGCGCGGCAAGATGGCTGTGGTCAGATGCCCGCAGGGCATCTGGTGTCATATGGGCAAAGGGCGGCAAAGCAAACCCATGCTGACGCAGGAAGGCGTCGGCATCCTGCAAAACCTGATTGATCTGCGAGCGTTTCATGGCGTGCCTCCCTCAAGACGGCGTCTGGTTCATGCTGCCCCGATCCACCGGGTTCTGATGGGGCCATGCGGGACGGGTGGGTGGGGTCGCGCAAGGCCCCACTTTCCCTATCCCAAAAACAAAACCCCCACCAGACTGGCAGGGGCTTTTGAAAGTGGCGCGGTTGACGGGGCTCGAACCCGCGACCCCCGGCGTGACAGGCCGGTACTCTAACCAACTGAGCTACAACCGCGCGATGCCCGCCAAATATTCGGTCCTGATGCAGGCGTCAAGCCCAAAGCAACGCCAGAAAGCCGAAAATCACCCGGCCCTGCGTCCCACTCTGGCACGGAATGCCAGCCAGCCCAGAACCGCCAGATAGACCAGATCCGCCACCACCAGCGTCGCCCAGGTCCGCACCGCAAGCAACCCCGCAAAGGCGCTCATCCCGATCAGAACCCAGATCGCGTTATCCCGCGCAATCCGCACAGCCTTCAGTGAGGGAGTGGGCAGGCGTGATACCATCAACAGACCCACACCCCCCATATACAACGCCACCAGAAACGGAAATTTCGACACATCCGCAACCCCTGCCAGCCCCAGATAGACAGGCAGCAAGCCCAGCATCGCCCCCGCAGGCGCAGGCACGCCGACGAAATGGCGCGTGCTGGCACCCTCGGGCGCATCGCGGCTGATATTGAACCGCGCAAGCCTCAAACAGGCGCAGACCGCAAAGACCAGCACGAAAATCCAGCCCACCCCGGCCATCGGCCCGGCCAGTGCGTAGCCAAAGACCAGCACGCCGGGCGCAACGCCAAAGCTGACAAAATCGGCAAGACTGTCCAGTTCGGCACCAAAGCTCGTGGCCGCATTCAACTTGCGTGCCAGCAACCCGTCGATCCCATCCAGAACCGCCGCCAGAATGATCAGCGCGGCGGCAATCTCGTAACGTTCATCAAAGGTAAAGCGAATCGCGCTCAACCCCGCGCACATGCCCAGAATCGTCACCAGATTTGGAACCAGTCGCAACAGGGGTAGCTGATCGCGCGCCACCTCAGATCGCCTCGGCCATCCGGCGCGGCTCGGTACTGGTCAGATCGGCAAGCACGGTCTCGCCCGAGATCATAACCTGCCCCAGCGCAACCATGGGTGCCACGCCTTCAGGCAGGTACACATCCACGCGCGACCCGAAGCGGATCATCCCGAAACGCGCACCCGTGGCCAGATCATCGCCCTCCTGCACCTCGCACAGGATGCGCCGCGCCACCAGCCCGGCAATCTGCACCACGCCGATCTTGCGGCCATCCGCCATCTGCAGGACCAGCCCGTTGCGCTCGTTATCCACGCTGGCCTTGTCCAGCGAGGCGTTCAGGAATTTGCCCGGCCTGTAGGCGATGCGGGTAACACGGCCCCCGATGGGCGCGCGGTTCACATGGCAGTTGAACACATTCATGAACACCGACACCCGCATCAGCGCCGCATCCCCCATTTCCAGCTCGGCCGGGGGCACTGCAGGCTCGATCAACGAGATCACGCCATCGGCAGGGCTGACCAGCAATCCATCGCGCGCGGGAACATGGCGCACCGGGTCACGGAAAAAGTAATAGCACCACACGGTCAGACCCAGCCCAACCCAGCCAAGCGGCTGCCAGACCACGAACAGCACCAGTGTCACAGCAGCAAAAATGCTGATGAACTTGTATCCCTCGCGGTGGATGGGCTTCACGACGGTCGAAAGCATGTCAGCGGCCATTGGGCCTCCTTCCAGATGTGCTCACAGGGGCGCGATATCGCCCTCGGCGCGCTTGGCATGAAAGCTTGCGGCGTAGCTGTCAAGCTTCCCCGCCGCGATGGCTGCACGCAGCCCCTGCATCAGACGTTGGTAATAGGTCAGGTTATGCCAGGTCAACAGCATCG
>SKRW01000142.1 GCA_007118295.1 Paracoccaceae bacterium | reverse complement strand
GGGTTTTTCAAGATCGACCGCGCCTATGCGCGCCGCGTGCCTGTTGTGCCGCGCGGCGCGCTGGGGCTGCGGGCGTTCCTGATCGATCATCGCGCGCAGGGCAAGGGCCTCGCGACACAGGCCGTCAAGGCGCTGCCGGACTACCTGCATGCGCAGTATCCACAGGCGCGCTGCATCTGCCTGACGGTCAATCTGGTCAATGCAGCCGCAATCCGAACCTACCTGAAAGGCGGGTTTCGCGACACCGGGATTATCTGGCCCCATGGGCAGGCCGGACCGCAGCATGTGATGCGCATGGCCTTGTCGCGGACAGATCACCCTATTCCGCGCAATCGTGGCAGCGGGGCAGATTGAGTATTTCTGGCAAGATGAAACGGGCAGACTCTGCACGACATTGCCGTTTCAGCGGGTGCCAGCGCCCCTTAGACCAGATTGGGAAGCGCGCGCCCTTCGATATGCGCGATGCCGTTCTCGACCGCCATCAGGCCCATTTCCTCGCGGACATCAAGCGCGGCAGTGCCCAGATGCGGCAGCAGCGTGACATTGTCGCGTGCGCGAAGCGCAGCGGGCACTTCGGGCTCGAATTCATAGACATCGAGGCCCGCGCCCGCGATCTGCCCTGCGTCAAGGGCGGCGATGAGAGCGGCCTCATCGACCACATCGCCACGCGCGATATTGATCAGATGCGCATGCGGGCGCATGTGCTCGAATTCGCGCGCACTGATCAGGTGGTGTGTTTCGGCCCCGCCGGGCACGGCCACGACGACGCAATCGGCGCTTTGCAGCAATTCATCTAGCGCGCCCACCTGCCGGGCAGGCAGGTCGATGGGGCGGGCCGAGCGGTTGTGATAGATCACCTCCATCCCCAGCCCGAAATGCGCACGCCGTGCAATCGCCTGTCCGATGCGCCCCATCCCGATGATGCCGCAGGTCTTGCCGCCCAGATGCAGGCCCAGCATCTGGGTCGGGTGCCAGCCCGACCATTTGGCCGCCCGCACCAGCCGCTCGCCTTCGCCCGCGCGGCGCGCGCTCATCAGCATCAGCATCAGGGCGATATCGGCCGTGGCCTCGGTCACGGCACCAGGGGTATTGGTGACCCTGATGCCAACCGCGCGCGCGGCCGCGACATCGATATGGTTGTAGCCGACGCCGAAATTCGCCAGCAGACGGCAGCGCGATTCTTCCATGCCGTCAAAGACTTCTGCTGTGAACAGATCGCCCAATGTGGGGATCACCACATCATAGAGCACCAGTGCCGCGCGCATCTCGCCCTTTTTCAGGGCTGTGGTCTGTTCGCGCAGCGTCACGTTGAAATGGGCGCGGGCGCGGGCCAGCACCTTTTCGGGCAGGGGGCGGGTGATATAAAGTTCCGACATGGGGGACGTCCCTTCAATGCATGCGCGCGCCGGGGGGCACGTCATGGTCCGGGGCCAGCAGCGTAATGCGCCCTTGCGTGTCGGATGCACCCAGCACCAGCACTTCGGACATGAAGGGGCCGATCTGGCGGGGCGGGAAATTGACCACGGCCATGACCTGACGCCCGATCAGGGACTCTGGCGTGTAGAGCGCGGCAATCTGCGCCGAGGATTTCTTTTCGCCGATCTCGGGGCCGAAATCGATCCAGAGCTTGAGGGCAGGTTTGCGGGCCTCCGGGAACGGCTCGGCACGGGTGACGCGGCCTGTGCGGATATCGACCTTCTGGAAATCGTCGAAGGTGATCGTGCTCATTTTCCCAACTCGCGCGAGCGGGCGGCGGCGGCGGCAACGGCGCGGCGCATCAGGGGGGGCAGGCCGGTCTCCGGGTCCATCAGCAACGCCAGCGCAGCCGCCGTGGTGCCGCCGGGGCTGGTGACATTGACGCGCAATTGCGCGGGCGCGTCGGGCGATTGATGGGCCAACTCACCCGCGCCGATGATCGTGGCACGTGCGAGGGCCATCGCCATCTCGGGGGGCAGCCCCTCGGCCTCGCCTGCGGCGGCCATGGCCTCGATCATGTGAAAGACATAGGCCGGGCCAGACCCGGACAAGCCCGTGACCACGTCCATCTGCGATTCGTGCTCCAGCCGGAGGGTTGCGCCGACAGCGGCCATCAGCGCCTCGGCAAGGGCCATGTCCTCATCCGTGGCGCTGGCATTGCCGATCAGCGCCGTGATGCCCCGCCCGACGGCAGCGGGCGTGTTGGGCATGGCGCGGATGATGGGGCTACCTGCGCCAAAGCTGTCCTCGAAATGCGCAATCGACGTACCTGCCGCGATGGAGATAAACAGCGTGTCACCCCCCCCGAAACCCGTCATCACGGGCAGGGCCTTGCCCATCATCTGCGGCTTGACGGCCAGCAGCGCCACGGCGGGCGATTCGGGTAATGGTCCGTTCAGCGCCACGCCTTGCGCGCGCAGCCAGTCCGAAGGTGCCGGGTCGATGACATGGACAGAGGCAGGCGATACCCCGCGTGCCAGCCAGCCTGCCAGCAGTGCCGATCCCATCTTGCCGCAGCCTAGCAGCACCATACCGCGCGCAGCGATCCGGTCGAGTGACATGCGTATTCCCCCTGATTGTTTTCCCCCTTGTCGCGCCAGCGCGGTTCAGGGTCAAGGGTCAGGCATGGCTCATGCGCGGCCAACCGCCTCGGCGAGGGCAATATCGAGTGCAGCGGCGGGGGTGTGGTCGGCCCATGCGACAAGCTGGAACGCCGGGTAGAACCGCTCGGCAGCCATGATGGCGGCGCGGATCATGCGTTCGATCTGGTCAATGCCCGCAGGCTGATCCTCGGCCAGAATCAGCCCGTAGCGCCAGACCATCAGGCGCTGACTTTCCCAGAAGCTGAACGCGCCTGACCAGACCATGTCATTGGCGCGGCTGATGGTTTCATACAATGCCGACAGCGCGCCTTCGGGCGGGTCCATCTCGAATGTGCATACAAGGCGCAGCATGTTTTCGCCCGGTGCAAGGGCCAGCGTCACCGAATAGGTGCGCCACTGCCCCTCGACCGCCATGGCGATCTGGTCCTCGTTCATGCGGTCGAAATCCCAGGCGTGATGCTCGGCGAGCGTCTCGACCATGTCGATCGGATGAAGGCTCTCGTCGGAGAGATAGAATTCGACTGCTGACATACCCGCCTCTTTGCGTTGCCTGTGCCCGGAACCCCAAGACACAGAGTGAGACCGCTATAGGTTTGCGCCCCTTGCCGTGCGCTTACTAGATATGGTGTGCGTAAACAATCGACCTGTAAAGGGAAATATCACCAAACAGGCAGAAAACTGGGGATAAGTGGCTTTGCGCGCGCTCAGTCGGGCTGATGCATCAACGCCAGAAACTCACCCACCTGCGCCTCGCGCGTGGACCAAGAGGTGACCAGACGCGCGCTGACCGGGGCCTCGGGCGGGCCGTCCAGGTGTTCGGTATCGGGCCACAGATAATACTGCGCGCCAGCGGCCTGCATACGGGTATGCAGGGCGCGGGGCCAGCGGGCGAAGATCATGTTGCCACCGCGCGCAAACAGCATCTGCGCATGGGGGGCGAGGCCCGCCTCCAGCCGCGCGGCCATATCATTGGCGTGGCGGGCGAGGTCCAGCCACAACCCGCCCTCCAGCCAGGCCAGCATCTGGGCGGCCAGAAAGCGGTGTTTTGACCACAGATGGCCCGCACGCTTGCGGCGCAACTGGAATTCCCAGGCGCGGGCGGGGTCAAAGATCACCACCGCCTCGACCCCCATCAGCCCGTTCTTTGTGCCCCCCAGCACCAGCATGTCGACGCCCGCGCGCCATGACATATCGGCAGGGCTGCACCCTTCGGCGACCAGCGCATTGGCAAAGCGCGCGCCGTCCAGATGCACGGGCAGGCCGTGGGCATGGGCAATGGCGGCCAGTTCCGTGATCTCGGACACTGTGTAGCGTGTGCCGCATTCGGTCAGATTGGTCAGGCTCAGCGCGGATGGCTGCACATTGTGCACATTGCCGCGCCCTGCCGCGCCCAGTGTCGCGGTCAGCGCTGCGGGCGAGATCTTGCCATCTGCACCGTCGACATGCACCAGTTTCGCCCCGCCAGTGTAGAATTCGGGCGCACCGCATTCATCGACCTCGATATGCGCCAGCTTGTGGCAATAGATCGCGCCCCAGGGCGGGGTGAGGGTCGCCAGCGCCAGCGCATTGGCCGCACTGCCTGTGGTGACCAGGTAGATTTCAGCTTTGGGGGCCTCGAACACCTCGCGGATGCGGGTGCGCAGGCGCGTGGTCAGGGTATCTGCGCCATATCCGGGGGCAAACCCGTCATTGGCGCGGCGCAAAGCCTCCCATATCCGGGGCGGAAGGCCCGATGTATTATCTGAGGCAAAGAACATGCCGCAGTGGTGCGCCGTGGCGGCAGGCGTGTCAAGATGCGCGGGTTGACAGGTGCAGGGGCAGGGCGCATATCCCGTGTAACGACAGGAGTGTGCGCGATGTTCATCCAGACTGAATCCACCCCCAACCCGGCCACGCTGAAGTTTCTGCCGGGGCAAGAGGTTCTTGGCCTTGGCACGGCTGATTTTCCCAATGCCGATGCAGCGGCAAGCTCGCCTCTGGCGCGGCGGCTGTTTGGTGTCGCGGGCGTGACAGGCGTGTTCTTTGGCAGCGATTTCGTGACCGTCACCAAGGCCGAAGATGTGGAATGGCAGCATGTGAAGCCCGAGATTCTGGGCGCGATCATGGAACATTTCCAGTCCGGCGCGCCCGTGATCGAGGGCGAGGCAGAGGCAGGCCATGCCGCCCATGACGGGCCGGATTCGGACATCGTGGGTCAGATCAAGGAACTGCTCGACAGCCGGGTGCGCCCGGCTGTGGCGCAGGATGGCGGCGACATCACCTTTCACGGGTTTGATCGCGGGATCGTCTATCTGCACATGAAAGGGGCCTGCGCGGGCTGTCCTTCCTCGACCATGACCTTGAAGATGGGAATCGAGAACCTGCTGCGCCATTACATCCCCGAAGTGACCGAGGTCCGCCCGGTTGCCGTCTGACGCGCTGATTTTGGCCTTCGACACAGCGGCCGCGCATTGCGCGGCCGCTTTGCTGCGCGGGGACAAGGTGCTGGCGCAGACCGAAGAGCCCATGGCAAAGGGGCAGGGTGAGCGCCTGATCCCGCTGCTGGAAGAGATGCTGCGCGCAGGCGGTGCCCAGTGGCCTGATCTGGACGCACTGGCCGTCGGTGTGGGGCCGGGCAACTTTACCGGCGTGCGGATTTCGGTGTCGGCGGCGCGCGGGCTGGCCCTTGGCCTTGGCAAGCCCGCGATTGGCGTGTCGGTGTTTGACGCGCGCGCCCAAGGCATGCCTCGTCCGGTCTGTGTGGTGGAAGAGGCGCGCCGCAACCAGATCTATCTGCAGCAATTCGGGGCCGAGACGGGCGCGCCCGTCCTGCAGGACCTGTCTGGAATTGCCCTGCCCATGGGCGTGGCGCTGGTGGGCTCTGCGGCAGAAACCGTTGGCGCGCTGACGGGCTTGCCCGTGCTGACACCGCGCTATCCGCTGGCCGAAGCGATTGCGCGCGTCGGGCTGGGGCGGCTGGGGCAGGACCACCCGCGCCCGGCCCCGCTCTATCTGCGCGGCCCGGATGCCGCGCCGCCATCGGATGCGCCACCCGTGCTGCTGGCATGACCCCCGAGGCGCTTGCAGATTTGCACGCGGCCTGTTTCACGCAGCCCCCGCCATGGAGTGCAGCGAGTTTCCGCGACATGCTGGCCGACCCTGCCTGCCATCTGGAAACCAGCGCAGAGGATGCGAGCCTGACCGGGTTTGCCCTGTTTCGCGTGGCGGCGGACGAGGCCGAATTACTGACGCTCGCGGTCGCCCCGGACGCGCGCCGTCAGGGCCATGCACGCGCGTTGATGCGCGCAGGTCTGGCGGCCGTGCAGGCGCGGGGCGCGCGCGCCTGTTTTCTGGAAGTTGCCGCCTATAACGCCCCCGCAATCCGTCTTTATCAGGCGCTGGGGTTTGGTCTGCAGGGGCGGCGCAACGCCTATTACTGTGCGCCGGGGATGGTGCCTGTGGATGCGCTTGTCTTTCGGGCAGGGTTGGGCTGAACAAGCTGCGCAACTGCTGCCGCATCGGGGTCACGCGAATTTGCTGTTGACCATGGCGCGCAATAGGGCGTTAATCGACCGAGATCGCGGAATTTCTGCCGCGACCACATGCTCGACACCAACGCCCGGCGTAAACCTGAATGACCGGGTTCCCAACAGGAGAGATGACAGATGACAGCCCTCAAACCCCTCGCGCTGACCAGTTCCGTTCTGGCGCTTGTCGCAGGCATGGCGCAGGCCGACTCAACCCCGGCGCTGATGTTCGACCTTGGCGGCAAGTTCGACAAATCCTTCAACGAGGCGGCCTATAACGGGGCCGAGCGCTGGCGCGCCGAAACCAATGGCAGCTACCGCGAGATCGAGATGCAGGCCGCCGCTCAGCGCGTGCAATTCGCCCGCCGTCTGGCCGAGTCCGGGTCCAACCCCGTTGTGGTGATGGGGTTCCAGAATGCGCCGACACTGGAAGAAGTGGCCCCCGATTACCCGGACACGTCTTTCGTGCTGATCGATGCCGTGGTTGATCTGCCGAATGTCCGCTCGGTCATCTTTGCCGAGCATGAGGGCAGCTATCTGGTGGGTATGCTGGCCGCGATGGCCAACGAAACCGGCACGATCAGCTTTGTCGGCGGTATGGAAATCCCGCTGATCGCGGCGTTTGCCTGCGGCTATGCTCAGGGTGCCAAGGCTGTGAACCCCGATATCAATGTGATCGTGAATTACACGGGTGACACACCTGCCGCATGGAATGACCCGGTGCGCGGTGGCGAGATTGCACGCGCACAGATCAGCCAGGGTTCTGACGTGGTGTTCGCAGCAGCAGGCGGCACGGGTCTGGGCGTTCTGCAAGCCGCCGAAGATGAGAATGTCTTTTCCGTCGGGGTGGATTCGAACCAGAACTACCTGCACCCCGGTTCGGTGCTGACCTCGATGCTCAAACTGGTGGATCAGGCTGTCTATGACGCCTTTACCGATGGTCCGGGGCTGGAAACCGGCGTTGTGCTGATGGATCTGGCTGCCGGTGGCGTCGGTTACGCGCTGGACGAGCATAACGCGCATCTGATTTCCGACCAGATGCAGGAGGCGGTCGAAGCCGCGAAAGCCGCGATCATCGCAGGCGAACTCAGCGTGCATGATTACCGCACGGACAGCGTCTGCCCGGCCTTCTGAGGCCAACGCATGACGACACCAGCCCCCCGGATGCGGCAGGAGACTGCCGCATCCGACCTTGCGATAGAGTTGCGGGGCATTTCCAAGGCATTCGGGCCAGTGCAGGCCAACAAGGATATCTCGATCCGCGTGCGGCGCGGCACGATCCACGGGATCGTGGGCGAGAATGGCGCGGGCAAGTCCACCCTGATGTCGATCCTGTACGGGTTCTACCGCGCCGATGCCGGGGAAATCCTGATCAATGGCCAGCGCACCGAGATTCCTGACAGCCTGTCTGCGATCCGCGCGGGCATTGGCATGGTGTTCCAGCATTTCAAGCTGGTCGAGAATTTCACGGTGCTGGAAAATGTGATTCTGGGGGCCGAGGCCGGTGCGCTGTTGCGCCCGTCACTGGCGCGGGCGCGGGGGTTGCTGAAGGATCTGGCCCGCGAGTTCGAACTGAACGTGGACCCGGACGCGGTGATCGAAAACCTCTCAGTGGGTCATCAGCAACGTGTCGAAATCCTCAAGGCGCTGTATCGCGAGGCGGATATCCTGATTCTGGACGAACCGACCGGCGTGCTGACCCCGTCCGAGGCGGACCATCTGTTTCGTATCCTCAAAGGGCTGAAGGAACAGGGCAAGACGATTATCCTGATTACACATAAATTGCGTGAAATCATGGATATAACGGACGAAGTTAGCGTCATGCGGCGCGGCGAGATGGTGGCAACCCGGACCACAAGCGAAACCAGCCCGACCGAACTTGCAGAGTTAATGGTGGGCCGCAAGGTTCTGTTACGCATAGAAAAAACACCTGCGACCCCCGGCAATACCGTGCTGAATGTCGAGAATATGCGCGTGGTGGATGAGCAAGGTGTCGAGCGGTTGCGCGGCATCTCGCTGAACATCCGCGCAGGCGAGATTCTGGGCATCGCGGGTGTCGCGGGCAATGGCCAGTCGGAATTGCTGGAAGTGCTGGCCGGTCTGCGCCCTGCCGACGGGCAGGCGCGGCTGAAGGATGCGCCATTTGCCTTGTCTGGTCAGGGTTTCGGCGCGCTGTCGCGGCGTGAACAGGGTGTTGCGCATGTGCCCGAAGACCGCCACCGGCGCGGGCTGGTTCTGCGATTCATGGCTTGGGAAAACATGGCGCTGGGGTATCATCATGACCCGGCCTATAATGCGGGGCCATGGCGCATGGATAACGCTGCAATTCTGCGCGATACCGAAACCAAGATGGCGCGTTTCGACGTGCGCCCGCCCGACCCGATGCTGACCGCCGAGGGGTTCTCGGGCGGTAATCAGCAAAAGATCGTGCTGGCCCGCGAGATGGAG
>SKRW01000304.1 GCA_007118295.1 Paracoccaceae bacterium | reverse complement strand
GCTGATCGACGGGGAGGATGCGTCAGCATGGCAGGACCTGTTCGCCACTGTTGCGCAAGCGGGGCTGTTCACGTCGCTGGACCCGAATATCCGCCCCTTGCTGGCAGATCAGCATGCAGCGTCCTACCGCGCCCGCCTGAACGCCATGGCCGCACATACCAGCCTGATCAAGCTCAGCGACGAGGATGCGGCCTGGTGGTTTCCGGGCCTGTCGCCACAGGCGGCGCTAAAGGCGCTGGCGTCTGCTGCGCCGCAAGCATTGATCATCCTGACCCAAGGCCCCGGCGAGGTGCTATGTCATGTCGCCGACAGAGATTTCTCGCACAGGCCAGCGCCGCTGGCGCATCTGGCCGATACGGTCGGCGCGGGCGACACACTGATGGCGGCGGTGCTGGTCGGCCTTGCGCGACGGGGCGCATTGACACCTGCGGCGCTGCGCACCTGCGAGGTCGATCTGCTGCAAGAGGTTGTTGCCGATGCTGCCCGCGCGGCTGCGATTACCTGCACACGCACCGGCTGCAACCCGCCCCTGGCACAGGACCTCTGGGGCGAAGCGCACGCCTGACCAGTCAGCCTAGTGCAGCGCCAGCGCTGCGGCAACCTCTTGCAACTGCGTAAGACAGCCCGCCTCATCTGCGGCCTGCAAACGAAACACGCCCACATGCTCGACATGCGGGCAAGTCAGAACGGCGAAGGCATTTCCGTCCGGTCCAAGCACCGGCACCGAGATATCCGTCACGCCCACAAGCTGCAGGCTTGGCGCGATGCGGTGCCCCCGTGCCCGGATGTCATCCAGATGAGTCTGCGACAGTTTCTCGACCCGGTCAGGTGTAGCGCGCGCAGTCTCCAGAATATTGGCCCGGCTCTGTGCATCCTGAAAGGCCAGGAGCGTCTGGCCAGAGCCGGTTTCCACCATGTCCAGTTGCGCACCGACGCGCAGTCGAAACTCCCAGTTGCCGGGTTGGCTGGCCTGCGCGACGACAATGGCAACCGGCCCTTCATTCACCACCAGATGCACCGATTGCAGGGTCGCGCGCACAAAGTTGTCAATCAGAGGCTGTGCCTGCGCGACCAGACGGCGCACTGGCGGATGCGCGGACCCCAGCAAAAACAGCTTCATGCTGAGCGCGTAGCGGTCGCCTTCGGCGGAACGCTGGACATAACCGCGCGCAACCAGCCGTTCCAGCATACGGTAGATTTCGGACTGGCTGCGGCCCATCGCGCGCACGATCTCGCTGCGGGTCAGGCCACTGGCCTCGCCCGCCAGCAATTCGAGTATGTCCAGCCCCTTGTCCAGCGCGGGGGCGCGGTATCTGCCGGTGGTGGCATCGGGTGGCATGGTATCGGTTTGCGTCATGGATGCCCCTCTCAGGCCAATCGCTGTTTTTCGGTCCAGTCTCGAAAAATCTGTTGCAACTGTATCAGATATGAATAATCTGTCCATATATGAACGCAAGGCAGCCGCGGGAGAGGCTGACCAGCGCAAGGGGGGAATATGCGTCTGGAAGGGAAAACCGTCCTGGTGACGGCGGCCGGTCAAGGCATTGGTCGGGCCGCGGCGCTGGCATGTGCTGAACAAGGTGCGCATGTCATCGCGACCGATCTGGATGCCGCGCTGCTGGACTACGCGGGCGCACATGGTGCCGGACAGGTCGAGACTCGCAAGCTCGACGTCTGCGACCCTGCGGCCATTCTGGCCATCGCCGAGGCGCTGCCGGATCTGGACGGGCTGTTCAACTGCGCGGGGTTTGTTCACCACGGAACAGTGTTGCAGATCACTGATGCCGATTGGGAATTCAGTGTGATGCTGAATGTCACATCCATGCTGCGCATGTGTCGTGCGTTCCTGCCCGGCATGCTGCGCAAATCCGGTTCCAGCGGGACAGCCGCAATCCTGAACATGGCGTCGATGGCATCTTCGATCAAAGGCTTCCCGAATCGTACGGCCTATGGGGCAACCAAGGCAGCTGTCATCGGGCTGACAAAAGGGATTGCCGCCGATTTCGTCGCGCAGCGGGTGCGCTGCAATGCGCTTTGCCCCGGCACTGTTGACACGCCCTCGCTGCGCGGGCGGATCGCGCAGGCGGACGACCCCGAAGCGGCGCGGCGCGACTTTATCGCACGCCAGCCCATGGGGCGACTGGGCACGCCGGACGACATGGTGCCGATGATCATCTACCTGCTGTCGGACGAGAGCCGCTTTGTGACCGGGCAAGCGCTTTGCGTCGATGGCGGCGTGACGATCTGATGATGTGGATAGACGCCCATTGTCATATCTGGGCGCTGTCGCGCGGCGACTATGACTGGCTGGACCAGAGCGACCCGGCGCTTGGCCCGATTGCACAGGATTTCGGCCCTTCCGACCTGAGGGAGCGTATGGACCGGACAGGCATTGGCCGCGCGGTTGTCGTGCAGGCTGCCCCGACCGAAGCTGAAACGCACTGGCTGTTGGCGCAGGCTGCTGGCGCGCCGCATCTGGCGGGCGTTGTGGGCTGGGTGGACCTGACACAGACCGATCTGGCGCAGCGTCTGTCCAATCTGTCCGCAAACCCGGCCCTGCGCGGTATCCGGCCCATGCTGCAAGACCTTGCGCCCGACTGGCTGGCATCGGCCCCCGCGCCCGGATGGGCCGATGCGCTGATCGCGGCCGGTCTGCGGCTGGATGCACTGGTGCGACCGGCCCATCTGGAGGCGCTGGCGCAGGTGATGGCATCCCATCCCGATCTGCCGGTCGTCATCGACCATGCGGCCAAACCAGCGCTGGCTGCGCCACCAGATGACCCGCGTCATGCGATATGGCGCGCGGGCATGGCACGGCTGGCGGGCGAAACATCTGCCTGTTGCAAGGTCTCGGGCCTGCTGACCGAGATGGGCGCAGCCGACCTGCCCCATGCGCGTCAGGTTGTGATGCCGCTGCTCGATCAACTGCTGGAATGGTTCGGACCAGAGCGGCTGATGTGGGGGTCGGACTGGCCCGTGCTGCGCCTTGCGGGCAATTACGCCGACTGGCAGGCGCTTTGCGCCGAATGGCTGGCCAGCAAACCAGAGGAAACCCGGACGCGGATCTCGGGTGCGAATGCCGCGCGTTTCTATGGTCTGGATGATGTGCTGACCGGGGGTATGTCATGACGCCGCTGATCGAGATGCAGGGAATCGAGAAACGCTTTCCGGGGGTCTACGCCCTGCGCAATGTGAATTTCGACCTCTATCCGGGCGAGGTGCATGCCCTGATGGGCGAAAATGGTGCCGGTAAATCCACGCTGATGAAAGTCCTCTCGGGCGTCTACCTGCGCGACGGGGGCCATGTGCGAATTGCCGGGGAAGAGGTTGATTTTACAAACCCCCGCGCCGCACAGGATGCGGGCATAGGGATCATCCATCAGGAACTGAGCCTGATGAACGATCTGAGCGTCGCCCAGAACATCTTTGTGGGGCGCGAACCGCGGCGCATGGGGTTCATCATAGACGATCGCCAGATGATGCGCGATGCAGCGGCCCTGTTCGCGCAGATGAATGTTGCACTGGACCCCGAGCGGCTGGTTCAGGGGATGAGCATTGCCAAGCAGCAGATGGTCGAGATCGCAAAGGCGCTAAGCCATGACACGCGCGTTCTGGTCATGGACGAACCGACCGCCGCCCTGAATGAGCGCGAGATTGACGAATTGTTCCGCATCATCGGCCAGTTGCGCGCAGCCGGAAAGGGGATCATCTATATCAGTCACAAGATGGACGAGATCCGCCGCATCTCGGACCGGGTGACGGTGATGCGGGATGGTCAGACCATCGGCACGCGGGCCACTGCCGAAACGTCGCTGGACGAAATCATCTCGATGATGGTGGGGCGCGCTTTGACGCAGGAAGAGGCGCAGATACCTGACCTGAGCGCGGCCCCGGTTGCACTGGAAGTGCGCAACCTGACGCGTGGGCGCGAAATCCGCGATGTCAGCTTTACTCTGCGCAAGGGCGAGATTCTGGGATTTGCCGGGCTGATGGGGGCCGGGCGGACCGAGGTTGCACGCGCGATATTCGGCGCTGATCCAGTCGAACGGGGTGAGGTATTCGTACATGGGACGCGCAAGCGTATCCGCACGCCTGTCGATGCCGTGCGCGCTGGCATCGGGTATTTGTCCGAAGATCGCAAGCATTACGGACTGGCCCTGCCAATGTCCGTCCGCGACAACATCGCGCTGACATCCTTTGACAAGTTCCAGCGCCTTGGCGGGTTGCTGGACGAAGGCGCCATGGCAAAGGTGGCAAAGGACAGCATCCGCACACTTGATATCCGAACCCCGTCCGACGCGCAGGAAGTGCGCCTGCTGTCAGGCGGCAACCAGCAGAAGATCGTGATCGCCAAATGGCTGTTGCGGGACTGCGAGGTGCTGATCTTTGACGAACCAACGCGCGGCATTGATGTCGGCGCAAAATCCGAGATTTACCGGCTGCTGAACAGTCTGGCCGCAGAGGGGCGCGCCATTATCGTCATCTCGTCCGAATTGCCCGAGATTCTGCGCCTCAGTCACCGTATCGCGGTCATGTGCGAAGGAAGGCTGACCGGCTTTCTGCCCGGCGGGCGCGCCACGCAGGAACAGATCATGGCGCTGGCCACCCAGACTGACCGGAGTATCGTCTCGCCTGCTGAACAGGAGTCCGCATGACCGAAATCCCCACCCCCCGCACTGCGTCCAGCCCCGAGCGCGTGAACTTTTTCGCCACCGCGACCGCGCAGCGGATGCTGGCCTTTGCCAGTCTGATCATCATGCTGATCATGTTTTCGGTGCTCTCGCCGAATTTCATGCAGACCAACAACATGATCGCGATCCTTCAGGCCGCAAGCATCAATGGCGTGCTCGCGATTGCCGTGACGCTGATCATCATTACTGGTGGGATCGACCTGTCCGTGGGCACGATGATGACGTTTTGTGCGGTGATCTGTGCCATCGTGCTGACCAATCTGGGGATGCCGCTCTGGACCGGGGTGGTCGCGGCGATCCTGACCGGGGCAGTGGCGGGGTTCATCTCGGGGACATTCGTTGCGCGGATGATGATTCCGCCCTTTATCGCGACACTGGGCATGATGATGATCCTGCGCGGCCTGTCGCTGATTTCCACGGGGGCGCGACCGATCTATTTCAATAACACACCGGGGTTTGACCAGATCGCGCGCGGGTCGTTGGTCGGCAAGGTCTTTCCTGCCCTGCCCTTGCCCAATGGCGTGCTGATCCTGTTCGCAGTGGCCCTTGCCGTTTCCTTCATCCTGAACCGCACAGTTCTGGGGCGCTATACCTATGCGCTGGGATCGAACGAGGAAGCGATGCGGTTGTCCGGCGTCAACACGGCGGCATGGAAAACCGCGATCTACACGCTGGCGGGCGGGATCGTGGGGATCGCGGGCCTGCTGATCGCCTCGCGCCTGAATTCAGCGCAGCCCGCGCTGGGCATGGGGTATGAGCTGGAAGCGATTGCGGCGGTCGTCATCGGGGGCACCTCGCTTTCGGGGGGGCGTGGCACGATTCTGGGAAGTCTGATCGGGGCGCTGATCATCGCGGTTCTGGCCAATGGCCTGCGCGTGCTGTCCGTGGCGCAGGAATGGCAGATCGTGGCCATGGGCCTGATTATCATCGCCGCCGTCTATGCCGACCAGCTACGACGACAAAAGACTGGATAACAACACCGGCGAGGCAGCCGGGCCAACGACCCATCGAGCCGTTTTTCACACTGGGAGGAGACCCAAATGCTAAACAGACGTTCACTCATGGCCTCGGCTGTTGCGCTGGCCGTTGCCAGTAGCGCTGGCATTGCGAGCGCACAGGAAACCACGATCCCGCTGATCTCGAAAGGGTTCCAGCACCAGTTCTGGCAAGCCGTTCGCACTGGCGCTGAACAGGCCGGCGAAGAATTCGGTGTCCGCATCGACTTTGTCGGGCCGGATAATGAAAGCCAGGTTGACCGCCAGATCGACATGCTGGCCGCAGCACTGGCCAACAATCCGCCCGCAATCGGCTTTGCCGCACTCGACAGTCAGGCGGCCATCCCGCTGCTGCGTCAGGCACAGGATGCAGGCATCCATGTCGTTGCGTTCGACTCGGGCGTGGACAGCGACATTCCAGTGACGACCGCAACCACAAATAACGTGGCGGCTGCGGCACTGGCGGCTGACAAGATGGCCGAATTGCTGGGTGGCACCGGCAAGGTGGCCGTTGTCGCACATGATCAGGTGTCCGCGACGGGCGTTGACCGGCGCGATGGGTTCGTAAACCGTCTGGCCGAGGCGCACCCCGACATCGAGGTGGTCACGATCCAGTATGGTGGTGGCGACCATCTGCAATCTACCGAGATCACCAAGGCCATCCTGACCGCCAACCCCGATCTTGGCGGCATGTTCGGCACCAATGAAGGCTCGGCCATCGGCATCGTCAATGGTGTCCGCGAAAGCGGGACCGACGGGCTGATCGTCATCGGCTATGACAGCGGTGCCGCACAACAGGACGCGATCCGCGACGGGCTGATGGCAGGGGCGATCACGCAGAATCCCGTGGGCATCGGCTACGAGACGGTGCGCGCAGCCCTTGCGGCCATGAATGGCGAAGAACTGGACGAAATCATCGACACAGGTTTCTTCTGGTATGACGCCAGCAATATCGACGAAGAGCACATTCAGGCTGTGCTCTACGACTGAGCCTGACACAATCCAGCCGGGGGCGTCCCGCGCCCCCGGCGCATTTGCACATCAGAGAACAAGGGACAGACATGAAACTTCTACGATATGGCGCACCGGGTCAGGAACGCCCCGGCCTTCTGGATTCTGCCGGACGCGTGCGCGATCTGTCGGCACATATCAGCGATCTTGCAGGCGAGGCACTGATGCCAGAAGCACTGGCAAGGATTGCCGCACTGGACCCCGACAGCCTGCCGCTGGTGGATGGCACACCGCAACAGGATTTGCGCCTTGGTCCCTGCGTCGGCAATGTCGGCAAATTCATCTGCATCGGCCTGAACTATGCCGATCACGCCGCCGAATCCGGCATGGCGATTCCGCCAGAGCCGGTGATCTTCAACAAATGGACTTCGGCCATCATTGGCCCGGATGACGATGTGCAGATCCCGCGCGGTTCCACCCGCACTGATTGGGAGGTGGAGTTTGGCGTCATCATTGGCAAACCCGGCAGCTATATCAGCGAAGCAGACGCGCTTTCGCATGTCGCGGGTTTCTGCGTGATCAATGATGTGTCGGAACGCGAATTCCAGATCGACCGCGCCGGAACCTGGGACAAGGGCAAGGGCTGCGACACGTTCGGCCCGCTTGGTCCGTGGCTGGTCACCCCCGACGAGATCGCGGATATCGACGCGCTGAATATGTGGTTGGAAGTGGATGGCCACCGCTATCAGGACGGCACGACGGCAACCATGGTCTACAAGGTGCCGCACCTGATCTCGTATTGTTCGCAATTCATGTCGCTGCAGGCGGGCGATATCATCTCGACCGGAACACCGCCCGGTGTGGGGATGGGACAGAAACCACCCGTCTATCTGAAGGGCGGCGAGGTCATGCGGCTGGGAATCGATGGCCTTGGCGTGCAGACTCAGCGTGTTCAGGGCCCCCAAGCATGACCCGCATCACCGGAATGCGCACGCTCGACGTGCGCTTTCCGACCTCGGACCATCTGGACGGCTCGGACGCAATGAACCCGGACCCCGATTACTCGGCGGCCTATGTCATACTGGAGACCGATGGACCGAATGAGGGCCACGGCCTGACCTTTACCATCGGACGCGGCAACGAGATTTGCATTGCCGCCATCGAGGCGCTGCGCCCCTTGCTGGTCGGGCTGGAACTGGACTGGATCGCGGCGGATATGGGCCGTTTCTGGCGGCACATTACCAGTGACAGCCAGTTGCGCTGGATCGGACCGGACAAGGGCGCGATTCATCTTGCGACGGGCGCGGTCATCAATGCAACATGGGATTTGTGGGCGAAGTCAGAGGGCAAACCGGTCTGGGCGCTGGTCGCGGACATGACGCCCGAAGAACTGGTCCGGCTGATCGATTTCCGCTACCTGACCGATTGCATTACGCCGGAATGGGCGCTGGAGTTTCTGACCGCGCAAGCGCGGGGCAAAGAGGCCCGCCGCGCCGATCTGCTGGAAAACGGCTACCCGTGCTACACCACCTCGGCGGGCTGGCTGGGCTATCCGGACGACAAGTTGCGCCGCCTGTGCCGCGAGGCGATGGTTTCAGGGTTTCGCCACATCAAAATGAAGGTCGGCCGCGATCTGGAAGACGACAAGCGCCGCCTTGCGATCGCCCGCGAAACCTGCGGGCCAGAGATGAACCTGATGATCGACGCCAATCAGGTCTGGGAAGTCAACCAAGCCATCGACTGGGTGCGCGAGCTGGCCTTTGCCGACCCGTGGTTCATCGAAGAACCGACCAGCCCCGACGATATCGAAGGGCACCGCGCGATCCGTCTGGCCGTGGCCCCCGTGCAGGTTGCCACGGGCGAGATGTGCCAGAACCGCATCATCTTCAAGCAACTCATCATGCGCGAGGCGATAGACGTGGTCCAGATCGACGCCTGCCGTCTGGGCGGCGTCAACGAGGTGCTGGCCGTGATGCTGATGGCCGCGAAACACGGGC
>SKRW01000229.1 GCA_007118295.1 Paracoccaceae bacterium | reverse complement strand
TTCAGCTCGTTAGGATAGTTGATGCTGCGCGCTGCCTGAATGTCCGGATCGGGGTTGGCGCGCAAGACCCTGTGCGTCCGCTTTGGGCCGGGCATGTCGTGCACTGCGACGACGACACCCAACTTTGCAAACCCCGCTTCCTGCCAACAGCCGCCGGTCAGATCGGCGCATGCTGCCGCTGCGGCGAATGACTGCTTTCACGAACAGCCCGAACCCGGCGGGTTTCCCCGCCGGGCCCGAGGGGGAGACCCCGCTCCTAGAACGGGATCTCGTCGTCGCGACAGGCGGGCTCGGGGTTCTCGCTCTCGGCCGACTTCGGGCGGCTCGAGGCAAGTCGACCTTTTCGGCGATGATCTCGCAGCCGTAGCGGTCGTTCCCCATGCTGTCGATCCACTGGGGTCGTAGCGGATGCGGCCGTGCACGAGGACCTGCATGCCCTTCTCGCAATGCTCCGCGACCGTCTTGCCGAGACCGTTGAAGCAGGTAATGCGGTGCCATTCGGTGTCCATGACCCGGTAGCAGTTCTCGTCGCGCATCACACGGCCTTCCGAGAGGCGGGGGCGGGAAGACAGGATTTGTAGAGTTCGATAGTTGAAAATATGCAGCATTTTCAGCAGCGACCATGCTGTTCGGTTGACCGAGAAACTCACCTTCGCGCTCATTGTGACCTCCAGAGGCTGCAAATATCCTCCGCGCCTGGCAGAAAGTGCATCGCAACGCATGTGATCAACCAACGAGACCTGGCATCTACGATCGGTACTTTTTCATACACTGCTTAAACGCGCAGCATTTCATGCAGCATTTGGTGTTCTTCTGTGCGCCTGGATATGTCAAGGCGCGGTGGGTCAAGCTGCACAATAATAACCTTTGACAGAAATCACGAAATCTTTAGGCTTGATATTGTCAACAATCCTGTTGCCAAAAAATCAGTCGTCGCCACCAATCAAACGACATGTCCATCAGGGAGACCCGTCATGGTACAATCCAACCGAATAACCATCGCAGCACTACTTGCGAGTTCGTTTCTTACACTGCCTGTCAGTGCCTTGGCGCAGGACAAGATTTTGCGGATCGGAATGACGGCTGCTGATATTCCGCGTACGCTTGGACAGCCCGATCAAGGGTTTGAGGGCAACCGTTTCACCGGCATCACGATCTATGACAGCCTGACCGAATGGGATCTGAGCAAGGAGGAAGAAGCCTCTGTCGTGATCCCCGGTCTGGCGACAAGCTGGGAAGTGAACCCAGAAGATACCACGAAATGGACCTTCACTCTGCGCGACGACGTGACCTTCCATGATGGAAGCCCGTTCAATGCCGAGGCCGTGGTCTGGAATGTGCAGAAGGTGCTGGATGAAGCCGCGCCGCATTTCGATGCCAGCCAGGTCGGTGTGACCGCCTCGCGGATGCCCACGCTGCGCTCGGCGCGGGTGATCGACGAATTCACGGTCGAATTGACCACCGCCGTCCCAGACAGTTTCCTGCCGATCAACCTGACCAATCTGTTCATGGCCTCGCCGACCCATTGGCAGGCAAAATTCGATGAAACCGGTGATGCCGAATCAGCATGGGCCGCATTTGCGGCGGATCCCTCCGGTTCTGGTCCGTTCCGTGTGACATCTTTCGCCCCGCGTGAGCGCCTGGAAATGGTCCCGAATGAAAACTACTGGAACCCGGCCCGCACATCGTCGCTGGATGGTCTGGTGCTGGTGCCGCTGCCTGAAGCCAATGCGCGCACGGCGGCGCTGCTGTCGGGGCAGGTGGACTGGATCGAGGCGCCTTCGCCTGATGCCATCGCGCAGATCGAAGCGCGCGGCTTCACCATCTATTCGAACCCCCAGCCGCATGTATGGCCGTGGCAGCTTTCCTTTGCCGAAGGCTCGCCCTGGCTGGACCAGCGTGTGCGTCATGCCGCCAACGTGTGTTTTGATCGCGAAGAGCTGTCGATCCTGCTGGGCGGCTTCATGGGCGCACCCAAAGGGTCTTATGAGCCCGGCCACCCCTGGTTCGGCAATCCCTCCTTCGACATTCGCTACGATCTGGACGAAGCGCAGCGCCTGATGAGCGAGGCAGGCTTCTCGGACAGCAACCGGCTGCGGGTGAAGGTGCAGACCTCGGCTTCCGGTTCTGGCCAGATGCAGCCGATCCCGATGAACGAGTATCTGCAACAGTCGCTGCGGGACTGCTATTTTGATGTGGAACTCGATGTGATCGAATGGAACACGGTCTTTACCAACTGGCGGCGCGGCGCAACCGATGAATCCGCCAATGGGGCGCATGCGATCAATGTCAGCTTCTCGACGATGGATCCGTTCTTCGGGATGGTGCGCTTCACCTCGACTGGTACCTTCCCGCCTGTGTCGAACAACTGGGGCTATTTCGGCAATGACGAGTTTGACGCGCTGATCGCGGCGGCGCGGACGGCTTTTGATGCCGAAGAACGCGACGAAGCACTGGCCACACTTCACACCCGCATCGTCGAGGAAGCGCCCTTCGTCTGGGTCGCCCATGACACTGGCCCACGCGCCATGTCGCCGCGCGTGACAGGCGTCGTGCAGCCGAAAAGCTGGTTCATCGACATCGCGCCGATGGGCATGGAGTGACACTGAGAGGGCCCCGGCGCATGCCGGGGCCCTTTCATCTTGCTGAACATGCACCTGACTTGATCAGTGCCTGCCAGAAAATCTGAGAGGAACGCCCATGCTCGGTTACACCTTGCGGCGGATCATCTACACGGCTCCTGTGCTTCTGGGCGTGTCCGTGGTCTGCTTTGCCCTTGTCCATATCTCGCCCGGTGATCCGCTGATCTCGATCCTGCCCGCCGATGCTTCGGTGGAATTGCAGGAACGCTTGCTTGTGCTTTACGGCTTCGACCGCAGCTATATCGAGCAATTCTTCCTCTGGCTGGGTCGCGCGCTTCAGGGCGATCTGGGCACGTCCATCGCGACGGGCCGCCCGGTGACGGCGGAAGTCATGCGCGCGGTCGGCAATACGCTGATGCTGGCTTCGGTCGCGACCGTGATTGGTTTCGTGCTGGGGTGTTTCTTCGGGTTTGTCGCCGGATATTTCAGCAACTCACCGCTCGACAAGGCTGCCTCGGCCGCCGCGGTCTTTGGCGTGTCGGTGCCGCATTACTGGCTGGGCATGGTGCTGGTGATCATCTTCTCGGCACAGCTTGGCTGGTTGCCTGCCGCAGGCGCAGGTCCGGGCGGGTCAAGCCAGTGGAAGTTCGATGCGGAGCACCTCAGCTACATGATCCTGCCCGCACTTACCATGAGCGTGATCCCCATGGGCATCATCGCCCGCACGGTCCGCGCTTTGGTTGCCGAAATCCTCGCACAGGAATTCGTGATCGGCCTGCGCGCGCGCGGTCTGTCGGAATTCGGCGTCTTTCTGCATGTGGTCAAGAACGCCGCCCCCACGGCGCTTGCGGTGATGGGCGTGCAACTGGGCTATCTGCTCGGCGGTTCGATCCTGATCGAAACCGTATTCAGCTGGCCCGGCACGGGGATGCTCCTCAATTCCGCGATTTTCCAGCGCGACCTGCCGCTCTTGCAGGGGACGATCCTTGTGCTGGCAATGTTCTTCGTCGTGCTGAACCTGATTGTCGATGTCATGCAAAGCGCGCTTGATCCGCGCATCAAGAGGTAAGCCCATGGTCGATGCAACCCTGAGCCAACCCGCAATCACCGCGGTCCGCAGCGCCGGTTACTGGCAGAATGTCGGCAAGCGTCTGGTGCGCGACAAGACCGCCATGGCTGCCGCCGGCGTGCTGCTGCTGATCTTGCTGGCCGCGATCTTCGCGCCGCTTGTCGCGCCAATGGACCCGCTCGAAGGACGGCTGATCAACCGGCTGAAGCCCATCGGCACCGAAGGCCACCTGCTCGGCACGGATGAGTTGGGCCGCGACATGCTCTCGCGCCTGATCTGGGGCGGGCGGCTGTCGCTCCTGATGGGGGTCACGCCGGTTGTGCTGGCTTTCTTCATCGGCTCGGCCATTGGCATCATCGCGGGCTATGCGGGCGGTTGGACCAACACGCTGATTATGCGCACCGTCGATATTTTCTATGCCTTTCCCTCGGTCCTGCTGGCTGTGGCGCTCTCTGGCGCTTTGGGCGCGGGGCTTGGCAATGCGCTTTTGTCGCTGACGGTCGTATTCATCCCGCCGATCGCGCGGGTGGCAGAATCCGTCACCACGCGCCTGCGCTCGTCCGATTTCATCGAGGCCGCGCGCGCCTCTGGCGCGGGCGCGCTGACCATTGTGCGGGTGCATGTGCTGGGCAATGTGCTGGGGCCGATCTTCGTCTATGCCACCTCGCTGATCGCGGTCAGCATGATCCTTGCATCGGGCCTGTCGTTTCTTGGTCTTGGTGTGCGCCCGCCCAACCCCGAATGGGGGTTGATGCTGAACACGCTGCGCACGGCGATCTATGCCCAACCCTGGGTCGCGGCGCTGCCCGGCGCGATGATCTTCATGGTCTCGATTTCCTTCAACCTGCTGTCCGACGGGCTGCGCTCTGCCATGGAGGTGCGCCAATGAGCACGCAAAACGCCATCCTGACCGTGCGCGGTCTGCGCAAGTATTTCCCGATCAAGGGCGGTATTCTGGGGCGCACGGTCAAGAACGTTCATGCTGTTGACGGGGTCGATCTGGAGGTCTTTGCCGGTGAAACCCTTGGGGTCGTGGGCGAATCCGGTTGCGGAAAATCCACGACCGCGCGGCTGCTGATGCAGCTCATCACCCCGGATGAGGGCGCGCTTTATTTCGAGGGGAAACTCGTGGGCAGCCCCGAATTGCCGCTGAAAGCCTTTCGGCGGCAGGTGCAGATGGTGTTTCAGGACAGCTATTCGTCCCTGAACCCGCGCCTGACCATCGAGGACAATATCGCCTTCGGCGCCCGCGTCCACGGCACCCCCTCGGACGAAGCCCTCTCGCGCACCCATGACCTGCTGACCCGCGTGGGGCTGGATCCTGCGCGCTTTGCGGGCCGTTATCCGCATGAACTGTCGGGCGGGCAACGCCAGCGGGTGAATATCGCCCGCGCGCTGGCACTCAGGCCCAAGATCATCATTCTCGATGAAGCGGTCTCGGCGCTTGATAAATCCGTGGAAGCGCAGGTGCTGAACCTGCTGGCGGATCTGAAGGCCGAATTCGGGCTGACCTATATCTTCATCAGCCATGATCTGAATGTGGTGCGCTTCGTGTCCGACCGGGTAATGGTCATGTATCTGGGCAAGGTCGCGGAAATCGGTGATGCAGAAGCGCTCTATGACAACCCGTTGCACCCCTATTCGGGCGCGCTTTTGTCGTCCATGCCCTCGATGGACCCGGACAACCGCACGATGGAGCCAGCCCTGACGGGGGATCCGCCGAACCCGATTGACCCGCCTTCGGGCTGTCGCTTCCATACGCGCTGCCCGGTCGTGGGTGCCGTCTGTTCGCAAAAGGAACCTACGCTGACGCAACGTGCTGAAAAGCACCTTGTTGCCTGCCATGCGCATGATCCGGCCTCGAATTATGTCGCCCCCAAAGCCAAGGAGGCCGCCGAATGAGCGATCCATTCCTCTCGATCCGCAACCTGGGCGTGACCTTCACTGGCGGCACGCGGCCGGTCCGTGCCGTCAATGATGTGTCGCTTGATGTCGCCGAGGGCGAGGCCGTGGCGCTGATTGGTGAATCCGGGTCGGGCAAATCCGTGACCATGCGCGCGGTGATGCGGCTGAACCCCGAGAAACGCTCGAAGCTGGAGGGCCAGATATTGGTCGGCGGGCGCGATGTGATGGCGATGAACACGCGCCAACTGTCGGCCTTTCGCGGTGGCGAGGCGGCGATGATCTTTCAGGAACCGCTTCTGGCGCTTGATCCGGTCTATACGCTGGGTGATCAGATCGTGGAAACCATCCGCCGCCATGAACCGATCAGCAAGGGGGATGCCCGCGCCCGCGCGCTGGAACTCTTTGACCGGGTGCGCATCCCTTCGGCGAAATCGCGGCTGGACAATTACCCGCATGAAATGTCGGGGGGGATGCGCCAGCGCGCGATGATTGCGCTTGCGCTGTCCTGCCGTCCGAAACTGCTCTTGGCCGATGAACCCACGACCGCGCTAGATGCGACCGTGCAGATTCAGGTTCTGCTGCTGCTCAGGGAATTGCAGCGCGATCTGGGCCTGTCGATCATCTTCGTGACCCATGACATCGGTGCCGCGGTCGAAGTCGCGGACCGGATTGCCGTCATGTATGCAGGGCAGATCGTCGAACAGGCTACCGCCCGCGATCTGATCCGCAACCCGCGTCACCCCTATACGCTGGGCCTGCTCAAAAGCCGGGCACATGATGCGATGGTCAAGGGCACCCGGCTGGACGCAATCCCCGGTGCACCGCCCGATCTGGCCAACCTGCCCGATGGCTGCCCCTTCGCGCCGCGCTGCTTTCTTGCAGATGCGGGCTGTGGTGCCGGTCAGATCGGGATGGAGCAGATCGGCGCGGGCCATCTGGCGCGCTGTCGCAGGCTGGATCAGACAGCCTTGCAAGATGCGGGTTAATGGATGTGGTGTCGCCTTGTCATTCGGCAGGGCGACGCAGGGGCGTCGGGGGCACGAGATCACCCGACTTGTCGCGCGGCGCGGCATAGGCCCCGACCTTCGAGGTGCGGTAGCCCCCCCCGGCCAGTGCTTCGGCCAGACGCACGGCAGCGTGCACGCCGTCGATGACCGGCATTCCGGTTTCCACCGACAGCGCATGGCACATATCCGACATGCCTGCACATCCCAGGATCACCGCCTCGGCCCCATCCTCGGCCCGTGCGGCCAGGATCTGGCCCAGCAGCAGCGATTTCGCGCGCTCCGGGTCGGCCTCAATGCCCAGAACAGGCAGATCGACCGCGCGCACACGGCGCAATCCGTGGGTCACGCCGTAGCGGACCGCCAGATCCTCGATGATCGGAATGGCGCGCGGCAATGTCGTGACGACAGAGTAGCGCGCGGCGAGAGTGCCTGCCACCTGCATGGCAGCCTGTGCGATGCCGATGACCGGCCCTGCCACCACCTCACGCGCAGCCCCGATGCCGGGATCGTCGAAACAGGCGATGACATGCGCCTGCGCGCCTGCCGCTTCGGCCCTGCGCAGCGCATCCAGCATCGGGGGAACCGCCACGGCTTCGTCATGATGCCCCTCGATGCTGGGGGGCACTGGCGGGCGGGCGCAGTCCGTCACGATCTGACTGCCCGGACTGGCGGCAGCCTTGGCAGACCGCGCAATAAGAGCGGTCATTTCACGACTGGAATTCGGATTGTAGACGAAAAGCTGCATGACTGTTCCTTCAGTCCGAGGTGAGCGCCCTGCCAGTGTAGCGCATCAAATTCCACGAGGCAATATTGTCAACGAGATTGTCAACAATTCTTAACGTGCTCATCTTATGCGCAAAGTCCTTTGTCATTCGCGTTCGAAACCGATATGACGCCCGGCGAATAAGGAATCCATATGCCCTGGCTTTCGCACAGTACGACGAATGACGTGATCAACCAGATCTGTGACCGGATCTGGCTGGCCGTCGTGCAACGCACGCTTCGACCCGGTGCGCGGCTGAAGGAAGAGGAACTGACCGAGATTTTCGGCACCACACGCGCGCGGGTGCGACAGGCGCTGTCGATCCTGGAACAGGACGGGCTTGTGACGATCTATCCCAATCGTGGTGCCTGTATTGCAGAACCCGGCGTCGAGGATGCGCAGGACGCTTTTTCCGCCCGGCTGGCGATCGAGCAGCGTCTGGTCACGCGCCTGTGCCGCAGCGCCAGCGTAGAAGATATCGCCACGCTGCGCGACCATATCGCTCAGGAACGCGCCGCCCATGCGCGCGGCGACAGCGAAGCCGTGATTCGTCTGTCCGGCGAGTTTCACATGTTGATCGCCAAGCTTTCCGGGGCCGAACTGCTCTTGAAAATCCTGCGCATGCTGACCATCCGCACGTCACTCATCACGGCGATGTATCAGACACAGGCGACGCAAACCTGCGGCCCGGATGAACATGACCGCATCCTTACCGCCATCGAGGCGCGCGACGAAGCCCGTGCAAGCAATGAGATGGCCCACCATCTTCACCACTTGGAAACGGCCTTGCGATTATCCGACACGCCCATTCCTGTATCTGGTCTGCGCGAGGCGCTTGCTACAAACCTTCGGAAACGTTCGCCCTGAATCCGGGCCACATAGCATATGGCTTCAGAGGCAGCATAAAATGCTGCCTATTACCCTCCCCAAGCGCCGACAGACCTGTGAAAGCTCTGCACAATAGGGACTGTACCTCTTGATGAAATAGTCTTTTGAAGCGAAGGCGCAATAAACTGAGGTGTGTCTTGCACTGTGTATCCCCACAGTTCGCTTTCCGCCCTGTTTGCCGACGATCCCGGAGGCATTCCCTCTGTCGACAGTGCGCAATGGAGGGCGACTACCGTGAGATGCTGCAACGTGCATGAGCGACCGCTTCCAAGGCGGCCCGATTGCGGGCTGAGCGTCCGCATAGGGCCGGGCACGCTCAGGCGGGACCCATAAGCGCAAGGGGCGGCTTGCGGACGTATGCAGATGCAGCAGCGCGGTCGCGGCATCTGGCTGAAGCAGCCATTCCATCACGAAGCCAGCAGAAG
>SKRW01000323.1 GCA_007118295.1 Paracoccaceae bacterium | reverse complement strand
CGCATCATCTTCAAGCAACTCATCATGCGCGAGGCGATAGACGTGGTCCAGATCGACGCCTGCCGTCTGGGCGGCGTCAACGAGGTGCTGGCCGTGATGCTGATGGCCGCGAAACACGGGCTGAAAGTCTGCCCCCATGCAGGCGGGGTAGGTCTGTGCGAATATGTGCAGCATCTGTCGATGATCGATTACCTGTGCATTGCTGGCACGCATGAGGGGCGTGTGATCGAATATGTCGACCACCTGCATGAACATTTCGAGCATCCCTGCGTGATCCGCGATGCCGCCTACATGCCGCCCGAGGAACCGGGATATTCAATCCAGATGAAGCCTGCCAGTCTGGAAACCTATCGCTTTCGGAGGGCTTAGGGCATGGATCTGGACCTGAAGGGCAAGGTGGTTATCGTGACTGGCGGGGCCTCGGGGATCGGGGCTGCGATCTCGCTGGGGCTGGCGCAGGAGGGTGCTGTTCCGGTCATTCTGGCCCGCAGCGCCCCACCTGACGGGTTCCTGACCGAAGTGCAGTCCGCCTGCCCTGCGGCGCGCTTCATCACGACCGAATTGACGGATGACGCGCAATGCGCCGCAGCCGTCGCGGAAACCATCGCAGAGCTTGGCGGCATCTATGGTCTCGTCAACAATGCAGGCGCAAATGATTCAGTCGGGCTGGACGCCGGGCCAGACGCCTTTCGCGCGTCGATCGAGCGAAATCTGGTGCATTACTACACCATGACCCATTTGTGCCTGCCGCATCTGCGCGCCGCCCGAGGGGCAATCGTGAACGTGTCCAGCAAGACCGCACTGACCGGACAAGGCAATACATCGGCCTATGTCGCGGCCAAGGGGGCTCAGCTTGCACTGACACGCGAATGGGCGGCGGCCTTGCTCGACGATGGCGTGCGCGTCAATGCCGTGGTGCCCGCCGAAGTGATGACCCCGCTTTACGCGCGCTGGCTGCAGAGTTTTGACGACCCCGACACACAATTGCAGCGCATCACCCGTAACATTCCGCTGGAACGGCGCATGACCACCGCGCGCGAGATGGCCGATACAGTGCTATTCCTTCTGTCATCCCGCGCGAGCCATACCACCGGGCAATGGCTGTTTGTCGATGGCGGCTACATGCATCTGGACCGTGCGCTGACCATGGACTGATCATGGACTTGCGGGGCCGCAGCTATAGCGGTTTCGCCCGCGCGCGGCGCTCGGGCAGCACAAGGATAAGGCCCGCAACGATGATAACCCCTGCGCCTGCCAGCATACTGCTGCGGGGAATATCGTTAAAGAACATCCAGCCCAGGATCACGGCCCATAGCAACAGCGTGTATTGCAACGGGGCCAGCAAGCCTGCATCGGCCAGTTTCATGGCGCGGTTCACGCAGATATGCGCGCCCATCGCGACCACACCCACCAGCGCGAGAAGGCCCCAGTCCAGCGGCACGGGCATGATCCAGCCTGTCGGGGCGACGACAAACCCCGCCACACCCGCCCCCATCAGTTGCCAGAAGACCAGCGCCACATCGGGTGTCCCGCGCAGAAACCGGGCCGTGATCATCATCAGCGCGAAACACAGCGATCCGATAATGGCTATGATGCTGGCCCACCCCAGCGAACCGCCCGTCGGCTCCAGCGCGATCACGACTCCGCCGAACCCCAGAATGATTGCACACCAGCGCAGAGGCCCTACCCTTTCGCCCAGAAAGATCGGCGCAAGCAGGGCGACATAGATCGGCGCGGCCAGCCAGAAGGTCATGGTATCGGCCAGAGGCATATAGCGCACGGCATAGTAAAAACAGAACACCTCGGCGGTGGAAAAGAACACCCGCGCGGCCTGTATGCCGGGGCGGTCCAGATTGAACAGACGCCGCCAGCCAAAGGCCATGATGAAGGGCAACAGGATTGCAAGGGCCGCAAGGCTTCGGATCAGCAGGACCTGACCGACCGAATAGCTGCTGACCAGCCATTTCCCAAGCGCATCATTGGACGCGAACAGGAACATGCCTGCAAGCATGAGTAAAACCCCCAGAGTGATCGGGGAGAGCCGGGTCATGGAACCTGTCCTGTATGAGAATGATGGCGGCGCAGGGCGCGCGCAGATGCGCGCCCTGCTGCAGAGTCTGACTTAGTTGCCGCGCAGGGCGTTCAACTCGGCCTGCATACGGTCGATCACATCGACGCCGATGCTGTCAGCATGGGTGGCATAGACGCCTTCCACGGCAGCGCGGATACGATCCATCTCTTCGGCGCTGATCTCGTTGAACTGCATGCCAGCGGCCTGAACATTGGCCAGCGACACATCCGACAACTCGCGGCTGACGCTGCGCTGCACGTCCCGCCCGACCACGGCGCAATCCCGCAAGATCTGCTGCTCGGTTTCCGAATAGGTGTTGAAGATCGGACCCGAGAACAGCGCAAGGAAGGGGGTGTAGGCGTGCTGTGTCGCCGACAGGTAACCCTGCACTTCGTAGAATTGCGAAGTGTCGATGGTCACATAGGGGTTTTCCTGCGCGTCGATGGCGCGGGTCTCAAGCGCGGTGAACACCTCGCCAAAGGCCATCGGCGTGGCATTGGTGCCCAGCGCCTGGAACGTGTCGAGGAAGATGTTGTTCTGCATCACGCGCACGCGCATGCCGTCAAAATCTTCCAGACGCTCGACCGGCCGCACCGAATTGGTCAGGTTGCGAAAGCCGTTTTCCCAATAGGCAAGGTTCACAAGGCCGACTGCCTCCAGCCGTTCATTCATGAAGTCACCGAATTCGCCGTCGAGAATGGCGTCAGCTTCTTCGGAGTCAGAAAACAGGAAGGGCAGGTCAAACACGCCAAGCGCAGGCTCGATACCCACCAGCGGCGAGGACGAGGTGATGACCATTTCCTGTGTACCAGAGCGCAGCGCCTGCGTTGCGGTCAGGTCATCGCCAAGCGCCGACGACCAGAACGCATTGATGGTCCAGGCCCCTTCGGTCTTTTCATCGATGCATTCGCGCATCGCCGCGACGCCATTGCCGACCGGGTGCGATTCGGCAATCCCGTTCGAGATGGTGATCGTGCGGTTGCTGATGTCTGCCAGCGCGGGCAGTGCCATGCTCGCGGCAAGTGCCGTGGTGATTGTCAGTCTGGTCAGTGTCTTCATGGTTTTTTTCCTCCCATGTGGTAAATTGGACCTGTGATATCAGCGCAGCCATTGCAGCGGGACAAGCACAAGTTCGGGCACAGCGATCAGCAAGAGCAGCACACCCACCTGCGCAGCAAGGAAGGGCAACACGCCCCAGATAACCTTGCCCAGAGGGACGCGCGCGACTCCGCTGACCACATTCAGTACGACGCCCACTGGCGGGGTTAGAAGCCCCACGCAGGTGGTCATCACAAAGATGATTCCAAAATAGACCGGGTCGATCCCGGCAGCGCGGATGACAGGCATCAGCACAGGCACAAGGATCAGGATCGTGGGGGCCAGATCCAGCACGGTTCCGACCAGCAGAACCAGCAACACGATCACCAGCATCAGCAGTTTCGGGTTGTCCAGAACCGGCGCCAGAAAGCGCGTGATCTCGGCCGGAATGTTGGCACGGGTGATCAGCCACGAGGTCACAAGGGCCGCCGCGACCAGAAACAGCACGATTGATGTCGTCTTGGCCGCGCGCAACAGCACCTGATACAGGTGCGAGATTTTCAGTTCGCGGTAAATGAACATGCCGACGAACAGGGCATAAACAGCGGCAATCACTGCAGCCTCGGTCGGCGTAAAGATACCGAACCGGATACCGCCCAGAATGATGATCGGCATGACCAGCGCCCAGCCCGCCCTTACCGTTGCAGCCAGCCTTTCACGCCCGGTCGCCTTGGGTAGCGGTTTGACATTCTCGCGTCGCGCCACGATCAGCCACGCGATGATCAGTGACGCCGCCATCAGGATGCCGGGGACAATGCCCCCCATGAACAGCGCCGTGATCGAGACATTGGCCGCAACACCAAAGATGATGAACGCGATCGAGGGCGGGATCACAGGGGCAATGACACCCCCCGCCGCCATCAGGCCAGCCGCACGCGGCACGTTGTAGCCCGCCTCGCGCATCATCGGAATCAGGATTGCTGCAAGTGCCGCGGAATCCGCCGCTGCGGACCCGGACAGCGACGCCATGACCACAGCCGCGATGACGGCCACGATACCAAGCCCGCCGCGAATATGGCCAACGCAGGAAATGGCAAAACTGACAATGCGCTTGGACAAGCCGCCCGCATTCATCAACTCGCCCGCCAGCAGAAAGAACGGGATTGCCAGCAGCGTAAAGGAGTTGGCACCGGTCACCATTTGCTGGCTGATGATCTGGGGGTTGAACAACCCCATGTAAGACATCAGCACCAGCGCGCAGAACATCAGCGCAAAGGCGACCGGGACCCCTGCCGCAAGGCCCAGAAACAGGGTCCCAAGAAAGATGAGAAGAACCATCAGTGGTGATCCTTCAGATCATAATCGCCAGTGAAACGCGCCATCTCTTCGGGCGAGGTCCGCCCGATCAGCGCCCGGATCAGACGAATGAGGGCCGTCAGGCCGATGGCCGCCCCGGTGATATAGGTGATCCCGTAGACCCAGATCATGGAAATGCCGACGACCGCCGCCGTCATGCTGGAATTGATCGAGTGCTGCAGCCAGGTGCCCCAGAACAGCACGACAGCGCAGGCCAGAATGACAAGGTTTGTCATCGCGATACAGACCTGCCGCCCGACCGGCCCCAACAACCGCACGAAGGTTTCAACACCCACATGGTTGTGGTCACGAAACGCCAGAATCGCACCGATGAAGGTTAGCCATACGAAGAAATAGCGCGACATTTCCTCGGAGAAGTTCCAGCCACTATTGAAGCCGTAGCGCAGCACGACATTGCCGAACACCATTACCGTCATACCGGCCAGCAGCAGGACAAGCGCCAGTTCAGCAAGACGCACGAACAGTTGCTCAATGCGATTCAGGGCTTTCATTCTCTCTCCCTCATTTGTGGACCGGGCACCGACACCGCACACAAATCTATTGTGTTTGGGTAAATGAAAACGTATATCATTGTCAAACCAGAATTGTGGCTCACCACTTCGTTATTTGGGCTTATGCGCGAAAAAGAAAACAAAAACAAAGCTGTTAAGCTATCTGATGTTGCTGCACAGGCAAATGTAAGCGTAGTAACAGTCTCTCGGGCAATGCGCATGCCGGATCTTGTTACGCCAGCCACCCGTGCCAAGGTCACCGCCGCCGTCGAGGCCCTTGGCTATGTCCCCAATCCGGCGGCACAGGCGCTTGCCTCGGCGCGGTCCCGGATCATCGGCGTGGTTATTCCCTCGCTGACAAACCAGATATTTGCCGACCTGCTGAGCGGGGTCATGGATGGGCTGGATGCAACCGACTACACGCCGCAATTCGTCAACACGCGCTACACGCTCACCGGCGAAGAGAACCTGTTGCGCATTTTCTCTACTCAGCGCCCCGCCGGGATGATTGTCTCCGGGGTTGATCAGACCGCCATGGCGCGCCAGATCCTAATGGATATGGGCTGCCCGGTTGTGCAGGTGATGGAAACATCCCCCAACCCGATCGACATGATCGTGGGGTGCGACCAGCGCGAGGCTGGGCGCGCCGCAGTGCACCACCTGATCGCGAAAGGCTATCGACAGATCGGATTTCTGGGCGCACGCATGGACCCGCGCGCGCAGCGCCGTCTTGCCGGGTATCGCGACGTCATGCAGGCCGAGGGTCTGGCCAAGGGTGAACTGCTGGTACAGACGACCCCGAAGCCCACCTCGTATACTGTCGGCGGTCAACTGCTGTCGGATCTTCTCGCCCGCTGCCCCGATCTTGATGCGATCTTCTGCAACAATGATGATGTTGCGCTGGGGGCCTTGTTCGAGTGCCAGCGGCGCGGTATCTCGGTGCCCGAACAAATGGGGATTGTCGGGTTCAATGATCTCGATGTGGTGTCCTGTTCGGTGCCCAGCATTACTTCGGTCCGCACACATCGTTACCAGACCGGCTTGACTGCCGTGCAAATGATCCTTGCGGAACTGCGCGGCGAACCGGGCGACATACGCAGCCTTGATACGGGATTCGAGGTCATTGCGCGCCAAAGCACCGACCGGCTTGGCCGGCTGGACGTCCCGCCTTCCGCCAATCAACCTGTAAAGCCAAAGGACTATCATGACTGACACCCGCGCCCGCCGCAGATTTCGCAGCCAGGAATGGTTCGACAACCCGAACAATCCCGGCATGACCGCGCTCTATATCGAGCGGTATCTGAATCAGGAATACACCCGCGCCGAGTTGCAAAGCGAACGCCCTGTCATCGGCATTGCCCAGACTGGCAGCGATCTGGCGCCCTGTAACAAGATTCATGTCTTTCTGATGGACCGGATCAAGGCGGGCATCCGCGATGCGGGGGGTATTCCGATGGAGTTCCCCGTCCACCCCATTCAGGAAACCGGCAAACGGCCGACTGCAGCGCTGGACCGCAATCTGGCGTATCTGTCACTGGTCGAGGTGCTGCATGGCTACCCGATTGACGGTGTGGTGCTGACAACCGGCTGCGACAAGACCACACCCGCCATGCTGATGGGCGCGGCCACGGTCGATCTGCCCGCGATTGCATTGAATGGCGGCCCGATGCTGGATGGCTGGTGGAAAGGCAAGCGCACAGGGTCTGGCACCATCGTCTGGGAAAGCCGTCGTCTGCTGGGCGAGGGCAAGATCGACTACGAGGAATTCATGGAGCGGGTTTGCTCTTCCGCCCCGTCGCTTGGCCACTGCAACACCATGGGCACGGCCAGCACGATGAACGCGATGGCCGAAGCGCTGGGCATGACTCTGCCCGGCAGTTCCGCCATTCCCGCGCCCTTCCGCGAGCGCATGAACATGGCTTATGAAACGGGTCGGCGCATTGTCGCGATGGTGCATGAGGACCTGAAGCCTTCGGACATTCTGACGCGCAAGGCGTTCGAGAACGCGATTGTCGTCAATTCCGCGATTGGCGGATCCACCAACGCGCCTCCGCATCTGCAGGCGATTGCGCGTCATGCAGGCGTTGATCTTCATGTTACGGACTGGCAGCGGCATGGGTTTGACGTCCCGCTTCTGGTGAACATGCAGCCTGCCGGGACCTATCTTGGCGAGAGCTTCTATCGTGCAGGCGGTGTCCCCGCCGTGATGGGCGAATTGCGCAAGGCAGGTTTGCTGCATGAGGATGCAATGACTGCCAGCGGGGCCACAATGGGTGCCAATCTGGAAGGCTGGGAAAGCAGGGATTCCGAAGTCATCCTGTCTGTGAGCGCGCCTATGCGCGAAAAGGCGGGCTTTCTGGTGCTGTCGGGTAACCTGTTCGAAAGTGCGTTGATGAAAACCAGCGTTATCTCGGATGACTTCCGCGCGCGCTTCTTGTCCACTCCGGGCGAGGAAGGTGTATTCGAGGCCAAAGCCGTGGTCTTCGAGGGACCCGAGGATTATCACGACCGTATCAATGACCCGAGCCTCGGGATTGACGCGCAGACGATCCTGTTCATCCGCAATGTGGGCTGCGTCGGTTATCCGGGATCGGCCGAGGTTGTGAACATGCAGCCCCCCGATGCGCTGTTGCGCGAAGGTGTAAACCATCTGCCCACGGTCGGCGACGGGCGGCAATCGGGAACCTCGGAATCTCCGTCGATCCTGAACGCATCGCCCGAATCTGTTGTCGGCGGCGGGCTTGCTCTGTTGCAGACCGGCGACCGTGTGCGGCTGGACCTGAACGCCAGCCGATTGGATGCGCTGGTGCCAGATGAAGAATGGGCAGCGCGCCGTGCAAACTGGACCGCGCCGGAATTGCACCATCAAACCCCGTGGCAAGAGATTTACCGCACGCATGTCGGCCAGCTGGCCGATGGCGGATGTCTGGAACTGGCGACCGCCTACCAGCGCATCCGTGAGGACCTGCCACGCGATAACCATTGAGGACATCATGAGCTTGCAAGACCTAATGGACGAAACCGGCCTCTATGTCGGGCGCATCTGGCGGCCCGGCACCGGCCCTGCCGTTGTCACGATCCGTGCCTCTCAGGTGATGGATGTCACCTGTCGCGATGTGCCGACCATGCATGATCTGCTGGAGCGCGAAGACCCCGTGGCCTGGCTGCGCGCGGCGAGTGGCGAGCCGGTCTGCACATTGGCCGAACTGGAAGCCGCGAGTCTGGCAGCCCCCGACGCCGATGCGCTGCGCCTGCTGGCACCGTGCGACTTGCAGGCGATCAAGGCCTGTGGCGTGACCTTTGCGCGCTCGATGCTGGAGCGCGTGATCGAGGAACGCGCAGCAGGCGACCCGGCCCGCGCCGAAGCGATCCGCACCAAGGTCGCGCAGGTGATCGGCGACAGCCTGCGCGATCTGGTTCCCGGATCGGAACAGGCCGCACGGGTAAAATCCGTGTTGCAGGCCGAAGACCTGTGGTCGCAGTATCTCGAAGTCGGTATCGGCCCGGATGCCGAGGTGTTTACCAAGGCGCAGCCGATGTCCGCTGTGGGGCACGGTGCCGAAGTCGGGCTGCACCCGACCAGCAAGTGGAACAACCCAGAACCGGAAATCGTGCTGGCCTGCAACTCGCGTGGGCAAATTCTTGGGGCGACGCTTGGCAATGACGTCAACCTGCGCGATATCGAGGGGCGGTCGGCATTGCTGCTGGGCAAGGCCAAGGACAACAACGCCGCCGCCGCCATCGGCCCCTTCATCCGGCTGTTTGACGAT
>SKRW01000161.1 GCA_007118295.1 Paracoccaceae bacterium | reverse complement strand
GGTGGCGGCGGGACAGTCGGCCAGCATGACACCCGCTTTGATCAGATCTCGGGCATGATTCCGACGACCGATATGCCGACTACCGGCAGCGCGAGTTACGCAGGTTCGGTCAAGACCATCCTGAATGAAGGCAGCACGCCCATCGGCACGTTGCTGGGCGACATCGAGATGCAGCTCAATTTCGGGCAGGCCTTTGCCGACGCGACCGCGCAAAGTGTGTCAGGGCGCGTGCACAACATCCGCGGCACCGTCGGGGACGATGACGTGACCTTTGATGGCGAACTGACCACAGCAGCAGCCGGCCCGCCCAGCACGATGAACATCAGTCAGACATCCGTTGCCGGGATGACCTTGACGACGGGCGCGATCATGGCGAACTTCGCCGGCGATGTGATGCATGAAGGCGAGACAGGACAGGCGAACCTGATGCTGGGCGGCGCATTCGTCGGTTCGGGCGGTCAGGCAGCGCATGGCCCGGCAGCTGGGAGTTGGTGGCGGCCCGGTGGGTTGTCGGATTTCACAGTCGGTGGCACCTGGTATATCGAACGCCAGTGATCTGCATGAACCGGGCAAGGTGGGTCAGGTGTTTTCAGACGGGTGCTCGCCGAATGTGGCGCGCGTCTGGTCTGGCCCACCTTCGCGCCGCTACCCTTGCGGGTATGGTGTTGTGTTTCTGGCTGAACCCATCGGGCCTGTTGGCGCAAGCGGCGTCCGAGGGGGCGCAGCATGGCCTTTCTGCACTCAACCGTCAGGTGTCTGCCAATCCGACCGATCCCGAGGCCCGCATCCGGCTGGCTATGGCTCTGCTGCAATCGGGCGCGCAGGACCGCGCCCGGTTTCACCTGTTGCAGGCGCGCGCGGCCCCGCTGACCGAGGCTGACCGCGCGCAACTCGACGCACTGCTGGCACGTATCGAAGCGCGGCGCGATCGCGAAGGCTGGTTCAGTTTCGCGATTGTGCCGGAAACGAACCCCGCCCAGCGAACAGATGCCGATACGATCTGGATCGGCGATCTACCATTCCGGCTGAATTCCAACGCGCAGGCACAGCGCGCAACCGGGCTGCATGTCACTGCCGGAGGGGCGCTGATGCCGCAGATTGCCCAAGGTCTGCGGCTGCGCATCGGGGCGAGCCTCGCGGCGCGCCTGTATGAGGATCGCGCGCTGGAGGACATCACACTGCGCGGGGATCTGGGGTTTCAGGGCCAGACTCTGGCCGGGCATGACTGGCAGATCACCGGTTCTGTGGCGCGGCGAGCACAAGGCGGGCGCAGTTTCGGTCAGGGCGTGGGTCTGCATCTGAGCTGGTCGCAGCGGCTGGGGCACTCTTCGGTGCTGCGGTTGCGCGCCGAAGCGGTGGATTGGCGATTTGCCAACCATCCGTCACTGGATGGCCCGCGCCTGTCGGCCTCGGTCGAGTTGCGCCATGCCCTGCGCCCCGATCTGGTGGTCACAGGCACGGCTGCCATCTCACGCGTCAGCGCGCGCGCCGCATATGAGGCCGGACGCAGCCTGCGGGTTGGGTTGGGCGCACAGCAGAGTTTTGCAGGCGGGCTGGTGCTTGGAGTCGAAACCTTTGCACAAAGTCATCGGCGCGATGGCGGCGACCCGATATTCGGGATCGTGCGCAAGGACACGACGACCGGGCTTGGCCTGCGTGCGATGCACCGGGATGTCACACTTGGAAACTACACCCCTGTGATCGAGGCATCGACAACGCGGCAACGCTCCAACAGTGCTCTGAATACATGGCGCAACACACGCGTGTCATTGGCATTGAGCCGTTCATTCTAGGGCATCCCTTGATCTGTCTGTCAAAAGCCGCTTTCCGATCATCTGACTGGATGTCTCGGTCTCGCAACCGTGTCAGAGTCGGTTGCGCGCCCAGCTTTGCAGCGCCAATTCGCGGATTGTCACGACTTCATCGTCACTCACAGGCACTTCGGACGCTGTTTTCAATCCATCATCATGGAAAATGTAGAGCCGCGAGGTGAATTGCGCAAATGGCAGCGAGGCTTCGCCAAGACGTTCTCCGTTGCCATGGGTAGAAACAATGATCCCATGCCCCCAATCCTGCCCGCTGTCATTGTTCGGGTTAAAGAAATACACGCGCATGCCGCCGCTTTGGTCCAGCGCGACCCGGATGATCGAGATCGCATGCCAGCCTACGAACGTACCCTGACTGTCGGTCACGGCAATGCCTGCAGGCTGCGGGTGAATGACAGGTTCATTGCCATTGTGCATCGGGTTATAGGAGGTGTGGAAGTCACGGATGAACTGGTCATATTCGTGCAGCTTGCCCGTCGCGATATCCACGGCGATGTGAAACTCGCGGCCAACCCACCAGCCGTGCAGTTCCGGGTTGATCCAGCGGTGCGGATCTTCGCCACGCCCCGCGACCATCCGACCCATTTCGGCATAGATACGGTCCAGATGTGGCACCAGCACAACGGATACCGGATCGGCGTCAAGCGGCGTATGCAGGGCCAGACCGGCAGGCAGCAACGCGGAATCAAGTGGCTGGCCCTCAAAATGCATGATGACCCGGTCATTCGATGTGGCTTGCGCAAGCTGCCACAGCAAATAATCGGGGTCGTTCAGGGCCCACATGGACAGCGCGCGCGCCGACTGGCAGGTCGGGTTGTTGCCTTGACCAATCCCCAGAGGTTGACCAAGCAGCATCATCACCCCCGCGACCAGCCGCTGATGGGGGGTGGCGTCGGCACCGAAAGCCGCAATCAAGCCGGCCTCACAATTTGGGGTCAACCTTGCCCCCAGCAGCCGCCAGAGCGAAGGTGCAATCGGTGGCGAATACAGGATTCCGCGTTCCAGCATCAATGCTATGCCAAGCACTGCCTGTGCGGTACCGGGCCGCACCGCGACATCGATCAACTGCTGCACAAGGGCCTGATAACACCGAAACGAATCCAGCCCTGTGCTACTCAGGCCAAGCGCGTCTGACACCAGATAGCTCTGGCCGCTTTCAAGAACGAACCGCAAGAACGCGCCATGATAGTCCGAAACAAGGCCCGTATCGTGCATGGCGCGTGCCATGCCGGTGGCTTCGGCCTGCAATGTCCCCGTGTCCGCCGCGCCGAGACGGTCGCGATAGGTTTGCAGCCCCGGATCTTCGCGGCTCAACTGCGTCGGCCCGAACAACGCACTGATCAGCCGGTCGGCACCCAGTCGCGTGTCGCTGGCGCTGAAACCCTGCTGCTGTTCATTCATGGCCAGCGCGATCTGCAGGATCATCGACTTCACATGATCGACCTGAATGGGGCGTTGGCGCAAGATGCGCCAGACCTCATCGACAAGCTGGCCCAAGATACCTTCGGTCCCGACGCTTGCGAGGATATGTTTAAGCAGCCTGTCTACGGCACCGTCCAGTTCACCCGCCTTGACGCGGGCCGCTTCGTGATGGGCGCCCAGGATGCGGTCAAGATTCAGTGCCAGAACCTGCGCCAGAAAGTGGCGCGCATGTTCGGCTGGCAGCCCCGGCTGAGACTGGGTTTCGCGGGCCACGGCAAGAAACCGCAGCAGGCTGACACATTCGAGCGCAACAGTCCGCGAATCGGCCATCCTCAGCGTGTTGCCGACCATGCCCGGAACAAGGCTGGACGGAACGGCCCAGTCGGTGCCATCAAATATCCCGGCCTGGTCCAGTTCCCTTATGCGCGGCTCTATTGCCGCGATCCCGTGAGGGTGTTTCAGAAGGCGCTTGATCGTGTCGAGCATGCGTCCCTGATAGGTCGCCTTGCCCGCAGAAGACGCGGTAGATAGCTGGGACAGCACATGATCAAAGCTGCGCAGGATCGGATTAAGCGTTTCGTCCTGAAGGCTGGTGGTCATCCGCAAGTGTCCTGTTTCGCGCAACGGCGCTGCTGCTTTTCTGTCGGACAGCCTTGCGGCTATGCCCGTATGATACAACCCCGCAGGTTGTGAATTTACAGTCACCTTCGCAATCGCCGCGCGCGCCGATGACTTTACAGGCTGATCGGGCAACCTTTGCAGGCCACCCGATCACACCGCAAGCGTCTAGCGCTGGCGTGTTGCAACGTCAGACGTAGAAATCAAGCTCTTCTTGCGCCTTCAGCAGATCACGCAGTCGATGCGGGTCTTCGCCGAAGAAATAGACCAGCCCCCAATGCGTGCCGAAGGCGGTTCGCTTGGTCACTTTCGATTCCATCGGCGGGGCAAGTTCGTGAAACTCGAAATACGGGTCGTCCTCGGTTTCCGACGGGATGCTCAACTCGCTGACGACACGGCGGCGGGGATAGACCCCGAAGCACCCGGCATGGCCCAATGCGTCTTTCACCGGAGTCGGGAAGAACGCGTCCAACTCCTCCTGCGTGGCCTTGGGGTCAAAGGAAAGAACCAGCGCCTGATAGGCGTTGAAACCATATGCTCGCTCCATCAACTCGAAAGCGTTGAAGCCGGGCGGACGGTAAGCCACTTCGCCGAAATACATCGTGCCGTCATTGGTCACGAAGTATTCCGGGTGGATGAAACCGAAATCAATGTCGAACACCTCGATCAGCTTTTCGATCTGTTCGGTGATCTTGGCGCGGTATTTTTCCAGCTCCGGCGTCGCAGGCACAAAGACCGAATAGCCCAGCGTCACATACTCCGAAATATTCAGAAACTGGATCTTGCGGTCCTTGATCCAAGCCTCGACCGCGAATTCCCAGCCGTCCAGATGCGATTCCAGCAGCGCCGGAAATTCGTCGTCGGCAATCGCGGCTACATCATCGGGCGAACGGATGACCCGGTGACCAAGGCAGCCTGCCTTGTCGAACGCTTTGAAATGGATCGGGTCGTTCGGGTCGCCGTCCAGTTTCAGCAATGTCTGGTTCACACGCTTGAGGAAGCGGATCACATCGGTATGGTCCATCGCTTCTTCAAAGATGCCGACCCGAATGCCGCCAAGCTGCGCGCGCCGCTTCATCAGCGACTTGTCGCGGAACAGCATCGACTGGCCCAGCAGACGCGGGTTGTCCATAAGCACCGAATTGATCGCACCAGCCCATTCGACGGTTTCTTCGAACAGCGGGATGGCGACATCGACCCCCATTTCCCTGAGCTTGGCCGAGATCTCGAATGAGCGGTCATTCAGACGCTCAAAGTCCCAGGACACAAACGGGATGTTGTGCTGCGTAGCGTAATCTTCGGCCCATTGCGGCGCGACGATCACATAGCGTCGGTCAAATTTCTCAAGCGCATCAATGCATCTCAAGCTCCATCCAAGGATGGCAATATAGCCTTTCTGTGGATCTTTGGTTTGCACGATTTCTCCTTCTTTTTCGAGGTGCGGCAGCACCAACAGCAATGATTATCTGGCTGAATTTACTTAAGTAACATAAATTATATGGCAATGCCACCTTGGCAAGAAAAACGCATATTTATCTATTTTCATTTCGCTTTTGTTAGCTGTGCGATTCCATAGTGATATTTTTTGCTTTGATATTCGAAGCATTTTCTGCCCCGGAAAGGTCTAGCATGGGCTGTTGCGTCTGCAGGCATTGCGCGTCGGCAGTGAGGCTGCGCTTGTCACGCGGGCGGGCGGCGCGCGATATTGCTGACAGATCATTGAACCCCGGCAAATGGCTTGTTGACATTCCCTATTGGCATGGGCGCAATGGCAGTCCAGTCATGGTGGGCGAACCTGCTGGGAAAGCGATAACTGCCTAGTGGCAATAGGATAATTCGCCGGGTGCGCCGCGCCGGGTTTCAACAATGTCGAGGGATTGACCAGATGAGGGATTTCGAAAATCAGACAGCCATCGTGACAGGTGGTGCACAGGGGATCGGGCAAGCCGTAGCGGCGCGGCTCGTGGCAGGTGGCGCGACTGTGGCCATCTGGGATCGCGATGGCGCATTGGCCGAACAGACGGCGCAGGCTCTTGGCCACGGCGCTTTCGCCTGCGAAGTCGATATCGCCAACTGGAACAGCGTGGAAACCGCGATGTCCACAACTTTGATGCACGCAAAGGGCGTGGATGTCCTCGTGAACTCGGCAGGGGTTGCCGGTACCAACGCGCCACTGGCCGACTATCCGGTAGACGAGTTTCGCGCCATCACCGAGATCAACCTGCTGGGGACGTTTCATGTGAATCGCGCGGTCATTCCGTCCATGACTGCGGCAAAATACGGGCGGATCGTCAATATTGCGTCGGTGGCGGGCAAGGAAGGCAACCCGAATGCCTCGGCCTATTCCGCGTCAAAGGCGGGGGTCATCGGACTGACCAAGTCGCTGGGCAAGGAGCTGGCGCATCTGGACATTGCCGTGAATTGCGTTACGCCAGCCGCCGCGCGAACGCGCATCTTTGACCAGATGAAGCAAGAGCATATCGACTACATGCTCTCGAAAATCCCGCGCGGCAGGTTTCTGGAACTGGATGAGGCCGCCGCCATGATCGTCTGGCTGTGCACACGCGAAAACAGCTTTACCACTGGTGCTGTATTCGACCTGTCGGGCGGTCGGGCGACCTATTGACGCCGCTTGGTGATCGCGCGGGATAGCTACCCCATCCTCTCGGAGGCATAGGACCCCGGCGAGGCTGGAAACACGACGGTCTTGTTTCCATTCAGAAACACGCGCCGGTGAATATGAGCATGAATCGCACGCGCAAGAACCTGACTTTCCACATCCCGCCCAAGGCTGATATAATCGGCGGGTGATTGTGCATGGGTCACGCGCGCGATGTCCTGCTCGATAATCGGGCCCTCGTCCAGATCGGCGGTCACGTAATGCGACGTCGCGCCGATCAGCTTCACGCCCCGCTCGAATGCCTGCCTGTAGGGGTTGGCCCCCTTGAAGCTGGGAAGAAAGGAATGGTGGATATTGATGATCCGCCCAGACATCTTCGCGCACATTTCGTCCGACAGAACCTGCATGTAGCGCGCAAGCACGATCAGTTCTGCACTCGTCTGCTCGACCACTTCCATGATCCGCGCCTCGGCCTGCGCCTTGTTCTGAGCGGTAACCGGAATGCAGTAAAACGGAATGTCATGGTTCACCACGACCTTCTGATACTCCATGTGGTTCGAGATCACCGCCACGATATCTATCGGCAGCGCCCCGATGCGCCAGCGATACAGCAGATCGTTGAGGCAATGTCCGAAACGCGAGACCATGATGATGACTTTCATGCGCACGGCCTCGTCATGAAAGGCAGAATCCATCCCGAATTCGGCTTCAACCGGCGTAAACGCCTGTTGCAAACCGACCAGATCGGCCCCTTTCTCGCTCGTGAAACTGACCCGCATGAAGAACATACCCGTCTGCATGTCATCGAATTGTGAACTGTCGGTGATGTTGCAGCCATGCTGTGCGAGAAAACCCGCAATCGCGGCAACGATACCGCGCGCTCGGGGACAGGTGACTGTAAGCGCATAATTCGACATCAGGTTTTTCGGTCCGTTGGGGGCTGTATCAGCCATGGATGGTTGAGCTGTTCGACAAAGCGCCATTTGCCCTACAGAGCCTGCCATGACGTTGAGGTATACATTTCACAGACACCGGGCGCTGCGCAAGGGTCGCCGGTGCACGGGACAGTAGCGGTTTGCCGGTCCTGCACGATCAAGGCACAAAGGGGCTGCAACCCTCGGGGCAATCGCAATGGTCAAGTTTATGTTCCGTTATGTCACAGTTTATATTATCGGTGCCGAGCATGTGAGACACACCTGACTTCCCGAAAGCCAAGGTGATTTCAATGCGCTCTTACTGTCTTGTCCAGGTCAATTTCGCTCTCGTTGCTCGCGATATCGCAGCAACGCTGGAGAGTGCCCGCCTGGGTGTTCCATGGATCAGCACTCAAGAATCCGACGCTGTCGAATGGCTCTCGCAACGCAACCCCGGTGAAAGGGTTCGGCTTGCGGTCGTACAGGCCAGCGCGACCGAATTCCTGCACAGCCGTCTGCGCAAGCTATTGCAGCAGGCAGGCAGCAAGGTGATCCTGATCACTGATGGGATCGAGCAAGAGCGCACTGCGGAATGCTCTGTGCTGAACTTGCCATTCTTTACGGCAGACCTGGAAGGATTGCTTGCAGATCTGTTCGGCCCTCAAAGCAGCGGTCGCTCGGGTTGCGCATCATAGTCCAGCATCGCGATCTCGGACAGGGCGCGTGGGTCCAGTATTGTGAGCACACCTTTTTCCCAGCGCACAAATGGGCGCAGACGCGCGAGCGTCTTGTTCGTGTGCACCAGTGACAGCCCCAAGGCATCGGCCAGATCGCGCTGCTTGAACGGAAACGGCGACGCACCGTCACTTGACAGCCCCACTGCCGACAGGCGCATCGATATCCTGCACAAGGCCCAGGCCATCCGCTGCATGGCATCACGCTGCCCGAGTGTGGCAATCGTTTCGCCAAGGAAATGCTCTTCTACAGCGGCAATCCAGACAAGCGAGTAAGCGCGTCTTGCGCTTTGGCGGAACAGTTTTGGCAGGTTGCCCTTGTGAAACTTGCACAAGAGCATGTCACTGGCGGCAACCACCGAACTCGAAGCTTCCTTGGCAAGTGCTGCCTGCAGGCCGATCGTGTCACCCGGAAAGATGAAATTCACGAGTTGACGCCCGCCATTGGGCAAATGTATCACCCGCGCGCCCTGCCCCACTTTGGCCGTGTAGAAGAAATCTACCTTGTCGCCTTCGTGAAAAAGTGTCTCGCCGCCATTGATCCGCACCTCTCCCGCGCGGAACTCCATCATGAAATCAAGTTCCTGATCGGTAAACGGCGTGAAAACGGAACTCTTGCGCAGCGCGCAGGTTTGACAGGGATGTTCAGATGCACTCATGGCGAAGTTCACAGCAGACAGGATAGATCCGAGTATCCGTAAACAGCGTTCCCTCCGGGCATGCGGACCTTTCCCGAAGCTTCCGCATCATGCGTTCTCACTTGCGCGCGTGTCAATCTTTGCGGGGTTTCATGGCGCATACCAGGCCAGACGTTCTTGAGTTGTCAGGGCCTTGTCGTCCGGTCGACATGTTGCAGCGCAATGCGATCACCTGACAGAATGTTTGCAACCTTGCGCCATCGCGGCACCTGCTCGGTGATCACACGCAACGCCACCAGAATCGGGACCGCTATCAGCATCCCCCAGAACGACCACATCCACGCCCAGAACGCAATCGACAGGAACACCAGAACCGTATTCATCCGCAACCTCCGCGCGAGGATTGACGGCGTGACAAGCTGCCCTTCGATGGCGGTCAGCGCGAGATAGCTGCTGCCAACCATCAAAACACTGCCCAGTGTATCGAACCACAGCAGCGCAACAACGGTCGAAAGCATGACCCCCATAAAGGCACCGACAACCGGGATAAAGTTCAGCAGAAAGGCCAGCACACCGAATAACAGCGGCACAGGCATCCCGAGAGCCCACATCGCAAGGCCAATACAGACCCCCAACCCAGAATTGATGACAGCGACTGTGCCCAGATATCCGCCCAGTTTCTGTTCGACTTCGTGCAGGGCAGCAAGTGCGACGCGCTTGTCGCCAAAAGCGTCGAAACTCTGAATGATCTTGAGGTAGAGCAAGTCGCTTGATGACAGCATGAAAAACAGCAACACCATCGACAGAAAAAACTGTGCGACCCGTGCGGGGGCCTCGGCCAGATACGTCAGCGCCCCGCTCGCGGTGTTCAGCAGAAACTCTTCGTCCCCGTTCTCGGAACTGGACTCGTCGTCTGTGGAAAGTGCCGGACGCAGATCGGGAATATCGCCGGACTCACCCCCACGAAACCCCTGCAAGATGGCCAGCATTGCATTGCGTGCCTGATCCAGTCGCTGCGAGATATCCTGCACGATCGCAGGCAGGTTTTCCACCACGCGCGCGACAGGACCGCTAAGCAAAAAGAAGACCGCGGCAACGGCGACCAGAAGGCTCAGGACAATCGCACCCGCAACAAGTGCGCCGGGCAAGCCAATCCGCTGAAGCCGCCGTTGCACCGGCACAAACACGAAGAAAAGCAGCAATGCGAACACGACTGGCAACAGAAAATCGCGGGCAAAATAAACCGCTGCCAGAACGAGGATTGCGAAAATTCCCTGAACGGCAACCGCCGTGGGCGCGAGTGGCTTGACCAGCAACGGCCCGTGCGGATCTGCGGTATCTTGCTGGTTGCGCACGGTCACGGTTCTGTCCAATCTGGAATACTGTCAAAGGTAAACGCTGTCTTGGTGACTCGGGTTCCCCCTGGCGCGGCGTTGATGACGTGACCGCCCCCCGACAACACCGATGTGCCAGCGTGGGTCTGCAATGATCCACAAAGGCGGGCGGTCATGTCGGAAAGGATTACAGTGGGGCTCGATCAGGCGGCGGATGTGTTCAGCGGCGCATTGCGGCGATTGCTGCCGTGAGATCGTGAAAAATCGGCTGCATCACAAGATGCAGCCGACATGGTAGCAATTTGCAGGGATGCCCTTACAGGTTCAGCAAGGGGGTTATCCGGCGAATGACCACACGGCGGTTGCGTTCTTCTGCTTGCAGGGTAGGAATACGCAGGTAGCGTTTTCCATACCCTTGCACGATCAGGTTCTCGGACGGGATATCAAAGAACTCTGTCAGGGCCAGCGCCACCGATTCTGCGCGGCGGTCCGATAATGCGAGATTGAACGCCGCTGGACCCGTGGCATCGGTGTGCCCCTCGATCAGGAAGATTTCGCGCGGGTTTGCGGCGACAAGACGCTCCATCAACCGGCCAACCTGCAAGAGCTTTGCGGCTTCCTCGGGCCGGACATTCGCACGATTGGTCTCAAAGGTGATCAGATCGGGGCTCAATAGTGGCACCAGATCGCGCACTTCGCGTATCTCGCGTATCTGGCGCAATGAAAAGCTGCGATCAAGCGCGCGTGCGTCGGCTTCGGCCTCGCGCAGCATGGCTATGGCAAGTTCCGGATCTGTGCGTCCGGTGATACGCAGTTCGCGCGTCCGAGGGGGCGGCAGGATCGAAACGTCGATACGCTCTACCGGGCGCGTGTCATCGACAAGTTCGATGATCGTGCCATCCGACAGCACCCGGTCACGACGCAGCACACGACCGGTCGCATCGCGGATGGTGAGGATCTGCGTACCGTCCAGACGTTCCCAGCGGGTCCGGGTCGATCCGTCGGAATAGCGTTCGATCCGCCGCACCGAGCCATCCTCCAGCAGGATAGCGTCATCGTCGCGCCACAACTCAAGCTGGCCCTCTCCCTGATCAACCACGACGCGCTCATCCGAGCGCGCGACAACGCGGCTCTGGTTGATGACCATGCCAACGGCAAGCGCACCAAGTGCAACCAGTCCTGCGCGTTCCAGATCACGGCGCGACCGGTCGGCGCGCTGTGTTCGCGCTGCGGCGTCGGTTTCAAAATCCAGTGCGAAACGCGAGTCGAAATCATCCTGACTGCTGCGCAACTGCTCTGACGTGATCTGTTCTTCGGTCATATCAGCGATTTCTGCGTCATCTTCCTCGGGGTCGCGGGCTGCGGTGACAGGTTCTGCGTTCTCAGCCGTATCGCTGTCCTCTGGCGCCTCTGTCCCGGTGCCAAGAACCGTGCCCAACAGACCGATTGCGGTCGAGACGCTCGGGTCTTGCAGCAACTGTTCGATTGCGGCCTGCTCTGACGCGTCCAGTTCACGAGGGGCCTCTACCGGAGCGACCAGTTCTTCGCCCTGCTCATCCTCGATCACCAGTTCGGGGGCTTCGTCCGCGTCAACGTCATCAACCAGATCGGAAAGCAGTTCCTGCGCTGCCTGGGTATCGGTTAGCGGCGCAGTCTCGGCGCTCTCGACCGACTCGTCTGCGGAATCGTCCGACTCTTCGGCCAACTCGGCTTCCAGCCGGTCGCGCAACGCCTGAAGTGTCGCAGCGTCATCGTCTGTGCCGGATGCCGATTCAGGCGCGCTGACTGTTTCTGCAGCATCATCTTCGCTGTCAGCCGCTTCCTCTGCCATTTCGGCCTCCAGCCGCTCGCGCAGCGCCTCAAGGGCGGCTGCGTCCTCGGCATCTTCTGGCAGAGGTTCTGGATCTGCCAGATCCTCGGATTCTGTTTCCTCAATCGCTTCGGTTATGGTCTGAAGATCTTCTTCGGGCGTTTCGGCCTCGGTGACCTGCTCTTCGTCCAGAGGTGCCGCCGGTTCAGGCTCTTCCAGCGTATCGACCAGTTCATCCGGCAGTTCGTCAATTTCCAGCGTCTCTGCTTCGGGGGCGCGGGCATGCGTCAATTCGACATCGACCTGTTCAAGAATGTCCTGAACACGGCCCAATGTCGCCGGTTCCTCGAACACTGCGGGCGCATCTGCAAACAGGGGCGCACAGATCATCGCGTCCAGATTGGCCGCACATGCGGAAATGATGCCATGAAACGGAAGGCAGGCCGCGCTCTGGGGGGCGGCGATACATTCACGGGCATCTTGTTCGAACAGGTCAAGTTCGTCGGCTGTGACCTGACCTGACTGCGCGACGGCGGACGACGCCATCACGCACAGGCTCACGGCAGTGGTCGAGTAGAGTTGTCTGGCACGCATCGGGTTTCTCCTGATGAAATCAATCTCGTGTGGTGCCGCGCCGGCCTGACGTATCGGCCCGCTCCAGCGCTTCGATAGCGCCCTCGCCACGACTATCCGTGGCCAGAGAAGATTTTGAGGTGCTGCCGTCTGAACGACGCTGATCGACGCGCCATTTGCTGACAAGAGCAAAAATGCCAAAACTCATAAGCGTGACAAGGGACAGAACCGCGATGAGTGTGATGGTATTCATGGGAACCTCCTTGATTGTCCTTCGACAGCGTCAACGATTGAAAGGCCACATCGTTCCACACATCACGATCCTAATTGCGCGCAACGCCACGCGACGAACGGAACCTTTGCCAGAGAGTCGCGTTACAGGTTAGAGGATTCGGGATTCGGCATGGAATTGCATCCATATTGCGGCCCGGCACCCCGGCCAGCAGATTTACTCTGGTCGTGGAACGGGGACTTGTTTCTGCTACTGGCGCTGGCCCTTGCGACCGGGGTGGGCGTGCTTGCGCTGCGCCATTCCGCGCGCGCCCGGAAACAGGCGTTCGCCGTGGCAATGGGGTCCGCCGTTGTCGCCTTCGTTTCCCCACTCTGTGCGCTGACAGTTGCGCTGTTCTCGGCGCGTGCCTTGCACCATCTGGTTGTGTTCGGGCTGCTGGCCCCTGCTTTGGCGCTGGCATTTCCAGTGCGCCGGATCGCGGTCGCGCCCAGTTTCCTTGCGCTATCGGCAGGCTTGTGGCTTTGGTATCTGCCGCAAGCGTATAGCGCTGCATGGGACAGTGTCGCGGTATACTGGGCGATGCAGGCTGCGCTTGTTCTGCCTGCCTGGACCTTCTGGTCCGTCATTCTGACCGGGCGCAGCTTTGCGCATGTTGTCTGGCTTGTGCCTCTGATCGGTCAGATGGGGATACTGGGGGCGATACTGACTTTTGCCGGACGTCCCTTTTACCTTGAACACCTTGCGCATGCCGAACGCTTTGGCCTGAATGCGCTGCAAGATCAGCAACTGGCCGGGCTGGTGATGTGGGTGCCCGGCATGATGCCCGTCGCTGTTCTGGCCGCGTTGATGGCATGGCGACTTTTGAACGCGGGCGCGCGCGCATGATTGCATTGCTGAAGGCAGTACATATCGGGGCGCTGGCGCTTTGGTGTGCAGGACTGATCCTGCTGCCGGTGTTGATGCATGTGCATGGACGCCGCGCAGAAATGCGCACACAGGCGGGCTTTTCCGAATTTCGCTGGCTGACGCATTTCAGCTACACATGCGTGGTCAGCCCCACAGCCGTCGTGGCCGTGACTGCCGGGACCGCACTGATTTTCGCCGCTCAGGTGTTTGATGTCTGGATGATGCTGAAACTGGTGGCCGTCGCGGGGATGGTCGTGATGCATGCGCTACTGGGCCATATGATCGTAAAGGTCGGCGAGGGTCATGGGCAGTTCCGCCTGCCACGCGTGGGGCTGGCATTACTGGCCATCGTACCGCTGATCGGCACGGTATTGTGGCTGGTTCTGGCCAAGCCGGACTTCGAAGACCTGATCGCTCTCTTGCCCGAGATGCTGCTGGAACCGCGCGGCAACACCATCCCTGCCAGACTGGACCCGCTATGAGAGGAGGCGTGCTGATTGCCCCGGTCGCCCTGATCGGTTGTTCCGGTCCGCTGTCCACCTTGCAGCCGGGCGGGGCCACCGCAACTGAAATCGCCTGGTTGTGGTGGGTCATGCTGGCAGGGGCCGTCGCGCTGACAATGATGATGGTGGTCCTGATCGCCATGGCTTTTGGTGCCCCGCGCGACACGGGTGCCCGTGTCTGGACACATGGCATGGGATTGGCGTTCTCGCTTGTTGTTCTGTCGGCCACCCTTGGTGCGGGGCTTTGGGTGGGCGAGCGTATCCTGCCGCGCGATGATGGCGCAGTCGAAGTGCGCGCGCGTGCCTTTCAGTGGGGCTGGCGCTTTACGCATACAGATTCCGATGGCAACCCTGTCGAAACAGACGGCCTGCTGCACATTCCCGCAGGACAGCCGGTCGATGTGCTGATCACATCCGAGGATGTGATCCACTCCTTCTGGGTGCCTCGACTGGCGGGCAAGCTGGATGCGATTCCGGGCCGAACCAACCGCGCGCGCATCAGCGCCGATGCGCCGGGCACCTATGCGGGACTTTGCGCCGAATTCTGCGGGCTGGGCCATGCGCGGATGCGCTTTGATGTGCAGGCGCATGACACCTGGCCCCCTGCCCTGCCCGACGAGAGCGAGGCCCCATGAGCGACACCTCTCTCACACCCAGAACAGGGACCATCGCGCCCAATCCGCCCCGACGCGCCTTGGCGTTGCACCGCGAGTTGCAGAGCGTCTGGGCCAATGACCGGGGGCTTTGGGGCCAGATGACGGCGGTCAGCCATACGACGCTGGGTTTGCGGTTCATGGCGACGGCAATCATCTTCTTTGCGATCGGTGGTATCCTGTCCATGCTGATCCGGGCGCAGCTTGCATCCCATCAGGGCGCGTTTCTGGACACCGAACTCTACAACCAGATTTTCACGATGCATGGCAGCATCATGATGTTTCTCTTCGCCATTCCGATGCTGGAGGGGCTGGCAATCTGGCTATTGCCCAAGATGCTGGGCACCCGCGACATGGCCTTTCCCCGCCTGACTGCGCTTGGATACTGGTGCTATCTGTTCGGTGGGCTGATCATGCTGACAGCACTGCTGTTCGGCGTGGCCCCGCGTGATGGCTGGTTCATGTATACACCCCTGTCCAGCGCCGCATACTCGCCCGGCATCAATGCGGATGTCTGGCTTCTGGGCGTGACCTTTGTCGAGATTTCGGCGATTGCCGCGGCGGTCGAGATAACCGTCACGATCCTGCGTCAGCGCGCGCCCGGCATGAAGCTCACGCAGATGCCGCTCTTTGCTTGGTACATGCTGGGCACAAGCGCGATGATGCTGGTAGGCTTTCCGCCGCTCATCGCGGGCTCGGTCCTGCTGGAGATCGAGCGCGCCTTTGACTGGCCGTTCTTTGACCCGGCACGCGGGGGTGACCCGTTATTGTGGCAGCACCTGTTCTGGCTGTTCGGCCACCCCGAGGTCTATATCATCTTCCTGCCGGCAGCCGGGGTCATGTCAATGATGATACCCGTTCTGTGCCGCACCACCATTCTGGGCTATGGCGCGATTGTCGCCGCCATTCTGGGGCTGGTGTTCCTGTCATTTGGCCTATGGGTGCATCATATGTTCACTGTGGGCATTCCGCATATGGCGCTGGCGTTCTTCTCGGCGGCGTCCGTACTGGTGGCGGTGCCCACGGCAGTGCAGGTCTTTGCGTGGATCGGCACGATGTGGAAGGGCAGCCCACAACTGCACCTGCCGATGTATCACATTCTGGGCTTCTTTCTGACTTTTGTGATGGGCGGGTTGACCGGCGTGATGCTGGCCATCGTGCCTTTCAACTGGCAGGCGCATGACACGGCGTTTGTCACCGCGCATCTGCATTACGTCCTGATCGGCGGATTCGTGTTTCCGATGATGGCAGCAGCGACCTACTGGATGCCGCTGATCACTGGCAGACGCCGCGTGAAAGGACTGGGCGAGGCCGCGTTCTGGGTGATCCTGATCGGGTTTCACGGCACATTCTTCATCATGCACCTGACCGGACTCATGGGCATGCCCCGGCGGATCGATGTTTATCCCGACAATCCCGAATGGGTCTGGCTGAACCTGACCTCTTCCATCTTCAGCTTTGTCCTGACCATCGGCTTTGCGATGTTTGTGCTTGACCTGATCCTGCAAGCGACACTGGGCAAGCGCGAAAGCCGCAATCCGTGGCGCGCGCCCACATTTGACTGGGCGATGCCGATCCCCTCGCCCAACTACAACTTCGCCTCGCTTCCGACCGCACGCCATCTGGACCGGGACGCGGATGAGGTCATTTTGCCGCTCGCACGCGGCGAAGGGATATTGCCGGGAGCCCCGAATGGGCGGCGCGAGTTGCTGGTAACCCGTGTCGGCGATGCCCAGCCCGACCATGTGGGTGTCCTTCCGGGAAATACGGCCCTGCCGCTGGCGCTTTCGGCAAGCATCGGGGTGTTTGTGCTGCTGATGCTGGCGAGCCTCTATGCGCTTGCGGGGATTGCGCTGGTGCCCGTTGCGGTGCTGATCTGGGTCTGGGTGCGCGGTATGGCCCCCGGAGACAATCTGGCGTCTGTCGCGGTCACACCGGGCCTGCGCCTGCCCGTGCATCACCACGCGCGCGCCAGTCTGGGGCAAAGTGGGCTGGTAGCCTTTCTGGTCGCGAATGGAACGCTCTTTGCGTCGCTTCTGTTTGGTCTTGCCTTTGTATCTGTCGTTACACCGGGACCCGAGGCACCCATAAGCACCTTTACGCCCCGGACGACAGCTATCGCTCTGGGTCTCGTGACGCTGGCGGTGGGGTTGGCGTCAGCTTGTGTGGCTTGGTCGGGCAGACACGGGGCCGCCATGCTGGCGCTCTTGCTGAACCTTGGCGCGCTTGTGGTACTGGTGTGGATGGCGGCCACCCAGTTGGACGACCCGACCCGTCACGCGCGCGATGCGTTGCGCGCGGTCATGGCGGGCTATGTGGGCCTGCACCTGCTGGTGGCGGCCGGGATGGCGGCGTTTGCGCTGGACCAGTTTCGACGTGGCGAAATTACAGTTGATGTGACAGGTGCTTGGCCCGCGTTGCGTTTGTGGCAGCGCTACACGTCGGTCACGACACTTGTCACCATCGGTGTCCTGACGGCACAGGCGGTGATGTCATGAGGTGGCTGGGGCTTGTTTTGCTGGGTCCTGCGCTCTGGGCCGTTGTCTTCTCGCTTGTCTATGGCCTGCATGGCACGCTTTGCGCCACAGCCAGCGGCCCCGAGGATCTGGGGCGCGCAGCGCGGCTTGCCCTTGTTGGCGCGTGGCTGCTGGGAATTGCGGCCTTTCTGCCCGTCTTCGCCCTGATCCCCGAGCGATCGGGGCAGGCCGCAAATCTTCCGCGCATCGGTCTGTGGATCGGGCTGGTCGCGACGCTGTTCACCCTGTTCCCGGTGACTGTGACCACAAGTTGCTAGGGCCTGTGGATGACAAACGCATTGAACGCGTGTCGGGTTTGCCTTGTGCTGATCGCAGCTCCTGTTCGCAGCCGATGCCACTGCATTCCATGGCCCGCCTTGGGTTTATGCGGCCGGCAGGTTGCGCAATATGCGCCGACATTCCGGAGGGCAGAGTTGGGGGCGACCTGTTTTCACCGTGCACTCTGGTAACTCACGACGCGTCGGGCTTCCACAGATAGCGCAAGACCATCTGCACGATCTGGGCTTCGCGTTCCTGCACGGGGGATGTGGCACTCAGGTCACGTTCAAAGATGACCGAAAGCGTCTGCATGTTCGAGACATAGAAATAGCCTAGCGCGGCTATGGAGATATAGAGCTGAACAGGATCGATCCCGTCTCGGAATATGCCTTCGCGACACCCGTTTTCGAGGATACGCTCGATCTGTCCGACAAATGGTGAATGCAGCGCCGGAATGTCTGGCAAGGTCTTGAGAAAGGCGGCATTCTGTAAATTCTCGGTTGCAAGCAGACTTGTAAACCAAGGATTCGCAAGGAAATGCCGAAAGGTAAAGCGCACCAGTCTGTCCATCGCCTCGTCAGGCGAAAGTGCCTCAAGGTTCAGTTGACGCTCGCCTGCGCGGATTTCGGCATAGGCATCCATGAGCACCGCGCGGTAAAGCTCTTCCTTGTTGCCAAAATGATGATAGAGCAGTCGCTTGTTCGCCTTCGCGCGCTCTGCGATCGCATCAACACGCGCACCTGCAAGACCATGTTCACAAAATTCCACACGCGCGGCAGCAAGGATAGTTTCCTTGGTTTTCTCAGAACTGCGTGGACGGCGGACAGGCTTAATCTCGGCCTGCCGTCGTTCTGCGGGCATTCGTGAAGAGGCTTGTGACACGTCGCTTGACCACCGGGATGCTGAAGATGATTGATAGAACGATCAGCGTGCAGATAACCGCTGATACCGGTCGGGTAAAGAACGGACTGACGTCGCCATTTGACAGGGCAAGTCCGCGGCGAAGGTTGACGTCCAGAAGTGTGCCCAGAATGATTCCCATCACAAGTGGCGCCATCGGATACCGCATTTCACGCAGAACGAACCCGACGACCCCAAAGGCAACCATCACATAGACATCGAACAACCGTTGCGTAATGGCGAACGACCCGATGACACACAGCACATAGACCACCGGCATTAGCCGTTCCCGCGGGACCGTCATTATCCGCAAAAGCGGGCGCGTCAGCAGCAGCCCGTAGACGGTGATCGCAAGCGTCGCGAGAACAAGCATGGCCACAACCTGATAGAGAAATGGCGCGTTCTCTACCATCAGCATGGGGCCGGGTCTGATTCCATGGATGAACATGGCCGCGATCAAAACTGCCGCCGCGGCAGACCCCGGAAGCGCCAGCGTCAGCGTCGGGATCATCGAACCGGGGATTGCGGCACTGTTGCCGGTTTCAGCGGCGATCAGCCCCTCCAGGCTGCCTTTGCCGAACTGATCGCGTTCCGCACTTTTGCGGCGCGCGGCGGCATATGACCCCCAGGCGCCAATATCTTCTCCAACACCGGGGATGATGCCGACTATGGTTCCGATGACCCCCGAGCGCACTGTCGTGCGGCGGTATTTCCACACTTCGGCAAGTCTTGGGATTACCCGATCCGAGGCATCGACAATCCGCGCCGCCACGCGCCGCTTCATGACCACCAGAATTTCTGCAAGGCCAAATGCGCCCACCATCGCGGGAATAAGGTCAATCCCGCCACCCAGCGCGGGCACGCCAAAGGTGAATCGGCGATAGGCGTGCAGCCCCTCCATTCCGACCATGGCAACCAGCAGACCAAGAATGCCCGCGATATAGCCTTTGATCGGGTCATCAAACGCTGTCAGGCGCCCCGAAATCACCACGCCGAACAACGCCAGCCAGAAAAACTCGTAAGAGCCGAAATTGAGGGCGGCTTCGGCCAGAAGTGGTGCCAGAAGCACAAGGCACAGAATGCCCACCATGGTTCCAAGCGCTGAAGATGTCGTCGCAAGACCCATCGCCAGCCCGCCCTTGCCCGCAAGCGCCAGTGGATACCCGTCCAGCGTTGTCGCGGCACTTGCGGGTGTTCCCGGAATCGCCAGCAGGATCGCAGTGCGGCTACCGCCATAGATAGCGCCTACATAGATGCACATCAGGCACAGAATCGCCTGATCGGGCGGCATCGGATAGGTCAGCGTAACCAGAAGCGCGACGCCCATCGTCGCCGTCAAACCCGGCAGCACACCGATGATGATCCCAACCAGCGTCGCCCAGGCGACATTGAAAAGCGACGCCGGGGTCAGGAAATGCATCAATCCGTCGCCCAGCAGTGTCAGGCCATCAAACATGGTACATCTCGACTGGAAGGGACAAGCAGGACGGGATCATGGCAGGCGCACCAGAAACCCAAACTGGAAAACAAGCGTAACGGTCACTCCTACGATGACAGCCTGAACCGTCGCAGTCAGCACCGTTCGCCACAGCGGAGAGCGCGAGGCCGAAAAGGCGTACTCGAAGGTGACGATGAACGCGAAGACGAACAGCGCCGTTGCAGCCCAGAAAGGCAATGTGCCTACAAGTACCAGCGCGTAGATCAGAGCCAGCGCCAGAGTGGCACCAACTCGACCGGCCTCGGGCGACACAAAAATGCCCCCGAAAACGCGCCATCCTGCGGCATCCGCCGATGCACGCACCGACCGCAGCGCCAGGATAGCGCCGCAAAAGGCCAGAGTCAGCCCAAGGAGGCCGGGCACCAGCCCCGGCACGGTCGCCGGGTGAATGCGTCGCACTTCCAAGCGCGGCATTTCCCATGACATCCATGCGACCGCAACACCCAGCACCAGCAATACAATGCCGGTCAGCAGGTCGGCGCGCTCCATGATGCCGGGGGCTTGTTGCGGTGGGGACAAGCCCTCGGATAAGCTTGATTTTGCTGCATCCGAGGGCTGTCCATTCTTGGCATCGCTCACTGCGAGTCGATCTCCGACATTGTTTCGCAATCAAAGCCCAGCTCGGCCGGTTCAATCACCGCTTCGCCGCGTGAAGCCTTGCCACAGGCATCGGAAATGGCGATCGGTATCGAGCGCGCGCGCGCTTCCTCACCCCATGACGGTGCGAGTACCGCGCCAAAGGTTTCGGCGTATTCGCGCAGAGCGTCCGAATTAGCGACATTCTCTTCCCAGATGCGATCCATCGTGGCGATGACTTCGTCAGGCACACCACGCGGAATGAATATGCCGAAATAGTCCGGCGCAATCGGCATATCCAGCCAGTCAGTGATCGGTGGGACCGGATCGACGCCTTCCACGATCAGCGGCTGGTCTGACAGGATCGCCAGCGCACGCAGACGGCCGCCGCGAACGAGTTCGGTTTGTTCAACAGCGAGCTGGGTCGTGACCATCGCCTCGCCTGACGCGGTGGCGATGGCTGCGGGCGCACCGCCGTCATAGGTAATCATGCGGTAGTCGAAATCGCCAGCAGTGGCCAGACTGGCAATCGCCGTGCCACCCGAAGATGTGCCGCCGGCGGTTGCCACGGTTATATCTTCGCCGCGCGTGCGGAAGGCTTCGAGCAACTCACCGAAATCCTGAAACTCGCTATCGGCAGGCACGCTGACCAAAGGCGCATTCGCAACCGAAAGGTAGATGTGCCAATCGTCAATCGACGTATCCTCGATCAGTCCGCTGACGGAATAGGTTGCGTTGTTCTTGATCGCGTTGGCTGTCCACGTCATCCCGTCGCGGGGCGCGTCAAGGACGGCCTGTGTACCGATAGACCCCGAAGCGCCGGGCTGGTTGACGATAACGACATTCACGCCAAGTGCTTCGGCAATAAGTGGCGCGGTCACACGCGCCACCTGATCGGTCGACCCGCCTGCGCCCCAGGGTACGATGATGTTGATCGGGCCGCTTGGCTGCCAGTCCTGAGCCAGCGCTCCGGTGGAAAGTGCTATCGTCGCGAAAGCGCTGGCGGCAAATCCTGCAATAGTCCGGTGTCCCATGGTCCTTCTCCTCCCATTATGCCGCTCCGTCGGTCGGCAGCATGATATGAACCTGTCGCGGCAAGGGGTGATATGTCAAGAATTAAGTAACCAAGTGGTTCAGTTTTCGTGTCGGCGCGATAACGATCAGGTGCGTAACCCGTCCAGTACACCGCGCAGATGCCCGATTGACTGGGCGGCTGTGCTGGGGCCGTCAGGTAAATAGACAAAGGGTTCGATTGCCAGCGGGTGCGGCCACCCAGCCGAGACAATCTGCTGCAGCAACGGGCCGAACCTGTCCTCGCCTTGCCCCGGACCGCGCCGGTTGCTGTCATTGAACTGGAAATGCGCAATCATCCCCGTGGGCAACCAGCGCGCGGCCAGATCGGCCAGCCCCTCATCCTCGCCCCGCAGCGCGTGGCCCGTGTCAATCATCGTGCGCAGTCCGGGTTCATCTGCGTCCTGCACAAATGCGGCAGCCTCGGACACCAGATTGAGGAAATCGGATTCGTCCGCTGAAAGCGGCTCTATGCAATAGGTCATCCCCGCTTTGCGCGCGCGCGCGCCAGCAGATGCAAGATGCGTCAGCGCTGTCGCCCTGCCCTGCTCCGGATCGTCACCAAGTCGGCGCTGCTTGGGTGAGCCATGAACCAGCACGCGCCCCCCAAGTTCTGCGCAAAGATCTACGAGCGCGGCGAGGACGTCGCCTGTGCGATACCGTATCTCAGGCGCAGGATCAGTGATCGACAGGCCTTCTGGCACGACGAGCAGCCAGTGCAGTCCTGTCACGCGCAGGCCATGATCTTCGACGATATGGCGGATCCTGGCGATGTCGCGCGCCGATATGCGCGTCGGATCATCGGCCAGTGTGAATGGTGCGATTTCCAGTCCCGAATATCCCATCTCCGCTGCAAAGCGGCATTGCTCTGGCAAGGACAGATTCCTCAGTACTTCGTTGCAAAGGGTGAATTCCACGGCTAACTCCACCTAAAACGTGATTTTTTCAGGCTCAATCGTCGGGCCTCGCGGTGCCGCTGTCAATGCAGGCGGCGTGAGAAGGAATAACCATGGATCTCCAGACCCTCCTCTTTCTGACTCTCGCACTTGCGGCCGGAGCGATCACCAAAGGCGCAACCGGGATTGGTTTGCCGTTGATTGCGCTGCCTCTGCTGACGGCCGCAGTCGGGTTGCAACAAGCCATCGGCATCATGTTGATTCCCATACTGGCAACAAATCTTTATCAGGTCTGGGCCTATCGCGGGGCACGGACGCTTCCCGGCGTTGCGTTCCTGCCGGGCTTTCTTCTGGGGGGTGCGGTCGGGATCGCATTGGGAACCTGGGCGCTGGACTCGTGGCCAGAACGAATGCTGGAAACGGGTCTTGGCGCGATGCTATTGAGCTATGTCGTTTTGCGGCTGGCGCGCCCTGAATTTACCTTCTCGGCAGTTTTTGCACGACGCGCAGGCCCGGCGATCGGGCTTGCCGCAGGCACGTTGCAGGGCGCCACCGGCATAGCAGCACCCATTGGTGTGACCTTCATCCACGCATTGGGCTTGGAGCGGCGCGCTTCGGTTTTCGCAGTGTCGGTCATGTTTCTGGGATTCGCGGCTGTGCAGTATCCCGCCATCATCTTCGCTGGAATCTATCAGCTCGAATGGGTCTGGCTGGGGCTTTTTGCCTGCGTGCCGATCCTGATTTTCATGCCTGTAGGTGAATGGCTGGGCCGTCGTGCAAGCCCGCGTTTATTCGATCGTCTTATCCTGCTGTTCTTGTTTCTTGCGGGCATGGGAATGATATTCGGGTTCTGACAACAGCTTCGGGCTTGACCGACTCACTGTGCCACGGCTAAGTAACCATAGAGTTACTTAATGGATTTGCCCGGCACGGGCACGACCTGACGGGAGGGTATCAATGGGCGAGCAGCGAATTGGCATTATCATGCACGGCATCACCGGCCGCATGGGGTATAATCAACATCTGGTACGTTCGATACTTGCCATCCGCGACCAGGGTGGCATTTTACTAAAGAATGGTGATCGGCTGATGCCCGATCCGATTCTGGTTGGCCGAAATGGCGACAAGATCCGCGCGCTGGCCGAAAAACACGGAATTGCGCGCTGGAGCGATGATCTGGCCGGTGCGTTGGCCAATCCCGATGACACGCTTTTTTTTGATGCAGGCACGACTCAGATGCGCGCGGGCTTGCTGGAGCAGGCGCTGGATGCGGGTAAGCACATCTATTGCGAAAAGCCCACGTCCGATGATCTGGGCCGCGCCGTGACGCTGGCGAAGAAGGCGCGCGCCTCGGGGCTGAAGCACGGCGTCGTGCAGGACAAGCTGTTCCTGCCGGGGCTGATGAAGCTGAAAATGCTGCGCGATTCCGGCTTTTTTGGCGAAATCCTGTCCGTGCGCGGAGAGTTCGGATACTGGGTGTTCGAAGGCGACTGGCAACCCGCACAGCGTCCGTCGTGGAATTACCGCGAGGCCGATGGCGGGGGTATCATCCTCGATATGCTGTGCCACTGGCGCTATGTGCTGGACAATCTGTTTGGCGAGGTGCGTGCGGTGTCCTGTCTGGGTGCCACGCATATTCCGAAGCGGGTGGATGAGGCCGGGCGCTCCTACACCGCCGATGCCGATGACGCCGCCTATGCCACTTTTGAATTGGAAGGCGGGATCATTGCACAGTTGAATTCATCCTGGACTGTGCGCGTGCGGCGCGACGATCTAGTGACATTTCAGGTGGATGGGACGCATGGATCGGCGGTTGCGGGGCTGCACAAATGCTTCACGCAGCACCGGGTGAATACACCAAAGCCAGTCTGGAATCCGGACCAGCCGCAGACAATGAACTTCTTCAACGATTGGGAAGAAGTGCCTGACAACTGGCCTGCGGATAACGGCTTCAAGGTGCAATGGGAAATGTTCCTGCGCCACATCGTGGAAGACGCCCCATGGGAATACGGTATGGAAGCGGGCGCAAAAGGGGTGCAATTGGCGACCCTCGGACTACAATCGTGGAAAGAGCGGCGCTGGCTTGATGTGCCCGCGCTGGACGTGTGACGCCATGACCAGCATCACATTGCCAACACCTGATGGCGGCCTTCAAGGCTACAAGCTTAGCGGCACGCCTGTGCCGCTTGCGCGCCGCCGCGCTGTTGATTTCCCGCGTGTGGCCTATGCGGCCGCGCATGTTGTGGCGGACCCGCTGGCCGTCCATGACCCATGGATCACGCCCGCGATCGACTGGGAGCGGACACTCGCATCCCGGCACCGGCTGTGGGATCTGGGCCTTGGCGTGGCCGAGGCGATGGATACCGCACAACGCGGCATGGGCCTTGGTTGGCCGGAGGCGCAGGAGCTGATCCGCCGCGCTTTGGCCGAGGCGTCAAGCCGCGAGGATGCCTTGATCGCCTGTGGGGCCGGAACCGACCATCTGCACCCCGGCGACGGCGTGACCATCGACGATATTTTGCGCGCATATGATGAACAGTTCGAAATGATCGAAGGCCAGGGCGGGCGCATCATCCTGATGGCCAGCCGCGCGCTGGCCGCTGCCGCCAATGGCCCCGATGACTATGCCCGCGTCTATGACCATGTGCTGTCAAACGCCGCAGAGCCTGTCATCATCCACTGGCTGGGCGAAATGTTCGATCCTGCGCTGGCGGGGTATTGGGGCCATGGTGACCATATGGCGGCGATGGATGTCGCGCTGGATGTGATCGCCGCACATGCCGACAAGGTTGATGGCATCAAGATCTCGCTTCTGTCGAAGGAAAAGGAAATCGCCATGCGCCGCCGCCTGCCCACAGGCGTGCGCATGTATACAGGCGATGATTTCAACTATGCCGAACTGATCGCAGGCGACGAAACCGGGCATTCGGATGCGCTGCTGGGCATTTTCGATGCGATCGCCCCCGCCGCGTCTGCCGCGCTGGAGGCTTTGGGCCAAGGGGACGAGGGCAAGTTCCATGCGCTTCTGGCACCGACCGTGCCCTTGTCGCGGCATATCTTCGCGCCGCCGACCCGGT
>SKRW01000150.1 GCA_007118295.1 Paracoccaceae bacterium | reverse complement strand
GGCGGGACGCCTTGCTGGAAGTTGGCGGCTTTCCCGAAGAATTTGACGTGATGGAAGACCGTGCCTTCATGAACCGGCTACTGGCACGCTACCGCATGGGGGTTCTGGACCAGCCGCTGGCCTTTCATCACCGCCGTGTGAATCGCGCCACAGACCGGACGCGCGATGTGTCACTGAACACACTCGACAATCCGTCCTATGACTGGCGACTCTATGCGGACCTTGCACGCCCGAGCTTTGATCTGGCGCAGCACGCCCCCGAGGCGCAGCTTGTGCGCAGCATCATGGCCGATCTGCTGGCCGAAGTGAATTACGAGACCAGCGCCATCTGGCAAAAGGTCGATGGCGAGATGCGAAGCCTGACCACCCGGATGGATATGGACAAGGCCGAACTGCATGCGCTGATTTCTGCACGACCGTCCGAACCGGCCACGCTTGCCCAGCAGGGCAAACCCGTCCCCGCCATGCCGGCCCTTGATCCGATCAACCCTGAAAACGTCGTCTATGACCTGTGGCAGGTCTATCAGGATGCCGAGCATACACAGCATCTGACACCGGCAGACCGGTTTGCCGACAGGCTGGAGTTGTCACATCATTCGCGGCAGGATGGACTCTTGCTTCATGTCGCACCCGAATTGCGCCGCCTGGAGGTCCAGATTCCCCATGTCCGCGACTGGTGCGCGGTCGAACTTGCGCTGGACGGGCTGGCACCTGCCGGGCAGGGGCTGCGCTGCAATGTGCAGCTATGGTCCAAGGACGGGTATCTGTTCGAATCCGCGCTGACACATTTCGATCCCGCACCCGACGACCCCCAGCGCTACCCGATGACGGATTTCGCGGTGCATTCGTGCCGGGCAGGCCATGCCAGCATGCTGACGCGCAACATAGATGCAGGTTGGCTGTCGCGCGTGCAGCGCCCGAAGCTATCCATTATCCTGCCACGATTTGCGCATCATTTCCGCTTTGTGTGCCAGAATATCCTGATCGAAAAGCTGCCTTTGGTTTGACAGCATGCATCTGCGTGCATAGCGTGCGGCAGGACGTTCCAGAGGACGAATGAACACTGTGTCTGGCCTTGGAGAATTTGCCGCCCTGGGCGAACGTGGTGTCGATATTTTTCGCCGCACCGACGAACAGAACCAGCGCCGCTACCGGTATGAATGTATCGCGACTGTCGCGCCCGATACCGGCGAAGTGACAGCCTTTGTCCCGCTTGCGGAAAACCACCCGGAGCGGATGCGCGCCGCGGCACAGCGTCTTGCCGAAACGCCGCTTCTCTCGCATGGGTTTGCGCTGGGAAACCCGCACGCGTATCCACAGGCAGGCATGACCGACCAACCGCTAGAGGTGTTCATCTATCTGGACTTCTTTCGCGTCTGGCAGGTCGCCGAACAGGAGATTTCGCGCGTTGCTGCGCTACTCGAAAGCGGCGCGACCCTGGGTCCGTCAGAAACAGCAAACGTGCTGCGCCTGCTGCTGGATTTCAACCGCCTGTCCCGCGCGACACCCATTATCGGCCATGTGCTTCCGTCGCTGATGATGGCTGTGACAAAACAGTCTGATGACAAGTGGCAGAACACCGCCTACAGCCTGCGCATGATTGGCGATCTGAACTTTCGCGCGGGCCGACCGCATGACGCGCTTTCCGCGTATGAAGCGGCCCTTGCGCTTGGGGTGAACCCCCATCGATCCAGCCTCGCCATCCGCGCGGCCCATGCTGCACAGGACATCGAGGCGATGAAAAGACACCTTGCGACCTACGAGTCGCGCTGGCCTTTGCCCAAGGCACTCGCACAGCTCAAGACCCGCACCCTGCCAACACCCGAAGGAGGCCCCGCGTGACCCGCCCGACCCGCGAGAATGTCACCGATATCCTGTGTATCGGCGCGCAGAAAGCCTCGACCAGTTGGCTGCACCATGTCGTCAATGCGCATCAGCAGACCTACGCCTTCCCCAACAGCGCGCCCGTCACCTCGACCAACAAGGAAGCGCATTTCTGGGACTGGAACCATCACCGCGGGCTGGACTGGTATCGTACCCTGATGACCCCGCCGGAACCAGAGCGGCTGGCGATGGATTTCACGCCCGAATACTCGATGATCAATGACGCCAAGATCCGCGAATGCAAGGAAATCAACCCGACTGCCCGCGTCATCTACATCTTGCGCGACCCGCTGGCGCGCGCCGTCTCGGCGCTGCGGATGCATACCCTGTGGCGCAGCAAGTCGGCAGAGGCCGACGCGGTCGAGATACGGTTGGATGATGAATTTCACGAGCTGGTCGCAAAGGCGCGCATCCTGGATATGTCTTCGTATTTCGCCAATTTCGAGCGGTGGTCAAAGTACTATGACGACATACTGGTCTTGAATTACGAAGATATTCTGGCCAACCCCGTGCCCGTGGTCGAGCGGGTGCTGGCGCATTGCGGCCTTAGTGTGGACACCATGACGCCCAACGCGCGTGCCCAGTATGAGGAACGCCTGAAGAAACGCGTCTGGGTCAGTGTGTCCTATCCGATCACATCCGAAGCCGCGCATTTCCTGCATGGAATGCTGTGGCAAAAACGGCAGGCGGCAGAACGCTTTTTCGACATCAGTTTCACGGAGTATCGCAATGTGCTGGAGCCATCATCCAGCGCGTGAGCGCGCGCGATGAGCGCGCCTGTGCCGGATGCGCGCAGTCTGGCGCAGGCCCTTTGGGCGGCGCCCCTGTCTGATCCGCAAGCCCCCGGACGAAACCTGTTGGGGGCCGTGTCTGCGGGGGCAAGCTATGGCGAGGTAAAGCGCGCGCTGACAGGTCTGCACCGCTTGCAACTGCCCGCGTATGCGGCCGCGCAGCGCGCGCAGCATCGCTGGCCAAACTCTATCGACATGGCGCGGCTGGCCCTCGATTTCAGCCCCGATGCAGTTCAGGCGGAGGCATTAGAGACGCTGGCAGCCTGTGTGGAGCGCGCAAACCGGCGCCGCGCAGTGCTGGCGGATGCCTGCCAGCAGCTTGGGCGACATGGTCAGGGATGGACGGCCCTGACCGAGATCGACCCGTCTTCGCCGACAGCGGTTGCAGATATGCATCGTCGGGTCGAATGGTCGGTTGGCATGGGCGAATTCGCCACGGCAGGACGCGACCTGGACTGGCTGGAGGGCCAGAGCGAACCATCACAGATCGCCGCACAGCGCATCTGGCTTTGCTATCGACGCGACGGTGCGGCAGCGGTTGCGCAGCAGATGGCGCAGGCGACCACAACTGCAGCACGCGTCTGGGCCACATTTCACGAGATCTTTCTGAATGAGAGCGATCATGCGGGCGCGCGCGAAGCCTTGGCGCGCTGGCAGTCCTGCCCGGATGCGCAGGACTGGGCCATTGCGCGCGCGGTGACCCGGCAGACACTGGAACGGGGTGACGGACTGGCCGCGCGCGAACAGCTTTGCGCAAGGCTTGACCTGCAGACACCCTGGCTCTGGGAGAGTGCCGATCATGTCCAATGGCTGCGCGCGGGGCAACTTTGCCAAGTACCCGCCGAAGAACTTCTGGTGCACGCCGTCGCGGCATGCCGGGTCCACCCCCGGCATGACTGGCTGCATCATCTGCAAGTGCTGTTGCGCGAGGGGGTCGAAGATTGGCGCGACATCGCCCCCCGGACGATCCAGCCCGCCCCGACACCCGAGCGCGTCTTGAGCAGCGGACGCGCGGCCTTGCGGCAGGGGCTTTCAGGGCAGGCGGCACGCCGTGTCGTCCCGGCTTTGCAAATGGCCAAAGGCACCGCGATGGGCGCGCGCCTGTGGTCGCTGCGGGCCGAAGCACTTTCACTTGCTGGCCGGGTCAGGGCGGCACTGCATGCGCAGACGCGCGCCATGTCCTGCGCACGCGATGCGGTGCAGGTTGCGGACTGCGCTTTGCAACTTGCCGATATCCACTTGCTGCAGGGCGATGCGACGCAGGCCGAACGTGTGCTGGAACCTGTAACCACCGCGTTCCCGGACCGGCTTGGGCTACTGCTGACACAGGCTAGAATTGCTTTTTTCGCGGGTGACTTTGCCAAGGCGCAGCGCCTGCACACGCGGTTCAACATGCTCAAGGCACATCAGACTGGTCAGTTTACGGATACAGACGTGCGCGACCGCATCGTGGCAGATGCCGTGACAGCCGTGCAAGGTATCACGCCCGCCTTTGCGCGCGACACGCCAGTGCAAGTCAGCGTGGCAGAAGCGGGTGCTGATCGGGTGACCGGGTCGGCAGGGCTGTCAGCCTGCCTGATGTTGCGTGAATTGCGCGATGGTGGCTTGCCGTTCACTGCCGACCCGACGGCACGGATCCCGCGCGTGATGGCGCATTACTGGCAAGGGCCGCAAGGTCCGGCCCTGCCGCGTGCTCTTGCGCGCTGGTCCGCGCTGCATCCGGACTACGAGGGACACCTGTTTGACGCAGAGCGCGCCGCTGACTGGCTGCGCGATACCTTTGGCACAACGATGGCCGCGCGCTTTCACGCGCTGGAACAGCCTGCGCTGCGCGCTGATCTGTTCCGCCTGTGCTGGATGGTCGCAACCGGGGGCATTTTCGCGGATCTGGACGAATACCCGCGCATCCCCGTCACCCCATGGCTGACGGGCGCACGCGCTGTTTTGTGTATCGAGCGCGGTTTTGGCACAATCGCCAACAACTTCATCGCCGCCGAACCCGGCCACCCGATCTGCACCCGCGCGCTGGACAATGCACTGCTGGCACTTGGCCAGACCGATGCGCCCTATGCGTGGTGGCATACGGGTCCCGCGCAATGGACGCGCGCCGCTTTCGCCTGTCGGCTGGAAAGCACAACCGGCCAGTCGGTGCGCTATCTTTCGCAGGCAGACTACTGCCGCCGGGTCGCAACCAATCTGCCCTACCCGCACAAGCGCAGCCCTGATCACTGGCGATAGCCTGTGTTGATAGATTTCCCGTGATTAACAAAAGACCGGGTGAATTTATCAACAAATCTTGCGTGATGCCGGAAATATCGGGTTCACAGAAATCCCTGACTATGCTCTATATCCACCACACGCCAGAAATGGCGCGTCAAACAAAAGAACCATGGGAGGAATACATGGATCGTCGTTCATTCTTGAAGACCTCGACGCTTGGCGCCGGGGCCGCAGCCGCAAGCACGCTTGCGGCGCCTGCTGTTGCACAGGGTCGCATCACCTGGCGGATGGTCACCACATGGCCACGCAACTTTCCCGGTCTGGGCACTGGCGCTCAGCGCGTTGCAGACCGTATCACTGCCGCCTCGGATGGGGCGCTGACAATCGAAGTGTTTGCCGCTGGCGAGATGGTGCCTGCGCTGCAATCGCTTGATGCGGTCATCGACGGTTCGGCCGAGATGAGCCACGGCGCTGCCTATTACTGGCAGAACAAGTCGGTCGGCCTGTCCTTTTTCACCGGGGTCCCCTTTGGCATGACCTCGCGCGAATTGGCAGCCTGGGTGCGTTACCTTGGCGGTCAGGAACTGTGGGACGACATCTATGATGATTTCGGTCTGGTCGGGTTCCTGTCGGGCGATACCGGCACGCAAGCTGGTGGCTGGTTCCAGAACGAGTTGACAGGGATCGAGGACGTACAGGGCCTGCGCTTCCGCACACCGGGTCTGGGTGGTCAGGTCTGGCAGAAGATGGGCGCGTCGGTGACCAACCTTGCCGGCGGCGAGATCTTTGCCGCATTGCAGTCTGGTTCACTGGATGCCGCCGAATTCGTCGGCCCTTACAATGACCGCGCGCTGGGCTTCCATCAGGTGCGCAACCACTACTATACCTCGTCCTTCATCGAGCCGGGTCTGGCGACCGAAGTGGCTGTGGACAAGGCGAAATTCATGGAACTGCCTGCGAACCTGCAAGGCATCATCCGTGATGCCTGTCAGGCCGAGTACGATCAGGTGCCGTCGGAATTCTACGCCAATGATCCGATTGCGCTGAATGACATGGTCGAGAACCATGGCACGATCGTGCACAAGGACTGGCCTGAGAGCGTTCTGGAAGCGGGTGCTGCGGCCTCGCGCGAATTGCTGGTCGAGATCCTTGATGGCGCCGACGCCAAGACCAAGGCCACGGCTGAAAGCTTTGTCAAGAACCTGAACCTGCTGCGCACCCGCACCGAGAATACCGACCTGACCTTCGCCATCGCGCGCGAAAAGTATTTCGATATTTCGGACTTGGGCTGATACGGGCAGGTGCCACTGCGCTGTGGCACCTTTTGCGCTTTCCGCGGCCCCGGACCTGATCCGGGGCCGCATTTGCACCACTGACCCTTCACAGACCGGAGGACGAGATGATCGCGCTGTCCTATGTCATGCGCCTGATAAACCTGATCAATCGCGCCATGGGAAACATCTTCATGTGGCTGTCGGTCGGGATTGTTCTCGTCTGTTTCTGGGTCGTGGTGGAACGCTATGTGTTCATGAACACCCGCCTGTGGATGCAGGACCTGTATCCGTGGATGAACGGGGTGATGTTCACTGCGGTCGCGGGGTACGCGCTCTATCGCAATGACCATGTGCGGGTTGATATCTTCTTCCGCCCGGCCTCGACCCTGCGCAAGGCGTGGCTGGACCTGCTGGGCGTGTTCATCTTCCTGATGCCCTTCGCCTGGGTGGTCTGGAGCTATTGCTTCACCTTTGTCCAGCGCTCGTGGCGGCTGGGCGAGGCCTCGGCCAATCCCGGCGGCATGCCGGGGCTGTGGGTGCTGAAAAGCTTTATTCTGGTGCTGGCGGTGGTGATCGCCATTCAGGGCCTAGCAATGGCGATCCGGTCAATCCTGATCATCGCCGGTCGCGAAGACCTTGTGCCAGACGATTACCGTTACAAATACGATACGGAGAGCACCTGACATGGACCCCGTTCTGATTGGCGAGATCCTTGCCGGGCTGATGTTCTTTGCCGTGATCGGCTTTCTGCTGATCGGGTTTCCCGTGGCCTTTACACTGGCGGGCACGTCGGTGCTGTTTGCCTATATCGGCCTGTATTTCGGCGTGTTCGACATGTCGAACCTGCGCGCGCTGGCAGGGCGCTACACGGGCTACATGATAAACGAGGTGCTCGTCGCGGTGCCCTTGTTCATCTTCATGGGCGTGATGCTGGAGCGCAGCAACATTGCGGAACAATTGCTGACCACCATGGGGCGGCTGTTTGGTGACATGCGCGGGGGGCTGGGGATTTCGGTCATCCTGGTGGGCGCGTTGCTTGCGGCGTCAACGGGCGTGGTGGGGGCAACGGTTGTCACCATGGGGCTGATCTCGCTGCCCGCCATGTTGCGCGCAGGCTATGACCCCAAACTGGCCAGCGGGGCAATCTGTGCCAGCGGCACGCTGGGGCAGATCATCCCGCCCTCGACCGTGCTGATCTTCATGGGTGACATGATCGCGGGCATGAACAGCCAAGTGCAGATGAGCCTTGGCAATTTCGCGCCCAAGACCGTGTCCGTAGGCGATCTGTTCGCAGGCGCTATGATTCCGGGGTTGCTGCTGGTCGCGCTCTACATCCTGTATATCATCTACAAGGCAATATTTGACCCTGAAAGCTGCCCGGCCACCCCTGTCCCACCCGAGGAAAAACAGGGCCTGTGGAAGGAAATTCTCTTTGCACTCGTGCCGCCACTGCTGTTGATCGCTGCCGTTCTCGGCTCGATCCTTGGTGGCATCGCCACACCGACCGAGGCCGCATCCGTAGGGGCCGTCGGGGCCACATTGCTGGCCGCGCTGCGCTGGCGGTTGTCCTTTGCCGTGTTCAAGGAAGTTGCGCGCCGCACAGCGGTCATCACCTCGATGATCTTCATCATCCTGTTCGGGGCGTCGGTCTTTGCCATCGTGTTCCGCCAGATGGGCGGCGACAATCTGGTGCGCGAATTCCTGACCTCGATGCCCGGCGGCGCGATGGGGGCGATGATCGTGGTCATGATCATCATGTTCGTTCTGGGCTTTATTCTGGACACGTTCGAGATCATCTTCATCGTGCTGCCAATCACGGCACCGACGCTGCTGCTCCTTGGTATCGACCCGGTCTGGCTGGGCGTGATGATCGGGGTCAACCTGCAAACAAGCTTTCTGACCCCGCCTTTCGGGTTCTCGCTGTTCTATCTGCGCGGGGTGGCGCCGAATTCGGTCAGCACGGGTATGATCTACAAAGGGGCAATCCCGTTTGTCGCGCTACAGGTTTTCGCGATAGCGCTGTTGTTCATCTTCCCCGGACTGGTGCTCTGGCTGCCATCGCTGCTGTTCTGAGAGGACATGCTGCGGGGGATGGTGTTCAGACCGAACGCAACCCCCGCAAGGTTCAGATATCCAGCGTATGCTCGCGCTCCCACCGGCTGAAATGCGAGACAAAGGAATTCCATTCGTCGCGCTTCAGCTTCAGGAACGCAGCCGAGAATTCCGCGCCCATGCTGGCCGTCAGCGCGCCATCTGCCTCAAAGGCGCGCAGGGCATCCAGCAGGTTCAGCGGCAATCTGGGGGCATCCTCTACCTTGTGACCTTCGGCATACATGTCGATGTCCCAACGCTTGCCGGGGTCGGCCTTGCTGTGCAGCCCACCAAGGCCAGCCGCGATGATAACGGCCTGCAACAGATAGGGATTGGCCGCGCCATCGGGCAGGCGCAACTCGAACCGCCCCGGCCCCGGCACGCGCACCATATGGGTCCGGTTATTGCCTGTCCATGTCACCGAATTGGGGGCCCAGGTGGCACCGGACAACGTGCGCGGCGCGTTGATCCGCTTGTAGCTGTTCACTGTGGGGTTGGTGATCGCAGCCATCGCCGTCGCATGCTGCATGATTCCGCCCAGAAAATGCGCGCCCTGATCCGACAGGCCAAGCTCGCCAGTCTGGCCAGTGCCCTTGTCCGTGGCAAACGCATTGTTGCCCTG
>SKRW01000056.1 GCA_007118295.1 Paracoccaceae bacterium | reverse complement strand
ATGGAACGCGCGGCGGATCACAGTCATTCGCATGGCCACAGTCACGGGCATGACCATGGTCATGGGCGTTCCCATTCGCATGACTGAGCATTGCGTCAGAAGGGCCGCGCAGGCGGCCCTTTTTTGTGGAAAGGTATAATTATGTCAGATGCTTATCGTGTTCTCTTTGTGTGCCTTGGTAATATCTGCCGTTCGCCCATGGCGCATGGCGTGTTTCGCGCCAAGGCGGATGCCGCCGGTCTGACGGTGGCGGTGGACAGCGCTGGCACGGGTGGTTGGCATGCGGGCAACCCGCTTGACCCGCGCGCGTGCGCGACTGCGGCAGAGCGGGGCTATGACATAGCCGATCTGCGCGCGCGACAGGTGCGCCGTGCAGATTTCGCTGAATTCGACCTGATTGTAGCGATGGACCGCAGCAATTTGCGTGCGCTGGAAGAGATGCGCCCGGCAGGCGCGCGCGCCCGACTGCGCCTGTTCCGCCACCCACAAACCGCCGATGTGCCGGACCCCTATTATGAGGGCGGCTTTGCGCAGGTGCTGGACATGATCGAGCGCGGGGCCGATGCCCTGATTGCAGAACTCACGCAAAAGGGGCGCGCCTGATACAGCGCGCCCCTGATCTGCAAATCTGCAATTCCAGCCTTAGCGGCCTGTGCAGGTCTGTTCCGCCGCAGCGCCAAAGGCACGGTAGCGCGCCCAAAAGGCATTGTCGCGGTCGCTTTTCGACATCCGCACATCTTGCGCCAGTTGCGGGTCGCGGAAAAAGCTTGCGGCGCGGCGCTGTTCGGCGCGGGTCAGGTTGCGCTGCGCGACCGAATCGATACAGCGACAGAGCGCGCGGGTGGCATTGGGCCGGTCAGAGCGCAGGCAGGCCGATTCGATGGGTCCGGCGTTTACCATTGTGGGAACCAGCGGCATGACCAGCATGGCAGTCGCTGCGGCAAAGAGTATACGTTTCATGTGCCCTCGGTTGTCCTGTTATTGGCGCGGGTCTGTGCCGGCCCTGCTGACCGATCTTGTTGATCCCTGCGCGACTGTGCCTCGGATAAGTTAACTACAGGACCATAGCAGAAGAATTCCTGTTTTTGCGACCTGTTTTGCAGGATGGATCAAATTGCCTCACCCCGGTCTGTGCGCTGTGTCAGATATTGAGAGTGGCGCGGCGGATGCTACTAATCGTAGGGTGCTGCACATTGCCAGCACTGGTCGATCAGAGCCCCGGCACCGCGCAGCGGGCGGGTTCAGGGCCGAATCACTCTGACCCCCTGCGCAATTCCACCGCTGTCAGCAGACTGCCCGACAGCAGCGCAAAGCGCCCTTTGATCTGTCTGCCCGCGTTGAAACCCGCGATGTCGGTGTTAAAACATGCGGAAAAGGTATTGGCCCCCAGATCGACCGACAGGGTGATGTCGTGGAAATCCAGCAGCGTGTGGCTGACCACATATTGCGCCTTGTAGGTCGCTTCCTTGGCCGAAAAGATCAGCTTGGCGAAATGGCCGCGTTGCGACGGACCAAGCGAGGCCAGCCAGGCAATTTCGGGCGGGGTGCAGATCACGGGCCAGAGCGCGGATTCCAGTGCGGTGGCGGGTTCCAGATCAAGACCCAGCGCGCGGATGTCGGTGTCATCGGTCACGACGGCCAGACAATCGCGCGCCGAATGTGTGATTGACCCGGTCAAGCCGGGGGGCCAGACGGGCGCGCGGTCTTCGCCTTGCAGGACCGGGCGCGCGCATTGCCCCAGTATCTCCATCGCGTGGCGCGCAGCGGCGCGACCTGCCCCGAATTCGCGGGCACGCGCGGGCGCGACCTGTTCGACGGACAGCACCTCGTCGCCCATCAGACGCGGCATTGGCGCACGCGGATCAGTCCAGGCCATTGCCACCCGGTCCGAGAAGAGCGGGCGCGCAAATTCGAGAAATGCAAAGCGTTGCTGGATCATGACTGCCCCATCCTTTCTGCGCGCGCAGCACGCCGCCGCGCCATGATGCTCATACGGGAACTGGCGGTCGTAGTTTCAGCAGGGGGTGCGACAGCAGAGGGATTCTCGGGAAAGGCTGCGACAACCTGAGTCTGGGCCGGGCGCGTCTGGCCTTCGAGATGGCGCACCAGATCACCCAGAACCGGAAAGCGGAAGACATCGGTGATCGACATGCCCGGCAGGTTCAGGGCAACGCGCAACTCTCTATGGGCCTGCACGGCCAGCAGCGAATGCCCGCCCAGATTGAAGAAATTATCCGACGCGCTGACCTGTGCCACGCCCAGCACGTCGCACCAGATGCGCGCGATGGTCTGATGCGTGTCGCCTGTGCCGGACTGTGCCGCCACCGGGGCGGCGGCAGGGGCCTGCGTCACGGCAGGGGCAGGCAGGGCGTTGCGGTCGATCTTCTTGTTGGGGGTCATGGGCATCAGCGCTACGGGAACCAGATGCGCGGGCAGCATGTGCGCCGGCAGGGCGCGCGCCAGTGCGGCGCGCAGATCGCCCATCGGGGTGCCCGTATAATAGGCCACAAGGCGCGTGTCGCCGGGCTGATCCTCGCGCGCGGTGACGACGGCTTGCGTGATGCCCGGTTGCGCGGCAAGCGTGGCCTCTATCTCGCCAAGTTCGATCCGGTGACCGCGGATTTTCACCTGATGGTCCACGCGCCCGAGGAAATCGATGCCGCCTTGCGCATTGCGCCGCACCAGATCGCCTGTGCGATAGAGGCGCCCTGTGCCGAACGGATCGGGCAGGAACCGTTCTGCGGTCAGGTCAGGGCGGTTCCAGTAGCCGCGCGTCACACCCGCGCCGCCGATATAGAGTTCGCCCTCCATGCCCACGGGCAGCGCGCGCAGCGCAGCGTCCAGCACATGCAGTTGCGTATTGGCAATCGGTCGGCCAATCCCCACGGTTCCGGCCCCGCCCTGGCTGGGCGTGGTCGAGGACCAGATCGTGGTTTCTGTGGGGCCATACATATTCTGCACCGGGTGGCCGGTCAGGGTCGCGATTTCCTGCGCCAGAGCACCGGGCAGCGCCTCGCCGCCCAACAGGACATTGGGCACACGGGCCAGTGCCGCGCGGGCCTCGTCATTGAGGGTGAGCATTCGCGCCATTGATGGTGTGCATTGCAGATGCGTGACCTTGTGGCGGTGGATCTGGGCGGCGATAGAATAGTCATCCTGCGCCAGATCCAGCCCGGCATTGGCGCGCTTGACGACTTCGGCCAGCGGATACAGGGCTTCGAGCACCTGTTCGGACGCGATGCCATAATCGATCAGGCAGGCCACTTCGGTTACGCCGATGGCCTTGAGTTGCTCGACGCGGGCAAGGCAGTCCTCGACTGTGCCGAACAGGCCCGAATCCTCGAAATAGCGGTTGAACGCATAGTCGAGGATGCCTTCAACCTCGTCATCGGACAGTGTCGAGAGGTCGATTTCCATCGGGTTCCTGGCGCCCTCGGGGCGTTTGAACGCGGGGAACGCCCAGGCATATTGCTTGACCAGTGCGGCGGCGGCCTTGAGATAGGATTTCATCGGCGCGCGCGCCACGGCGCGCGCATGGTCACGGTCGCGCGCCACAAAGGTGTGCAGCATCAGCGTGACGGTGAAATCGGCAGGGTCATGGCCCGCTTCGCGCAGTCCGTCGTGGTAGATCGCGATCTTGCCCTCGACCTCGGCAATCGACTGGCCCAGCAGGTGGGTCAGCACATGCGCGCCCAGACGACCCGCCTCGCGCCATGTGTCGGGGTTGCCAGCGGTGGTCAGCCAGATGTTCAGTTCTTTCGAGACCGGGCGCGGCAGGGTCTGGATGGGCACCATGCCATCGCCCTTGTCAAACTCCACGCTCTCGCCGCGCCACAGTTTGCGCAACGTTTCGATGGTTTCAAACATCGCCTGCTTGTTATGGGGCGGGCGGTTTTCGGGGCGGATCACGAAATCGACCGGATGCCAGCCCGACGCGATCCCGATGCCCGACCGGCCATTGGTCAGGTTGTCGATCATCGCCCAGTCTTCGGCAATGCGGATCGGGTGGTGCAGCGGGGCCACGCAAGATCCTGCGCGCACAGCGATATTCTGCGTGACAGCGGCCACCGCCGCACCCGAGACAGAGGGGTTCGGGAAGGGGCCGCCAAAGGCGTGGAAATGGCGCTCGGGTGTCCAGACGGCGCAGAACCCGTGCGTGTCGGCGAATTTCGCGCCCTCCAGCAGCAGGCGGTATTTCTGCGGTCCTTCGCCATCGTCATTGCCCCAATACATGAGGCTGAAGTCCATCGGCCTGTCGGACACGCGGATCGGGGCCTTGGACACCATGGCGCGGTCCTCGTCCCCCATGAGGACAACCTTGAACCCGCGCCCGAGTGTCCAGAACAGTTCCAGCACTGAAATGTCGAAACTGAGCGACGTCACCGCCAGCCAGACACCGGGCGGGTCGTGACGGATATGCTGGTCCATTCCGGCAAAGAAATTGGCGACATTGCCATGCTCGACCATCACGCCTTTGGGCAGCCCGGTCGAGCCCGAAGTGTAGATCAGATAGGCAAGGTGGTCAGGGGTGACCGGCGCATCCGGGTTGGACGCATCGGCACCGGCAAGGCGCGTGTCCGTGTCGAGTTGCAGCACTTGGGCGCTATGCTCGGGCAAGGCGTCCAGCAGCGCGTGTTCGGTCACGATGACGGGCGCTTGCGAGTCGGTCAGGAAATGCGCCAGCCGGTCTGCAGGATAGGTCGGGTCCATTGGCACATAGGCCCCGCCCGCCTTGAGGATACCCAGCGCGCCGATCAGCAGATGAGGTCCGCGCCGGGTGCACAGGGCAACCGGTGTGTCGGGGGTGATGCCCATCTGGATCAGCACATGCGCCACGCGGTTGGCGCGGGCGTTCAATTCGGCATAGGTCAGGCTCTGGGCCTCATGCGTCAGGGCGATGGCATCCGGGGTGCGGGCGACCTGCGCCTCGAAGGCGCGGTGCAGGCAGATGCGGTCATAATTGCAATCCGTGTCGGGCGAGCTTTCGGGCAGCGCATCGGGCAGAGGGCTGAGGGTATCGGTGCGCGCCAGCGAGTCGATCTGTGCCTTCAGCGCTGCGGGATCGGGCAGGGTGGCCGGGTCATAGCGCAGGCATCCCTGCGCAAGGTCAAGGATCAGCGCCGCCTCCGGGGCATCACACCCGTTGCAGATAGCGATTGGCGGGGGCGATAGCAGGCCAAGCTGCGGGTCGCGCGCCGTGATGTCGCGGGCAAAGCCGGGCGCGCGCGTGGCCAGGTCCAGCCGGGCCGCGATGGTGCCTTGCGGGTCGCTTGCGTGCAGGTCAACCTGCAGGGGCACCCAGTCGGCAACATGGTCCGGGGCCAAGGCGTGCTGCGCCGCGATTGCGGCGCTGCGATAGGCCATGTCGAATATCTGCAAGCCTAACTGGGGTGCCAATGCTGATGCAAAGGCAAGAATCTGACGTTCATGTTCGATTTGTGCAAGATCAAGTGGAATCTGCGCCGTCGCCCGGCCTGCGGGCCATGCTGCGGGCAGCATGGTGCGCAGCGCATCACGCCAGGCCATATCCCCGTTGGCGATGCGGGCCATTGCGAGGCCAAGCCCGGCATCCGGCGCGGGCACGATATCGCCCACGCGCACCAGTCCGTCCGGGGTCAGCGGCAGGCCCTGCTGGCACAACAGCCCGGTGCAGTGCAGTGCCCCCTGAGCGCAGGCGATGGTGACGCTTTCGGCGTCCACCGCCAGCACGATGCCGGGCTGGCCTGTGCCATCGGCAACCTGTGCCGAGCCGACGACCACGATCTGTCCGCCCAGCAGCAGCTTGGCGCTGGTGAGGGGGTTCCAGTAGGGGCCGAAATTCAGTGCCCGGACAAGGCGCGCGCCATCTGTCGCGGGGCGTGTCGGGTCCAGATGACCGCCATGCGCGGGGCGGTCATCGCGGCGGCACAGGGTCCGCGCACTCAGGTCTTGCGGGCGTGTGTTCAGGGGCGACGTGCCCAGCACGTCAACGAGCAGGGCAAAACTCTCGACCCCGGCGGCGAAGCTTCTGGCGTTCAGGGTCAGTGCCGTGTCATGGTCCGTGATCTCATAGGCGCGTTGCAGCAGGATATCGCCGGTATCCACCCCGTCGGTCATGAGGTGCCACGTGATGCCATGACGGGTTTCGCCCGCGATCAGCGCCCAGATTGGCGCATTCAGCCCGGCATATCGCGGCAAGGGCCCGTCGTGGAAGTTGACAGCGCCGCATTTCGGCAGCGCCAACACTGCGGATGGCAACAGATCAAGGCTGGCAATGTTCAACAGCCAGTCAAAGGTCAGCCCGTCCAACCGCGTGGCCAGACCGGGGCCGGGCGCGATAACGCGCAGGTCTTGCCCCGCTGCCCAGTCCGCGATCCGGGGGTTGCCCGTCACCACGGCCTCGACGGGATGGCCGCGCGCCAGAAGTTGCGCGCCGCATTCTACCATCAAGGCTTCGTCGCCGATCAGAACTGCTGAAAAGGCAGTCATGCCCTGTCTCCTGCTGCTGCCCTCTTTCTGGTGCCTGTTTCACGCCGGGTGGGGGGGGCCGACATCAGGTCTCGCCATGTATGTGCCAAAAGATCACGGAGAAAATATGGCGGGATACGTTCCTCTTTGCGTTCAAGCACGCGCCGCAACTTCCACAAGCCCGCCCCAAGCAGATAGGCCAGTGTCACTGCAGCCAGATAGGGCCGCCCGCCCCGTTTGCGAAAGTAGTGCCCGCGCGAGGCGAACCAGTAATCGGGCTTGCGGGTCCATGTCTTCATGCCGGTCGAGACGGAACCGATATGCACCACGCGGCTGTCCGGCAGATAGATACCTTGCCATCCTGCCGCCTGGATACGGTGGCAGAGGTCGGTTTCCTCGAAATACAGAAAGAAGGTTTCATCAAACAAGCCGACTGCATCCAGTACGTCCGAACGGAACATGATGCTGGCCCCAGCGCACCAGTCCACGGCCTGTGTCTGTGCGAGGGGGCCCATCGTTACAGTGCGGTTGCGCAACAGGCGTGTGACGGCCCCGGTATTGGCCGCATCCTCGAATTCCGACCAGAGTGACGGAAAGCGAAAGGCAGTAAGATGCAACACGCCATCCTCGCCGCGCACATGGCTGCCGACAAAGCCCACTTTGGGGTGTTCGGTCAGATGATCGCGCAGACGCCTGATGGCATCGGGGTCAGGAAAGGCGTCAGAGTTCAGAAGATAGACAAGATCAGGCCGCATGCCATCGGGCAGACCGGCGCGAATGCCGACATTATTGCCCGCGCCAAAGCCGCCATTATGGTCCGATTGCAGCACGCGCACGCGCGGCATGCCTGCCGTGCCCGCGACCAGCGCCTCGAATGATCCGTCGCGGCTGTCATTGTCCACGATCGTGATCGCGCCCTCGACCCCGTCCATGGCGTGCAAGGCCGCCTGCGCCGCGCGCAGCGTCATCGGTGCTGTACGGTAGTTCAGGATCACGGTCAGGACAGTGGCGCTCATTCTGCAGCCTCTTGGGTGACGCTGGCTTCGGCCATCAGGTTTTGCAGGCGCGCGGCCAGCACGCGCACATTGGGTTCCAGCACCATCGAGTCGTGATCGCCCGGCACTTCGAACACGCGCAGGTTGGGCGCGAAGCGTGTCCAGTCATTATCTGCCATGACATATTCCTTGTCCGCGCTGACCCAGCGCCCGCCCGAGACCTGCCAATGCTGGTCCAGCGGCGGCCGGAACAGGATCAGGTTGCCCGCCCATGGTGCCACCTCATAGGCGCTCACGGCGCGGCGGAACGCAGCCTCGATGGCGGCGTTGTGGAACGCATCTTCGGTGTCCTGGGCCGGGCCAAGCGCCTGCTGACGCTGCCACTCTTTGCGCGCGCGCCACCATTCCAGCGCATAAGCGGGGCCCTTGCGGCGGAACTCTGCGAGTTTTATCAGTGCCTTGTCGCGCCTTGACAGGTTTGGGCGCACAGGCAGGGGGGTGTCCAGCAGCACCACCATCTCGACCCGCTCACCCGCCTGTTCCAACTGGCGCGCGATCTCGTAGGCGGTAATTCCCCCGCCCGAGAAACCGCCCAGCGCATAGGGGCCATGCGGCTGTACCTGCCGCATCTCGGCGATATAGTCGCGGGCGGCATCCTCGATCCGGTCATGGGGGGCCTCGGCCCCGAACAGGCCGCGCGCCTGCAGCCCGTAAAAGGGCCGGTCGCGCCCCAGAAGCGTGGCCAGATGGCGCAGGTTCAGCACATTCCCGAACATGCCCGCAACAAGGAAGAAGGGCGTTTTCGGACCCCCTTCGCCTTCGTGCATCGGGACCAGATGGGTAAACCGGCGGCGCGGGCGCAACTCGGTCACTGTCGCACCATCGTCAGAGGGCGCGCCGGTGTGTTCGGTCAGCATCGCGGCGCAGGCGGCGATTGTCGGGGCCTCGAACAGGACCGAGATGGGGAAATCGACGCCATAGGCCTTCCTGATCTGCGCGAACAGGCGCACGGCAATCAGCGAATGGCCGCCAAGATCGAAGAAATTATCCTCGACCCCGATCTGGTCGATCCCCAGCAAATCCTGCCAGAAGCCTGTCAGTGTTCGTTCGATATCGTTGCGGGGCGCGAGATAGTCGGTGCCCAGATCGGGGCGTTCGAATTTCGTGTCGGTGACGACACGCGCGCTTTCGGCCTCGATCTGCGCGATCAGCGCCTTGGGGGCGATGGACGAGATGATCAGCGGCGTTACCCCATGGGCCAGCGCGCGCAGGAATGCCTCGGCCCCCTCGCGCGGTGTGATGCCCAGTGCGAGCATGTCGCGCAGGCGTTCCTCGGCGGGCGAAAGGGGGGCGTTGGACGCAGGCCCGTCGCGTTCGACCTCGGAGGCGCGGATCGGGGGCGCGTCGGTGAAATTGCCCGCCTCCAGCCGCTTGATCGTGAAGCGCGTGATTTCGGCCACGACCGTGCCATCCGGCGCGGCAAGGGTGATGTCGAAACTGGCGAAACCCGGTTCGGCATCGGCGCGCAGACGGGCATGGCTGAACACTTGGGCGGGCAGGTCGCGCCAGACCGTGACCGCGCCATACGATAGCGGCACCCACAGATGCGCGCCCTGATAGCCGGGAATCAACGCCATCGCCCAGCCGGTTGCCAGATCCATCAGGGCCGGGTGCAGGATATGGCCTGCGGCCAGATCACGATGGTAGGCAGGCGGCAGGGCAAGCTGTGCCAGCCCTTCGCCAGTGCCATGGGCCATGCGGTTCAGAACCCGCCAGCGCGGCCCGAAATTCAGATGCGCCTCTTGTGGCGAGGCAAGCCCGTCCCCTTCGGTCACGGTCCCGCAGCGTGCGGCGATGGCCCCCGGATCAAGCGCTGCGGGCGCAGGCATGCGGGTCATTTCGATCTGCGCCTGTGCGTTCAGCACGAAGCCGGCTTTGCCGCCCGTGGTCACATCGCTGCGCAGGGCGAAATCATAGCCGGTATCGGTGCGTTTCAGGGTCGCGCGCAGGTCGCGTGCGCCTTGTTCCGGCACGGCCAGCGCGCGGAAGAAATACAGATCGCGCAGTGTGAACGGGCCGGTTTCGCCCTGTGCGCGCAGGGCCTGCGCGGCGAGGTCCAGATAGCCGGTGCCGGGCAGGATGGCTGTGCCGTCCTTGGTGCGGTGTTCATCGACGATCCAGTCCTGTGCGGTCAGGCGGCGGGTCAGGCGGCGGTTGCCTTGCGCGTCAAAGCCGATCTCGTCGTAAAGCGGCTGGTCGCAGGGCAGGGCGGGTGCCTGAGGCGCTGTGCCCAGTCGTTTCGCCATCGTTTCGGCGGCCATGCCTGCCTCGGTCCAGATGCCCCAGTTCAGCGCCAGAACCCGCGTCTTGCCCCCCCGGCGCGACGCGGCATAGGCGTTGAGGTATTCATTGGCGGCGACATAGTCGATCTGGCCGACAGGGGCCGTGACCGTCGAGGTGGACGCAAACAGCACCAGCACATCCAGCGTGCCATCGGGCAAAAGGGCGTCGATGACCTGCATTCCGTGCAGTTTGGGGGCAAAGACTTCCTCGACATCGCCGGTGGATTTCACCAGCAGCGGCGCGTCATTGATAGCGCCCGCTGCATGGATCAGGCCATAGGGTGCGCCATGGGCGGCTTGTGCCGCGTCCAGCGCGCGGCGCATCTCGTCAATATTGCAGACATCGGCCAGGGCCACATGGACCTGCCCGCCCAGCGCTTCCAGCCGTTCCAGCGCCAAGATGCGGCGGGTCGTGGGGTCGGTGGGGCCGTGGCTGGCCAGCCATGCGGGCCAATCGTCGCGCGCGGGAAGGGGCGTGCGCGCCAGCAGCGTGATGTTCGCGCGGGAATTTGTAATCAGCGCCTCGGCGAGGGTCAGGCCGATACCACCAAAGCCCCCGGTAATGACCCAATGTGCGCCCTCGGGCAGGTCGGGCAGGGCATCGGGCAAGGAGGCGGGGCGCAGCACCTGCCTGTAGCGCTTCGCGCCGCGCATCAGCGCGGTCGTGTTGGCGGGGGTGGCGCACAACTCTTCGAGCAGCGCCTGCGTCAGCCCGTCGCTGCCGGGCTCGATATCCAGCGTGGCGCAGGTCAGGCCCGCAATCTCGCGCGGGGCGACGCGGGCGGGGCCTGCGATCATGGCCTTTTCGGGGTGGCGCAGGGTTTCGCTGTCCAGCGCCTGTGCGCCATTGGTCACGACAGTCATGTGGACAGGCTGCGCGAGGTTCTCGCTCTGCATGGCCTGCGCGAGGAACATCAGCGCATAGAACCCCTGTTCAAGGTTGCGATGCGCAAAGCTGGAACCGGGGCGGAAGCGTTCGCGGTCGGTGACCAGCCAGAAATGCGCGATGCGGGTGGGGCTGATGCCTGCCGCGATCAATTCGGACAAAAGCCGCGCAAAGGCGTCGCGCCCATGTTCGGGGGCAAGGGTATAGAGCGTGTCGGATTTGCGCGCGTAGGTGTCCCCTGCGCGCACCTCGATGACCGTCTCGCCCGCGTCGCGCAGGGCCGTGATTACCGGTGCTGCGACGCCTGCCTCGTCTGCGAAGATCAGCCAGGTCTCGCCCATCTTGCCCAGATCGCGGGTGACGTCGATCTCGCAATCGGCATAGGCGGGTTTCCAGCCGGGGCGGGTGCCCCAGTCGGTGATATCGGGTATGCGTTCCAGCGCCGGTGCGGCGGTTTGCGCACTATGTCCCGGCTCGATGAAGAAGCGCGCGCGCTGGAAAGGGTAGGTCGGCAGGCTGACGCGGCGGCGCTTTGCCTCGCCCCAGATTTGCCCCCAGTCGAACGCGCCGCCTAGGGCCCAGATGCGCGCGAGAATGCCCAGATGATACAGGTCATCCGAGATCTCTTCGTCAGGGTGGCGCAGGGCGGCCAGCACTTGCTGGCCGGGCACCGCGCCATGCATCCGCGCCAGCGAGGACAGCGCCTTGCCCGGTCCCATCTCGATATAGATGCGGTTGGGCCGCGCGCTCAGCGTGGTGATGCAATCGGCAAAGCGGACAGTATTGCGCAGGTGCTGGACCCAGTATTCAGGGTCGGTGGCCTGTTCGGGGGTCAATTCGGTCCCGGTGCGGTTCGAGATGATGGGCAACTGGGGCGCGCGCAGCGGGATCGCGCGCAGATAGGCGCGGAAACGGTCAAGGATGGGTTCCAGCATCCGGCTGTGGGCGGCAATGTCGATGGCGATGCGCTGGGGCGTGATGTCATCTGCCAGTAGTGCTGCTTCGAGTGTGTCGAGCGCTGCTTGCGGGCCGGAAATGACGGTCAGTTCGGGTGCATTCAGCGCAGCAATGTCGTGATCGGGGCCAAGATAGGTCTGCAACGCGTCCAGCGACAGCGGCACCGACAGCATCCCACCTGCGGGAACCGTGTCGAATAATTGCCCGCGCAGATGCACAAGGCCGATGCAATCCTCGAATGACAGGACACCGGCCAGACAGGCGGCCGTGTTCTCGCCCATGGAATGACCCACCAGCACCGACGGGCTGACGCCCCAGCCGATGAACATCTGCGCCAGTGCATATTCGGTGATCATGATCAGCGGCAATTGCACCGATGGCTTTTTCAGCACCGCGTCGGCTGCGGCCTCTGCGCCTTTTTCAGGCAGCCACAAGGCGCGCAGGTCATAGTCCAGCCGGGGTTGCAGATGCTCCAGCCCCCGGTCCATCCAGTCGGCAAAGACTGGCTCTGTTTCGTACAGATCGCGCGCCATGCCAGCATATTGCGCGCCGCCACCGGGGAACATGAAGGCGATGTCAGGCGTGTCGAGCGCGGTGTGGGTAAAGACGCGGCGCGGTGCGTCCTCGTCCAGCAGGGATGCAGCCTCGGCATGGGTCTCGGCCACGACCACGCGGCGCTGATCAAAACGCATGCGCCCCTGTTTGAGGGTAAAGGCCACATCGGCCAGCGGCTGGTCAGGATGCGCGCGCAGATGCGTGGCTAGGTTGCGCGCAGCGTCGTTCAGTGCAGATCTGGATTTCGCCGACAGGGTCAGGATCTGGAATGGCCAGTCGCTTTCGTCCGAGGGGGGCTGCGCGGGGGCCTGTTCCAGCACGACATGGGCATTGGTGCCGCCTACGCCCAGCGAATTGACGCCCGCGCGGCGCGGCCCGTCCGACTGCCAAGGGGTCAGCCGGTCATTGACGCGAAACGGGCTGGCGGCAAAGTCGATCGCGGGGTTGGGGGCCTCATACCCCAGGCTGGGCGGCAATTCGCCATGATGCAGCGATTGCGCGACCTTGATCAGACTGGCGACCCCTGCAGCCGTGTCGGTATGCCCTATATTCGTCTTGACCGACCCGATGCGGCAGAAATCGCGCTTGTCGGTGGCAAAGGCCTGTGTCAGCGCGGCCACTTCGATCGGATCGCCCAGATAGGTGCCGGTGCCGTGGCATTCGATGTAGGAAATGCTCTCGGCCTCGACTCCCGCGACCATATGCGCCTCGGCGATGGCCTTGGCTTGCCCCTCGACGGACGGGGCGAGGTAGCCTGCCTTTTGCGCGCCGTCATTGTTGATCGCACTACCCTTGATCACGGCAAAGATCTGGTCGCCATCGGCCAGCGCATCCTCCAGTCGCCGCAACACCACGGCCCCGGCACCCGACCCGAAAACAGTGCCTTGCGCGCGGTGGTCAAAGGCGTGGCATTCGCCATCGGGCGACAGGATTTCGTTTTCGCGGAACATGTAGCCGCGCCCCTGTGGCAACTCGATGGTCACGCCGCCCGCCAGCGCCATGTCGCATTCGCCCGTCAGCAGCGCCTGCACGGCGTAATGCACCGCCACCAGCGAGGTTGAACAGGCCGTCTGCACATTGACCGACGGGCCGTGCAGATCGAAGATGTGGCTGACGCGGGTCGACAGGAAATCCTTGTCATTGCCCGTGTGGCGCAGCAGGAACATGCCCACATCTTCGACCAGATGCGGGTTCGAGCAGATGTTGAAATAGAAATAGCTGCCCATCCCGCAGCCCGCGAACACGCCCACGGGGCCGGGAAAGCCGCGCGGGGGGTGGCCTGCATGCTCGAACGCTTCCCATGCGACCTCCAGAAACTGGCGGTGTTGCGGGTCGAGGATCGCGGCCTCTTTGGGCGACACGCCAAAGGCGTCGGGGTCGAAATCGGCAAACCCGTCAAGCGGGGCGGCATAGGGCACATAATTGGGGTGGCGCAGCCGGGCGGCGTTTTCGCCCGCGGCAAGCAAGTCGTCCTCGCTCAGCCGCCGGATGCCAGAGCGTCCTGCGCGCAGATTGTCCCAGAACGCCGCGACCGAGGCCGCACCGGGCAGATGCGCCGCCATGCCGATGATGGCGATATCGGTTCCGGTCTGGGTGGTCGTGGTCTGGGTCATGGCTTCGGCCCCCCTGCGGCGGTGCGGTACAGTGCGGCGTTCGCACGTTCGGGCCGTGCTGCGGCCAGCAATCCATTGCGGTCCAGCCCCTTGCGGGCCTGCGCGGCATTTGTGACGCGGTTGCGGGTGCGTTGCAGTTCCGCCTGCCCCAGAAGCGCCCCCGCCATCAGCCATGTCAGCGGCACAAGTGTCGCATTGGGCAGAAGGTCGATCAGGTTCGCCCCCAGCAGCAGCGCCACGACACCGATCTGAGGCGCGATCTGCACCGATGGCACGCGACGATAGCACCACCATAGCGCGAATAGTGGCAGACACAACAGCCCGAACGTGCCCAGATATCCCATCCAGCCAAACTGCCCGATGACGATCACCCACATGCCGTCGGACACGGTAATGACTTCGCCGGTCATGGGGTCATGCAGCATGTTGCGACCCCAGCCGCCCCAGCCGACAATCGCCTTTTCCCACGCCCGTTCCAGCAGGATATCCTCGTTGAAAAAGCGATAGCCCAGCGATTGCGCGCGTTCGGGATTGCGGGCCTCCAGCCATGTCACATAGCGCCACACGGGAATGATATCCGCGCCGCGCAGCAGCGGGTAGGTGATGGCGATCAGCCCCATGGCGGCGGCAACCCTAAGCTGCATCATCGGCCCGAACAGCAGCACAAGCGGGGTCAGACCCACGAACATGATCAATGGCCCAAGGCTTTTGGTCAGTACGACCATCACGCCCAGATAGGCCGCGATCAGCACCCATTTCAGCCGCGCGTTGGCATCGGCGTGTTTCAGGAAATGCAGCGCCGACAGGGCGGTCATGATGGTAAAGAACGCGACCCACAGCCCGTGGGGCATGAACACGATGGGACGAAACCCGCCTTGCCGGATCATCTGCCCGAAATCATGCTGGAAGAAGCCGTAGAGATGCGTGTGCAGTTGCGGGCTGAACCGGATTTCATACAGCATGGGCACCGAATAGATCAGCCCGGCGATGACCAGAGCGCGCAGGATTTCGGTCAAGGCGGCCTCAGAGGCCAGCAGGTTGCGGGCGATGAAAAACGGCAGCAGGTAGATGACCTGCCGGGCCAGCACCGAGATCGAATCGTAGATGCGCATGCCGGGGATCTGGCCCACGTCCTCATCGACAATTCTCAGCCGCCCGGTTTGCTCGGCGCCGAAAGTGATCGGATCGCTGTTGGAGAAGACCGACAGGACCGGGGCCGCGATCAGCATCGCCAGCAATACCCGACCAAGCACCGATGCGGGCAGGATCGCGATACGCTGACCCAGTATCGTCAGGCAGACCACATAGGCGGTCAGGTTGGGCAGGGTGACCTTGTCCAGCGGCGGGATCATGGGAAAGTTGAATTCCGTTGCCTGCGGCAACAGCATGTACCCCCCGAGAATCGCCCAGATAAACGCGCGTTCGGGCGAGAGTTTGCGGAACATCAGCACGATGGCCAGCGGCCACAGCAGAAGGACAGCATAGGCGATGATATTTGGCATTGCGCCGCGCCCCCTGTCCTAGCCGCCCTGCCGCGCCAGCATCAGGGCGGCCAGCGTCAGCGCCAGAAGCCCCGCGCCTGCGATCCAGCCAAGGCGTGCGCGGCGGCGCTGCGAGGGGGGCACCAGTTCGGGCAGGACAAGGACAGGACGCATGCCTGTCTCGCGTTCAAGCTGGGCTGCACTGCGCAATGCAGGGCGCAGCACCTCATAGGCAAAGGCCCCGATCCCCCCCAGTATCCCACCGACGACTAGTCCCAACAGAACCGTTACCCGGCGCGAGCGCGAGATGGGGGCTTCCGGGGGAACGGCACGTTCCAGCACCTCGAATGACGCGCTGCGTTCGTCCGTTTCGAGGCGCAGCGCGCCTTCGGCGGCTGCGACCTGCGTTGACACTTCGCGCAGCCTGTCGCGCAGACGGGTCTCGGACCGTTCAAACGCGCTCAGGTCGCGCTCAACCTGGGCGGCGCGCTGGAAATAGGGTGTCATTTCGTCGCGTTGCGCTTGCAGCTCGGCTAACTCGGCGCTGCGTGCGCTGATTGTCTCGCGCAACTGCGCCTGCCTGCGCTGCGAGACGGCCTGATCGCGCATCCCGGACAGTTCGGCTTCGGCGGCGCTGATCTCGCGGCGGGTGTCCTGAATGCTGACAAGGATCTGCGACAATTCGGTGCGCCGGACTGTCGCGTTGAAGGGCATGGCATCGAAATTCTGCGTTGCATAGGCGCGCGACTCGGCTTCGAGGTCGCGCAACTCGGCGGTAAGCTGGGTCTGTTCGAGGGCGAGAAACTCCAGTGTCTCGCGCGCGCGCGCCATGCGCCCGGCACCGGTTTCGGCAATGACCGTCTCGGCCAGATCATTTGCCATGCCAGCGGCCTTGCTGGGGTCGTCGGCCCGCGCCATGATGATGATCGAGGCCAGCGCCCCGTCCGCGCTGAAACCAATGGTAACTGCCGCCTCGCTGATAAGGGTGATCGATTCGCGCATCAGCGTCACGCGCATCTGTGTCGGTTCGTCCAGAAACAGGCCATAGGTATCGGCCAGACGCAGCATGTTCTCGCTGGAGGTAAGACGCTGTTCGACCAGTTGCAGCAGCCGTGACGGGGCACCCGAACTGCTGGCGCGCACCGCATCATCGGCAACGGCATCAACGCGGGTCGAGAGGATGGTCAGCGCCTGATACACATGCGAGGTGCGTTGCGCGACAATGACACTCAGGATCAGTCCGAGCGCGACCGCCAGCACTATGACACCTGCGCGCCTGCGCAGGAAGTCGATCACTTCGTCGATGGACTGAATGGGACCCATGGGAACACGCTTCTCACAACAAGGGACGGGGCATCATGGCGCAATCCGCCCCTGATACTGATTAAGGATCACGCCCAGAAAGGCTGTCTGTTCGGCCAGCCGACGCTCGCATGCGGTGATGTCGGCGGCACTGTTCGATGTGCTGTCCGCAACCAGAAGCACCGCATCCAGTGCCATGCTCAGGCTCATCGCGGCATCCCCCTGCAGCAGGGGGGGCAGGTCGCACAGGATCACGTCGGGCGCATAATCGGCCAGCACCCGCGCCAGCACCTGCGCCAGATCTTCGGCCGAATGAACCAGCCCCACACCCTGTTCGTTGGCAGGCAGGCTGGGGGCGATGGCGACGGACTTGGTCATGCGTTGCAAGCTGGCATCCGGCGCCAGTTCCCCGGTCAGCAGGGATGCTGCAGTGTGTTGCGGTGCAATGTCGAAATAACGGTGCAACGCCGGTGCGGCAAGGTTCAGGTCCAGCGCGATCACGCGCACATCACCACGCCGCGCGAGGCTTGCCAGCAGGCCTGCTGTCACGAAACTCGCGCCCGCGCCCGATCTGGCCCCCGTGATGCCAAGGCTGACAAGGTTGCGGCTGCGGAAGGCCTGCAGCAACTGGGTGCGCAGGATGTCAAAGCGCGATGTGATCTCGGATTGTCGTGCCAGCAGATTGAATTCGGTCTGCGCCTTGTCCGTGCCAGGCGCGGAGATGCAACTTTCCAGCGCGGCCCAGTGCGCGGCGACCCGCGCTTCGCGCTGGGGCGAGCGAGGGTTGAGTTGACCAGTCTTGCGAATTTCGCGATGTCCCGACAGCGCAAGCGCGCGCCGTCCGCCTGCAGATTGCGCCGGAACATTGGGCGTCGCGTCCGGGGTGCCGGACGGGCTCATCAGTTGTTCCAGACGGCGCGTATCGACCATGACTGCCTAACTGCGGGGTTGGGGCGAAAACATGCGATTGTTTCCGCTGCGTGGTTGGTAGCATGTTTTCCCGTGTTTTAGCGACGACTATAAGGCGAGATAAAGGCACAACTGCGTCACCTGTGCCTAGCTGCCCGCCCGATCGGCGACTCGCGCGGACTGCGCGGCTGTGTGCAAGGCGCGGGCCAGCACGGTTTCGTCACCGATATGGTTGGCAAGGATCAGGATCAGCCGGGCGTTGAGCGCATCGCTCTCGGGCTTGCTGAGCCCTTCATGGACGGCCATCAGGTTGGAATAAAAGCCATCCGGGTCGCGCAGGTTGCGGGTCAGGGTCAACTCAGTCATGGGAGGCTCCGTGTTTCAGCCCGCTTGCGCGCGCCAGTGCGCTTGCCACATCGGCGGCGCTGGCCTGCGACCATCGGGCGCAGATATGTTGATCGGGGCGGATCAGATACAGCGCCGATGGGGCCGGTCCCGCAAACCGGTCCGCCAGCACAGGGGCCTTGTCGCGCGTCGTGACCAGAACTGTCAGTGCGGGGTCAATCTCGTGCAATCCCTCGGGCGGGTCCGCGCCGATGGCCAGCAGTGTGAATCCGCGGCCCAACTGGTCCAGCAGCCAGCCATTGTCAAGGGGCGCATCGGGTGCGGGCGCATCGGGTGCGGGCGCGCCGGGGCGGGTGCGGGGGGGCAGCGCGTCGCAATCGGGGCCGTTCAGCGGGCCATCATCATAGATGCAGGGCACCGACAGGCGGCCCGAATTGACCATCGGGCGGGCAAAGGCGTGATGTTCTGCCAGATCCAGCACAGCATCGCGAAACAGGCGGCTGGTCTCGGATTTGGGGGTGATGAATTCGGTCGAACGGGTGGAATTCAGGATATTCTCATCGGCGCCATAGACGCGTTCCCAGTCATAACTGTCCAGCAACCGTTCGGGCGACTGGCCCGCGATCACGCGCGCCAGTTTCCAGCACAGGTTGTCCACATCCTGCAGCCCGGAATTGGCCCCGCGCGCACCAAAGGGCGACACCTGATGCGCGGCGTCGCCTGCAAAGATCACGCGGCCATGGCGGAACCTCTCCATCCGGCGGCACTGAAAGGTGTAGATCGACACCCATTCAAGGCTGAAATCCACATCCTCGCCCAGCATCGCCTTCAGGCGTGGGATAACGCGCTCGGGCGCTTTCTCGGCCTCGCGGTCGATGTCCCAGCCCAGTTGCAGGTCGATCCGCCAGACATTGTCGGGTTGCTTGTGCAAGAGCGCGGATTGCCCGCGATTGAAGGGCGGGTCGAACCAGAACCAGCGTTCGGTCGGAAAATCGGCATCCATGACGACATCGGCAATCAGGAAGTTGTCCTCGAACACGCGGCCCACGAAATCCATGCCCATCATGCGGCGCGTGGGCGAATTCGCCCCGTCGCAGGCGATCAGCCAGTCCGCATGCAGTGCATAGGGGCCTTCGGGCGTTTCGATTTCCAGCCGCACATGGTCGGAATGCGCGCCAACTGCCTCGACCCGGTTGCGGCCCCGGATTTCCAGCGGGGCGCCCTCGGCAGCCAGTGCCTGCGCGCGTTCGACCAGGAACTGCTCGATATAGTATTGTTGCAGGTTGATGAAGGCCGGGCGCTTGTGGCCATCTTCGGGCAGCAGGTTGAAGCTGAAAATCTCGCGTTCGCCAAAGAAGACGCGGCCATGATCCCATGTCACGCCGGTATCGGTGGTCACATCACCACAGCCCAACCGGTCGAGGATTTCCAGCGTGCGCTTGGCAAAGCAGATCGCGCGCGAGCCGTGGCTTACGCGGTCATTCTCGTCCAGCACCAGCACGGGCACACCGCGCTGGGCCAGATCAATCGCGGCAGCCAGCCCGACCGGCCCCGCCCCGATGATGACGACCTTGTGCCGGACAGGGGCGTTCGCGTCCTGATCGGGGTGGCGGGCATAGGGGTAAAGGGCGCGGTCGAAAATCTTGGTCATGTCAGTCCCTGTCTGGTGGCTGCCGTAGCGTCACTTTGCGCGACGCGACAAGGGGCGTGCGATGATTCAGGTCAAACCTCGTCGCTCAGCCCTGAAGCGCCGCCCACATCTCGATGTCGCGCGCGGCGGTCCAGATGCGGGGCGTGTCGATGCCGCGCGCCTCGTCATAGGCGCGGGCGACGTTGAAGGGCAGGCAATGCTCGTAGATGGCATAATCGGCGAATTTCGGATCACATTCGGCGCGCACAGCGTCCCATGCCTGCTTGAGGCTGCCGCCGCGTGCCGCGACCCGTGCTGCGGGCGCATAGGTCGAGGCGACGAAATCGCGCGTGTTCTCGATGGCGGTATCGACCATCGCGCGCCCCATCAGCGCGTCCCCCCGGCCCGGTGCGATGGCGTCCACATGGTAGCCCTTGATCGCATCCAGCGTTCGACCCCAGTCGTTGAAATGCCCGTCGCCGCAATAGCAGGCAGAGTGATATTCGACGATATCGCCTGTGAACATGACGTTTTCATCCGGCACATGAATGGAAATATCGCCTGCCGTATGCGCGCGGCCCAGATGCATCAGGTCCACACGGCGGTTGCCCAGATAGACCGACATGCGGCCCTTGAAGGTAGTGGTGGGCCAGGTCAGGCCGGGGATATCCTCATGCCCCTGAAACAGGCGCGGAAAGCGCTGAAACTCGCTGTCCCAGTCTTCCTGCCCGCGTTCGACCACCATGGCGCGGGCCATGTCGGACATCAGGATTTGCGGCGCGTCATAAGCCGAGGCACCGAGGACGCGCACAGCGTGATAATGGGTCAGCGCCAGATGGCCGATGGGCTTGTCGGTGACGCCGCGGATACACTCGATCACCTTTTGCGCCAGTCGCGGCGTGGCCTGGGCCTCGATCACCATGACGCTGTCATCCCCGATGATGACGCCGGAATTTGGGTCGCCTTCAGCGGTAAAGGCATAGAGACCGCGCCCGATTTCGGTGAAGCTGGTCTTTTTCTCGGTCATGTCGCCCTGAGAGGCAAAGGCTTTGGCCATGGTCTCGTATCCTTCATGTGTTGCGCGGGTGGCGTATGTTGGTGCCTCCGGCGGGAGTATTTCGGGCAAGATGAAATCAGCGGGCGTAAGGGTCCGGCAGGGCAGCGATCAGCGTACCGCTGCACGCGCCAAAGCCCACGCGGTAGCCGTCGCCAAGGGCGGCGCCGCGCAGGGTGATGGTGTCGCCATCCTCCAGAAAGCTGCGGGTGAGATCGCCGACCCGAAGCGGCTCTTTGCCTCCCCAACTGAGTTCCAGAAGGCTGCCGCGGCTGTCCTTGGTGGGGCCGGAAATGGTGCCCGACCCCAGCAGGTCGCCCACATTCATCGGGCAGCCGCTGGTGGTGTGATGCGCGAGTTGCTGGGCTGAGGAATAATACATCTCGCGGTAATTGGTGCGCGCGATGGTGGTGGCGGGGCCAGCGTCAGGGGTCAGCTCTACCTCCAGCGCGATGTCATAGAGCATGGGGCCGGGTTCGTGCAGATGGGGCAGGAGCGGGACCTCGCGGTCGGGGGTGCGCGCGCGAAACGGGTCAAGTGCGGCGCGCATCACGATCCAGGGCGAGATGGTGGTGGCCGTCGCCTTGGCCTGAAACGGACCGAGCGGCTGGTATTCCCAGGCCTGAATGTCGCGCGCGGACCAGTCGTTCAGCAGCACATAGCCGAAGATCATCGCGTCAGCTTCGGCCACAGTTACCGGGCCATCGGAATTCTGGCCAACAATGGCACCGAGTTCCAGTTCCAGATCGAACCGGGCCGAGGGGGCAAAGCGCGGAGCCGCGTCATTCGGCCCTTTCACCTGCCCCCAGGGGCGGCGGATATCGGTTCCCGATACCACCACCGACGAGGCGCGGCCATTATAGCCGATGGGGATATGCAGCCAGTTGGGCGGCAGCGCGTTCTCTGCGCCCCGGAACATGGTGCCCACATTGGTGGCATGGTGGCGGCCTGCGTAGAAATCGGTGTATTCGGCGACAGCAAAGGGCATGTGCATTTCGGCCCCGTCCATCGGGTACAGGAAGGGGGCCACGGCGTCGCGTTCGGGGGCGTCTTCGCGCAGCAGGTCCTGCAGGCGGGCGCGCAGTGCCGCCCATGCGTCGGGGCCGAGTTCCATCACCTCGTTCCAGAAGGGCAGGTCCAGAACGGGCGTGTCGCTGAGGGTCAGCAGGCCCGCCTCTTCCAGTCCGGTGGCGTCGAGAATCCGGTCGCCGATCGCCACCCCGCAGCGCGGTGCGCCCTCTGCCGTGAAAACGCCCAGCGGCAGGTTGTTGAGCGGAAAATCGGTTTCGGGGCTGTTGGCGCTGTCGATCCAGCTTTTGAGTAGCGGCATGAGTCCTCTCAGAAGGTGATGTCCAGCCCGTCATGGGCGAGGGTGAAGGGGCCGGACCAGTGGTCTGCGATGGCCGCGCGCCAATGCGCGGGCGTAAAGGCCGGGTCATCGGCGGGGATCAGGTGGTAGAAGGCAAGATGTTTGACGCGGGCCTGTGTGGCAATCCGGGCAGCGGCGTCGGCTGTGGAATGGCTGTTCGTCAGATGCGCGCGCAGCTTGTCGCCCATGCCGGTTTTCGCGATGATCGCCTCCAGCCCCTCGGGCAGCATGGCTTCGTGCAGCAGCAGGTCGGCGTCGCGGGCAAGTTCTGCAAGGGGAGCAAAAGGGGCCGTGTCGGAGGACAGGCATAGCGATTTGCCACCTGCGTCAAGGCGCAGTGCGAAACAGTCTGTCACCGGTGGGTGGGGCACGCGCAAGGCGCGCGCACTAATGGGACCGATCTGAAAGGCCCCTTCCTCCAGCAAATGAAGGCGCACAAGCTCGTCCAGCGGCGGGCGGCCTTCATCGACGACGCGTAGGTTGGAATCGTAAGCCATCGAGGCCATGAACCCGTCCCAATAGGCGCGCAGCCCCGTTGGCCCCCAGATATCGATTGGCGTTTTCAGCCCGGTGGTCCATGCGGTGTGGATCAGGGGGCCGAGTTCCAGCACATGATCGGAATGCAGATGCGTGATCACGATATGCGACAACTGGCGCAGGTCCATCCCGGTCTGCACCAACCCGCGCGTCACCCCCAGCCCGCAATCGACCACGAGTTGAACGCTGCCCATCTCGACCAGAAGGGCGGTGGGCATGGCCCCGCCCTGCCGGACAGCAGGGCCGCCCTTGGCACCAAGGATCACGACACGGGGCATGGGGCTATTTCAGCCCCGGTGTGCCGTCGAATTTCTTTTCCAGCAAGTCCCAGCAATCGACATAATCATCCTGTAGGGGGGCCTCATTGGCGGCAAACGCAGTCAGATGTTGTGGAAAGCGGGTTTCGAACATGAAGGACATGGTGTTGTCGAGCTTTTCAGCCTCCAGCGTCGCGTTCGACGCCCCCTCGAAGGCATTGCGGTCAGGGCCGTGGGGCAGCATCATGTTGTGCAGTGACATGCCACCGGGGACAAAGCCCTGCGGTTTCGCGTCATACTGGCCGTAGATATTGCCCATCAACTCGGACATGATGTTCTTGTGATACCAGGGGGGGCGGAAGGTGTTTTCGGCCACCATCCAGCGTTCGCGGAACAGAACGAAATCGATATTCGCCGTGCCGGGCACACCGGACGGGGCCGTGAGGACCGTGAAGATCGACGGGTCGGGGTGGTCGAACAGGATCGCGCCCACGGGGCAATAGGTGCGCAGGTCGTATTTCACGGGCGCGTAGTTGCCGTGCCATGCCACCACATCCAGCGGCGAATGGCCGATTGCGCAGGTGTGGAACTGGCCGCACCATTTGATGGTCAGGGTCGAGGGGGTTTCGCGGTCTTCAAACGCGGCCACGGGGGTCTTGAAGTCGCGCCGGTTGGCCATGCAGTTCGCGCCAATCGGCCCGCGGCCCGGCAACTCGAATTTCTGGCCATAATTCTCGCAGACGAAACCGCGGGCCGGGCCTTCGAGCAGTTCGACACGGTAGACCAGTCCGCGCGGGATGATGGCGATTTCCTTGGGCTCCAGATCGATCACGCCCAGTTCGGTGCAAAAGCGTAACCTGCCTTCTTGCGGGACGACCAGCAATTCGCTGTCGGCCGAAAAGAAATAGGCGTCCTTCATCGACTCGGTGACAAGGTAGATGTGGCTGGCCATGCCGACTTGGGTGTTCACATCGCCCGCCGTGGTCATGGTGCGCATGCCGGTCAGCCATGTCAGGGGCTGGTCGGTATGGGGCACCGGGTCCCAGCGATACTGGCCAAGGCTGATCACATCGGGGTCCACATGCGGTGCGGATTTCCAGTAGGGCAGGCCGATCTTGGCAAAGCGCCCCGAATGCTTGACCGAGGGGCGGATGCGGTAGCACCATGTGCGCTCGTTCTGGTGGCTGGGGGCGGTAAAGGCCGTGCCGGAAAGCTGCTCGCCATACAGGCCATAATTGCATTTCTGGGGCGAGTTCATGCCCTGGGGCAGGGCACCGGGCAGGGCCTCGGTTTCGAAATCATTGCCGAAGCCCGGCATGTAGCCTTCATGCGGTCCGGCGACGGATGGGGCGCGGACAAGTCCTTTTGGCAGGGCGTGATGGGTCATGGCAGGTTCCTTTCCCCGAATGGTTGCCCTGTTATTGGTTGCAATTGCAACAATGTCAAGGTTATCTTCATTCAGATGAACGGCGGAGGGGGCGATGATCCGGCTTTATGACTATTGGCGATCGTCCTCGGCTTACCGGGTGCGGATTGGTCTGAGCCTGTTGGGGCTGGCCTGCGAGCGGGTCGAGGTGGACCTGCTGGCAGGGGCGCAGCGGGGCGCGGCCAATCTGGCGCGCAACCCGCAAGGCATTGTGCCGACACTGGAAATTGACGGGCAGAGCCTGACCCAATCGCTGGCGATCCTCGAATACCTGAACGAGACGCGCAATGCAGGCTGGTTGCCGGGTGATGCGGCAGGACGCGCGCGGGTGCGCGCGTTGGCAATGGCCGTTGCGATGGAAATCCAGCCTGTCTGCAATCTGCGCGTGGCGCAGATGGCGGTTGCGGTATCGGGCGGGGGGCTGACGCTTGAAGAATGGATGCAACGCCATATCGCCCCCGGCCTTGCCGCGCTGGAGGGGATGCTGACGCATCCCGAAACCGGGCGCTTTTGTCATGGCGACGCTGTGACGCTGGCGGATATCTGCCTAGTGCCACAACTCTACAATGCGCGGCGCTGGGGGGTGGAGTATGCCGATCTGCCGCGCCTGAGCGCCATCGAGGCGGCACTCATGGCCCTGCCCGCCGTGCAGGCCGCGCATCCTGACCGAGCGCGCCCTGCGGCGGATGAAAGTGCGACTGCCCATGCGTGACACGCCGCCGCCCCCGTTCGATCTGGACGCGTTCCTGCCCTATCTGCTCAATCAGGCCGCAGAGGCCAGCAGCCACGCCTTTGCGACCATCTACCGGCGCGAATATGGCATGACGCGCACGCAATGGCGTGTCATGGCCAATCTTGGCAAGTTCGGCGCGATGTCCGCGACTGAAATCTGCCGCATCAGCCATCTCGAAAAGACCATGGTATCGCGCGCCGTGTCGCAACTGGAACGCGACGGGCATCTGTCGCGCGCGCCCTCGCCGGATGACAAGCGCCGCGAGGTGCTGTCGCTGACCACCGAGGGCCGCGCGGTCTTTGCCGAGCTTGGCGCGCGCGGAATGGCGTTTCAGGCAGAGCTTGCGCAGATGCTGGGGGCCGCGCGCATGGCGGAACTGGAGGCCGCGTTGCGTGTGCTGATCGCACAGAACCGCGCCCCCGAGGGTGAGGACTGACAGGGTGCAAAGTGGCGCGGGGCTGTCCGCGCCGGTTTCGGTGCTGTTTGTGTTCCGGCCTTGTTGCGCCCATCGGCGTGTGTGTGCCGTCCTTGCGCGGCATTGGCCGGATCAATCCCTGTCGGCAGGTTGCGAGCAGAGAGTTCAGGTGAGGTGATCCTGACAAAGGTTTGCCAGCCGTTCCGGGCCATGCCGGCCTGATCGCGTGGCGCGGCGACGCACCGACAGTTATGCCATTGCCTCGCAGGCCTCTGGTCGCCCCTTGCGAAGCGTGGCAAGACCCCGGCATAAGCGGGGATCATGCGTTTGCCCATTGATGACATCCTGCCCGAATTGAAAGCGGCCATCGCGGCCCATGGCCGCGCTGTGCTGCAAGCCCCGCCTGGTGCCGGCAAGACCACGCGCGT